>DATEGE010000104.1:0-31164 GCA_035280265.1 Gemmatimonadales bacterium | reverse complement strand
CTGGCGCGAACTCGCCCTGCGCCAGGAGGGGCAGCTCGATCACGAAGCGTGCCCCGCCCTGTGGGGCGTCCTCGGCCCATGCGCGGCCGCCGTGCAGCGCCACCAGCTCCCGCACGACCGAGAGACCGATGCCGGTCCCTGCGATCGACGAGCCGCGATCCCGCTCCAGCCGCCAGAACCGCTCCCAAATGCGCTCGCGGTCGGCTGCGGGAATGCCTGGCCCCTGGTCGTCCACCCAGAGCCGCGCGCGGCCCTCGGACGCGCTCAGCCCCACCGTGACCGTCTGGTCGGGTGGCCCATACTTGGCCGCGTTGTCGAGCAAGTTGAGCAGCATTTGGCGCAGCGCCTCGGCGTCGACCAGTCCGACGAGACCATCGGCGATGTCGGTGGCGAGGGTGATGCCCCTCGTGGCCGCGAGCGGAGCGAACGCTTCGACCGCTGCACGCACCAACGGCCCGAGCGGTGCGGGCGCGGGGGAGAGTCGCGTCACCTGTCGCTCGGAGCGCGAGAAATGGAGCAGGTTCTCGACGAGGTGCGTGAGACGACGCGCTTCCTGGTCGATGATTTCGAGTGAGCGGATTTGCTCCCGGTCAGAGCGCACCCGACCCAGCAGGAGCGTCTCCGAGAACATGCGGATCTGGGCCAGCGGCGTTCGGAGCTCGTGCGAGACGCCCGAGACGAAGTCCGCGCGCAGCCGCGCCAGTTCGTATTCTCGGTGTAGTTGCAGGAGGGCTGCGACGACCAGACCGGCGGTCAGTGCGAGGAGCGAAATCAGCATCGGTACGTTCGATCGCGGTATCCCGCCGATCACCAGCTTCGGCGCCACGTCGGGTCGCAGCGCCACCTGTACGCGCATGGCACCCATCATCGGATGCTCGAATGAGTCTCGCGCCGCGAAGGTGGGCGCATACTGCACGGGCGAGCGGTACAGCTCGACGCCGTTCGCTTGGGTAACGATCGCGGAGCCAAGCGAGTCGTAGGCCACACCGCCGGTCAGCGGGCGCGGCAGCAGTGGAAACTTGTCCTCCTCCGCCGTGTACAGGGGCTCGAACCCCCGGGGATCCTCCTCGAGGCCGACCAAGGTGCGCGGGGCTCCGGCCTCGTCGTTCACCGCGGTGTAGACGATGGCGCGCGACATCCCATCGACGGTGTGGACAATCGCGCCCAGATGCTCCTTCGGGTCATACACGGTGCGACTGTGCGCGGGCAGGGTGTCACGCAGCCATTTGCGCGTCGCCGCCGACGGCGTCGCTCCTGCCGTTTCCAAGCGTCCGGTGCGAAGGTCGTAGCGGAACGTATAGCGGGCGAGCTTGCGAAAGTCGGCCGCATGGGGCTCGTTGCTGGGCGGAAGGCGCGCGGGCGGGGGGAGCGCCGCGTTCCGGAGGCCGGCCTTCATGTGCGTCAAGGCATCCACCGCCGGCCAGAACGCGTAGTAGTACAGCGCCATCTCGGTGCGGTTGGCGAACCGCGCGGCGGCGAGGCGCGCGTAGTCGCGTAACACGCGCTCGGCCGTCGCGCGGTGGTCCCGAAAGTTGCGGTAGGCTTGCAAGGCGATCGCCCCTGCCAGCGCGAGCGTGAGCAGGAGGAGGGCGGCGATGAAGACGCCGCGTGGGCGCGGTGGACGCGAGGAAGCGCTCATGGGTTAGGTGGGAGAAATGCACCGCATTTGAAAGACTTTCAAGGTTAGTCACGGTTCTCTGACACCCCCGCGACGTTATCTTCCCATGCCATGGCATTCACGCTCACCAGTCCTGCGTTCGTCGACGGGGCCCCGATCCCGGTCCCGCACACCTGTGATGGGCCCGACACATCCCCGCCCGTGGCGTGGGCCGGCGCGCCAGCCGGGACGCGGACCTTCGCGCTGATCATGGACGATCCCGATGCGCCCGCCGGGGCGTGGGTGCACTGGGTGCTGTACAACCTTCCCGCCGCCACCGCGGAGCTTCCGGACACCATAGCCAAGGTCGAAGCCCTCGATCTGGGTGGCGCCCGCCAGGGGCGGAACGATTTCCGTCACCCGGGCTACGGCGGCCCTTGTCCGCCACCGGGCCCCGCTCACCGTTACTTCTTCAAGCTGTACGCCCTGGACGTGCCCCTCGAGTTGCGGCCGGGAGCGCAAAAGCAGGACGTAGAGGCCGCCATGCAGGGCCACATCCTCGGGATGGCGCAGCTCGTGGGGACGTACGCGAGACGGAAACGATGAGGGGCCTCGTCGCCCTAGCGGTGATCGGCATGGCGTCCCTTCCTCCGAAGTTCTCCGTCGTGGTCCTGACACCGGAGCTGCGCGGGGTTATGAGCGCGATCTGGGTCGAGAACAACCGGCATTGGGACGAGCTCGCGGATCAGAACACGCTCACGCAGCTGCTCGGCACGGGTAGGCCGACGCAGCGGGAGTACCTGGGCTGCCTCGCCGGGGAAGTCGCGCGCGAGACGTTGTTCGTTCGCCGGCTGGTGGAAGCGGCGGACCTGAGGCAACTGCAGTTCGCCGTGGCCGGGAGCTGCGACGGGGTTGACCACCTGGTTGGCGCCTTCCACACCCACCCCTACCGCGCCGATTCGGCGGGCCACCCGGTCAAGGAGCGCGGCCTGTCGCCGCTGGACCTTCGAACCTTCGCCACGCAGCGCGACTTGATCACGATGGTGATGTGGGACGTGGACTCGCTCGACGTTGCCGCGAAAGGCGCGGACGGCCGCGTGCACCATCCCGTGCCACTCGCCTTCCATTAGCGTCACAACTCCTTGCGGGGGTGTGCGGCGGCGACCATAATCTCGAGGCCGTCCGACGTCGTATCCGAGCCACACCCGATCTCACTCGAGGATCACTGCATGGCTGGGTTGCTGGCCAAGGACCGGATCATCGCGGGACCGGGCTTCAACCGTTGGCTCGTACCGCCGGCGGCGCTGGCCATCCATCTCTCCATCGGCATGGCGTACGGCTTCAGCGTGTTCTGGCTTCCTCTCTCCCGCGCCATCGGCGTCACGCAGCCCACCCCGAACGACTGGAAGATCAGCACCCTCGGCATCATGTACTCACTGTTCTTTCTGTTCCTGGGCTCCTCGGCCGCGGTGTTCGGGCGCTGGGTCGAGCGAGAGGGACCTCGCAAGGCCGGCGTCGTGGCCGCGCTGTGTTGGGGTGGGGGATTCTTTATTTCCGCGCTCGGCGTGTATGTGCACCAGATCGTTTTGCTGTGGATCGGTTCAGGCGTGATCGGGGGATGCGGGCTGGGGTTGGGTTACATCTCGCCGGTCTCCACGCTGATCAAGTGGTTTCCCGACCGCCGCGGCATGGCCACCGGCATGGCGATCATGGGATTTGGCGGCGGTGCGCTGATCGGCAGCCCGCTGGCGGATATTCTCATGCGTCGTTACGCGACGCCGACGTCGGTGGGCGTGTGGGAGACGTTCGTCACCCTGGGCGCGATCTACCTCGTGGCGATGCTGTGCGGCGCGTTCGGCTACCGGGTGCCGCAGGAAGGGTGGCGGCCAGCCGGCTGGACACCGCCGGCTCGTCAGAGCGCGATGATCACCGCGCACCAGGTGCACGTCAGTCGAGCGTGGCGGACGCCGCAATTCTGGCTGTTGTTCACCGTCTTGTGCATGAACGTGAGCGCGGGCATCGGCGTGATCGGGATGGCGTCGCCGATGCTCCAGGAAGTGTTCGGCGGCAAGCTCATCGGCGTCGCCGGTGCCCTGAAGGACCTGGTCGGCGACCAACGCATGCAGGTGGCGACGATCGGGGCGGGGTTTGCGGCGCTGCTGAGCCTCTTCAACATCGCCGGTCGCATCTTCTGGGCGTCGATGTCGGATTATATCGGCCGCAAGCGCACCTATTTCATTTTTTTCGCGCTCGGCATCCTGTTGTACGCGGTCGCACCGTCGGCGGGCCGGCTCGGCAGTGTGCCGTTGTTCGTGGGGATCTTCTGCGTCATCCTGACGATGTACGGCGGTGGGTTCGCGACCATTCCGGCATACATCGCGGACCTGTTCGGCACGCGGTTCGTCGGCGCGATTCACGGCCGCATCTTGCTGGCTTGGTCGGCCGCAGGGATCCTGGGGCCCACGCTCGTGAACAAGCTGCGGGAATACCAGCTCGCCCGGGGCGTGCCCGCCGCCGCGGCCTATAACACCACGATGTACATCCTCGCCGGCCTCCTGGTCATTGGCTTCTTCGCGAATCTGGCCGTCCGCCCGGTGGACGAGTCGTTCTACATGAGCGACGCCGACCTCGAGGCGGAACGTCGTCTGGCGCACGAAGCGGGCGGACCGGTCCGATGAGCACTCCCGTCGATCCCATCCGGCCGAGCCCCATGAGCTGGGTGCTCGTCGCCATCGCCTGGACGCTCGTCGGCATCCCCCTGGCGTGGGGTATCTACCGGACGCTCCAGACCGCCGTGAAGCTATTCCGATAGCGACCTAGCGATGGTGGGCGTACTTCAGCGCGGCTTCAGTGCGGTTCTTCACTCCCAGCTTCGAGAACAAGTGCTGCACGTGAAACTTCACGGTGTTGTCCGACAGGCCAAGCCGCGCGGCGATCTCGGGATTGGTGAGACCGCCGGCGACGAGCGCCCACACTTCCCGTTCGCGCGGCGTGAGGTCGCCCGGCGCTCCGGGGCGGCCCTCGATCCAGCGGCGCGCAGCCTGCGGGAACACCAGCTGCCCCGCGTGCACCTGACGGATCGCCGTCAGCGTCTGCTGCGGCGATTCCGTCTTGAGCGCCAGGCCCTCGGCGCCGGCGTCGAGCGCCGAGCGGAGCGATTCGCCGTCGTTGTACGCCGTGAGGACGAGGATCTTGGGCCGGACCGGGCGATTCTGCAGGGCGGCGATCACGGCGGTGCCTTTGATGCTGGTGAGCTCGAGATCGAGCACGACCACGTCGGGCTTGTGCTGGTCGACCAGTTTCACCACCTCGGTCCCGTCGGTGGTCCAGGCGGCGACCTTGATGTCCGCTTCGCCCTCGAGTAGGGCGCGCAGTCCCTCGAGCACAATCGCGTGATCGTCCGCCAGCAGCACGCGGATCACATGTCCACCCTCATTCCACCGGCAGCGTGACGGTGAGCGAGGTCCCGCGCCCCGGCGCGCTGTCGAGCGCGAAGGTGCCACCGAGCATCGCGACGCGGTCCTGGATGCCGCGCAGCCCGAAGTGCCCACCTTCGACGCCCACGTCCTCCTCGCTGGCCAGCACACGCTGCGGGTCGAAGCCCCGGCCGTCGTCCGACACGGTCAACGCGATCGCGCCACCGCGCCGCTCGACCGTCACCCGCTGGCGCGTCGCGCCCGAGTGGCGGTGGCCGTTCGCAAGTCCCTCCTGGAGGATGCGATAGAGGGCGATCTTGGTTGGCAGGGCGCAGTCGCCGAGATCCTCGCGCACCTCGAATTCCACGGTCTGGTCGGTGAGGGTCTCGTGCTGCACGGCCAGACCTTCGATGATCTCACCCAGCGCGCGCCGCTCGAACCCCGGCGGACGGAAGGCGCCGATGAAGTTGCGGATCTCGCCCAGCGCGCGCTCCAGCAGTCCCACGGCGCGCCGCACCCGCTCGCCGGAGGCCGGATCGACCGCGAGCGCCCGCTCGAGCGCTTGCAGCTGAGACAGGGCGGCGAAGATGTCCTGGACTGGCCCGTCGTGCATGTCGAGCACGATGCGTTGTAGCTCGCGCTCGCTCGTGGCGAGCAACCGTCGCGACGCGGCGCGCGCCTCAGCGTCCTGAGGCGCCATCGGCGCTCACGACGTACGCTTCCATCGCGAAGTACTCGGGCAGGCCCAGCTTGTCGGCCCGCGCCGCGGTCTCCAAGTTCCGCGCCTCGACCCGCTGCCAGAACTCACGCTCGTCGTACGCCCCCGGGAAGGGCGCCGTATCCTTCTGGGACTGATGCTTGAAGATTGCCAGGATCTTGGCCCGAAGTTCGTCCTGCGACAGCGGCACCAACACATCGGCCTCCGTGAGCGCCCATTCTTGCCAGGCGCCGCGGTATAACCACACCTCGGGTCGACCCGTGGGATACTGCGCCAGGGCTTGGTCGATTGCCGCCCGACACATGCGGTGCGTGCCGTGGGGATCGGACATGTCGCCGGCGACGAACACGAGGTCGGGGCGCGTCTCCGTCACGAGCGCCAGGACGATGGCGACGTCCTCGGGTCCGATGGGGCGCTTGCGGACCTCCCCGGTCTGGTAGAAGGGGAGGTTCAGGAAGCGCGCTGCGCTGCGGGGCAGGCCCACGGATTCGAGCGCGGCGATCGCTTCCGACTCACGGATCACGCGCTTCAGCTCCTGCACCACCGGCAGGTCCACGTCCCCGGGAGCCTTACGCTCGAAGCTCGCCTCCACCTCCGCGTTCACGCGCCGCACGGTCGGGCGGTCCAGCCCGAGGCTCTCGGCCGCCCGATCCACGAAGTCCAGATGGCGGCGCACGTCGTGATCGAAGACGGCGATGTTCCCGCTCGTCATGTAGGCCACGACGACGGTGTTCTCGTTCTGCCACAGCTTGCGCAGGATCCCACCCATCGAGATCACGTCATCGTCTGGGTGTGGTGAGAACACCAAGACCGAATGGCGCGTCGGCAGCTTGCGTCGGCCCCGTATCTTGTCGCGCAAGCGGTTGAACACGACGCCGTTGATCGGTCCCGCCGCGCCCTGCGTGGCGAGCAACGGGCTGAGGTGGTGCTCGGCATAGTCGCGCGCCGTCAGCTTGAGGATCGCCCTGCCGGTCTGCTCGGCGAGCCACACCACAGCGCGCTCGACTAGCGCGGGCGTCCAATCGACGTGGCCCAATACCCAGGGCGTCTTGATGCGCGTGAGCTCGGCAGCCGCGGCGAGGTCGAGATAGACGGTGGTATTGGGATGCCCCTGCAGGAACGTCGCCGCTACGTCCTGCGACATTTCCCCCTCGACGGCCCGCGCGACGATCCCGGCCTTGTGCTCGCCGGTGGCGATCAACGCGATTTCGCGTGCCTCGAGAATGGTGGCGACGCCCATCGTGATCGCCTCCCGCGGGACGTTGTCCTCCCCGAAGAAGTCCGCGGCCGCGTCCCTGCGGGTCACGGTGTCGAGCGTCACGAGACGGGTGCGCTCGTCCGCCGCGGAGCCGGGCTCGTTGAACCCGATATGCCCGCTCTTGCCGACGCCCAGCATCTGGAAGTCGATCCCGCCGGCCGCGACGATGGCCTGCTCGTAGGCGGCGCAATGCTCGGCTACGCGCTCGCGCGGCACGCTGCCGTCGGGGATGTGCACGTTCTCCCGCCGGATGTTGACGTGCGCGAACAGATTCTCCCACATGTACCGGTGATAGCTGTGGGGACTGGTCGGCGGCATCGGGTAGTACTCGTCGAGATTGAACGTCACCACGCGCGCGAAGTCGAGCTCGCCCGCCTGGTGGCGGCGGATCAGCTCGCGATAAATGCCCAGGGGGGTGCTCCCCGTGGCGAGACCGAGCACGCAACGCCCTTTGGCGGCCGTTTCTCGCGCGATGACGGCGGCGATCCGGTCGGCGAGGCGCAGCGCCAGGTCGTCGTGGTCAGGGACTACGACGGTGCGGAGCCGTTCGCGGTCACGCGGCCCCTCGAGCGGCGCCTCGCGCGGGCTCGACGCGCGAGCGGCCACCTGGGCGTCTTCGGTCTTCATGGGGAGCTCCGGCCGCTGCCGCGGCGATAAGTGATGAAGAAGAATAACGTCCCGTCGTCGCCCTGGCTTGCTTGACGGGCTGTGCGGTTTGTCGCATATGTACGGCGCGCCCGTGGGAGCCTCGGTGACCGAACCGGAGTCTTTCGTCGCTGGCCGCCGCGAAATCCTCCGTCAGGCGAGCGTGGCCCTCGGCGGCCGTCCAGTGACGGTGTGGCAGGTCTCGGGGCGCGCCGATTTAGAGCCTCAAGGGTCGAGCGAGTCGTCCCCCACACATCACGCGACCAAGCTCGATGTCGACGCGACCCTGCGCCGCTGGAACATCCGCATCGTCGAGGGGAGCCGGTGGGTCGGCTGCCGTACCGGCGAACAGTGGGTGGTCGCCCCCGTCCGCACCCAGCCGCCGGCGCCCCCGCCCGAGGGCCGCGAGCGCCGCAGCCGCGAACGCCTCACGCTCGAGCTCGCCGGGCTGTGTATCGGCTTACTCGATCGGCGTGAGGCCGGGGCCGGAACGCGTTCCGACCCGTTCCAGGATCTCACCAGCCTCCCCGGAATCATCGCGCATGAGCTTTCGAATCCGCTGACCGCGGCGCGGGCGGGACTGCAGCTCGCCATGGAGTCCGTAGGCCGCTGGACGGAGGTCGCCGCGGGGCGCCGGCTGGAGCTGCTCGACGAGCTGGGCCAGATCGTCGACGACATCGACCGCTCCGTCGGCTTTCTGCGGGCCGTCAAGGATCGCGCACGCGGCGCCTTGGCCCGCTCCGAGCGGTTCGACGCGGTGCGCGTGATCCGCTCGTGCTGCGCCCTCGAGAGCCGAGTCCTCAAAGAAAAGCAGATCCCGCTCGAGTTCGACTCAACCGTCGAGCGCGTCTACCTGAAGGGCGATCCCAACGCCCTGTACGACCTGCTCGTGAACCTGATTCGCAACGCGGCCGATGCCACCACCGCCCGGCCCGCGCCGATTCGAGTCGGTCTCGGCCAAGTGGGGAATGCGCTCCGGTTGACGGTTCAGGACCAGGGCGCGGGCATCCGCCCGCAGGACGTGGAACGCATCTTCGAGCCCGGCTACACCACCAAGGAGTTCGGTGAGGGAAGCGGCATGGGGCTCGCGGTGGTGCAGAGCGTCGTGCGAAACATGTTCGCCGGCAGCATCGCCGTCCGCTCCTCGGTTGGCACGGGAACGACGATGGAGATAACGTTGCCCATCCCACCGCAGCGCGCCGTCGATCCGCGGCCCGAGCCCTAGGTCAACCCGCCTCCGCGAGCAGCTTGGCGAGATCGAGCGGCTTGGTCGGCATCGCCAGCGTGCCGTCCGGCGCCCGCGGCCATTCTTGCTCCGGCCGATCGCTGTACAGCTCCACGCCGTTGCCGTCTGGGTCGCGCAGGTATATCGCCTCGCTCACCCCGTGGTCGGCCGAGCCCTCGAGCGGCACACCGGCGTCGAGCACGCGGCGCAACGCCACGGCGAGCGCCCTACGGTCGGGGTACAAGATCGCGAAATGGTAGAGCCCGGTCGTGCCCGGCGCGGGCGGCGGCGCCCCCGGCCCAGCCCAGGTATTCAGGCCGATATGATGATGGTAGCCGCCGGCGGAGAGGAACACCGCATCCCGTCCGTATCGGCTCGTGACGTTGAAGCCCAACACGTCCCGGTAGAATTTCAGCGCGCGGTTCAGGTCGGACACGGTGAGGTGCACGTGGCCGATGCGGGTGCGCGGGTCCAGGCCCATCAGCAAATTGTAACGTCTGAGAGTTCCACGTCACACGTCGCACGTCGCACAACCGACACTGGCCGCGGCGAGCCGTCGTGGGACATGCGACGTGTAACGTGCAGCGCTGTAGATTTCGCCGCATGAACTCCACGCCCCGCACTCCCCCCCCAATCAACGAGCCGGTGTTGAGCTACGCCCCCTCCACGCCCGAGCGGGCGGAGCTCAAGCGCACCCTGAAAGACCTCGCCAGCCGGCAGCTCGAGATCCCGCTGGTCATCGGCGGCAACGATGTACGGACGGGGAAGACGGTGGACGTCGTCATGCCGCATTGTCATCACCATGTGCTCGCGAAAGCCCATCAGGCCGGTCCGAAGGAAGTGGAGCAGGCGATCGCGGCGGCGCGTGCCGCGTGGGACGAGTGGTCGACCTGGGGATTCGAGCGTCGCGCAGCGGTGTTCCTCAAGGCGGCAGACCTGCTGGCGACGCGGTACCGGTCGATCGTCAACGGGGCGACGATGCTTGGCCAATCGAAGACCGCCCATCAGGCGGAAATCGATTCCGCGTGCGAGCTCATCGATTTCTTCCGCTTCAACGTCCATTTTGCCGAGCGAATCTACGCCGAGCAACCGCTCTCCGCGTCCGGCGTGTGGAACTATCTCGACTATCGCCCCCTCGAGGGGTTCGTCTACGCGATCACCCCGTTCAACTTCACGTCCATCGGCGGAAATCTTCCGACGGCGCCGGCGATCATGGGCAACACCGTCGTATGGAAGCCGGCGGCGACAGCCGTGTTCTCGAACTACTTCATCATGCGGTTGCTCGCGGAAGCCGGGCTGCCGCCGGGCGTCATCAACTTCGTTCCCGGACCATCGGCCCAGGTATCGGAGCAGCTGCTGGCCGATCGCGGCTTCGCCGGAATCCACTTCACAGGGTCGACCGAAGTGTTCCAGACGCTGTGGCAGCAGGCGGCCACGCATCTGACGTCGTACGCCGCCTACCCGCGTCTGATCGGCGAAACCGGCGGCAAGGACTTCGTGCTCGCCCATGTCAGCGCCGACGTCGACGCATTGGCGACCGGCCTGGTGCGCGGCGCCTTCGAGTACCAGGGGCAGAAGTGCAGCGCGGCATCGCGCGCCTACGTGCCCGATGCGATCTGGCCTCAAGTGCGCGATCACATGCTCGAGATGCTCGCGGAAGTGAAGGTCGGGGACCCCACCGACTTCCGGAACTTCATGGCGGCGGTGATCGACCGCAAGGCATTCGACAAGATCACCGGGTACGTCGCGGGCGCGAAGCGAGCCGCCGGCGTGAAGATCCTGTGCGGCGGCGGAGCCAACGACGCGGACGGGTACTTCATCGAGCCGACGGTGATCGAGACGGCGGACCCGGCGTATCGCACGATGTGCGAGGAGATTTTCGGGCCGGTGTTGTCGGTGCATGTGTATGCGGCGAACCGCTGGGCCGAAACGTTGCGTCTGGTGGACCAGACGTCGCCATACGCGCTCACCGGGGCGATCTTCGCGCAAGACAGGCGCGCGGTCGACCAGGCGCAGCACGCGTTGCGTTACGCCGCGGGCAATTTCTACGTGAACGACAAGCCGACGGGTGCCGTCGTCGGGCAGCAGCCGTTCGGCGGAGCTCGCGCCAGCGGGACCAACGACAAGGCCGGCAGTCTGCTGAACTTGGTCCGCTGGACGAGCGCCCGCGCCGTGAAGGAGAACTTCGTCCCGCCGCGGAGCTTTACCTACCCGTACATGGCCGAGTCTTGAGCGGCGCGAGCGCCCGCCCGCCCGTCCTCGTGCTGGTGCTGGGCGTCGCGTTCGCGCTCATCGTAGGGTCGCTCGTCATCGGGTCGCTCGCACGCCCCGAGTTCCCGCCGTACACGGTCACCCCGCCGCATCCGACGCGGGTGGGTGACTCGATCGTCGGCCCCGCGACCTATACCGTCGACGCCTCCGCCACAGACCGCTGGAGGCGCTTCGACTTCGAGCGTAATGCCATCGTCGACTCGGGATCGTGGGACATCGCCCTGCGACGGTTCCATCTCATCTCCGCGCCCGGCGGCGGCATCGTCGACCTGGGCGTCGTGCCGTTCGACTCCGTGCTCGAGCTCCCGGCGGACGGCTACCTTCCCAACACCGCCGGGCCCGACACCACCAACCCCGCCGTGGGCAAGTGGTACTCCTACAGCATGCTAAGCCACCTGCTGACCACGAAGCGCCACGTCTATGGGATCCACACGGCTCGTGGCACGTACGCCAAGCTGGAGTTATTGGCTTACTACTGCAGGGACGCAGGCACGGCGTGCGTCACCTTCCGGTACGCGTACCAGGGAGACGGCACCCGGCGAGTCGGCTGCTAGCAAAGAGCCCCCGGCCTCAGTGGGGCGGGGGCTCGGTTGCTCGTGTTATCGGTTCCGGTAGCGGTTATTTCGGCGGCAGGATCTTAAACATCCCCGTGCCGCACACCGGGCACACGCCCTTCAGCGCGGGACGGCCATTGGCCATCTTCACCTGCTGCGGGTTCGAGATCTTGCGCTTGGCCTTGCACTTCACGCAGTAGCCCTCATCCGCGGCCATCGGGGCCTTTCCACCCTTCGCCATTGCGTTCCTCCATTCGGGGGCAGGGCAGGGGGCGGGGTGCAGCGACTGCGGTCAGGGGCGGCTCCCCCCGGTTCACCCCGCCCGGGACGGTGACAACATAATACCCCGTGCTCAAATCGTGGGAGCGGGGCCTGCGGGAGGGGCGTCTGAGAAGCCGTTGCGCTTGTGAGTTCCGTCACAAAACGGTTTGGTGGCCGACCCCCCACAGCGGCACAGGACAATGACTTCCGCTGGTCGACCGTCCTTTTTAGGGGGCACCGCCAGTTCCCGGCCGTCGGGAGTCACGATCCTCACCGGACCCTCTACGACGAGCGGCCCATTCGGCTTGGGGGTGATCCGGGTGGTGGCGGCCGACGGGGGCGTGGGAGTGATCGGGGCGCCCATGGTGCCTACTATACATCGCATCGTCAGGGCTCGCCAAACCTTGCCGCTTATCGAGGGTATCTTCCACCCGCTCTCATGAAGTCCCTGGCCTTCCTCGTTCTGTCGTCGCTCACGCTGGGCTGCGTTTCGGAGCACGGACCGCTCACGAATCGGATGGCGCAGTCGGCCACCCCGTATCTCGCACGGGCGGCGCGGCAGCCGGTGAGCTGGCAACCGTGGGGCCGTGATGCATTCGCCCTGGCCGCCCGCCTCGACCGGCCGGTGCTGCTCTATGTCGGGGCCGACGATTGTCGCTGGTGCGGCATCATGGACCGCGAGGTATACGGCGACGCCGGCCTGGGCGCGATGATCGACTCGCTGTTCGTTCCTGTCCGAGTCGATCGCGATGAGCGGCCCGACGTGGCGCAGCGCTACGCGGCGGCGGTCCACTTGCTCTCGGGACTGCACGGCTATCCGATCACGGTGTTCCTGACTCCCGACGGATCGGCCTTCTTCGGCGGCACCTACTTTCCGCTCGACGATCCGGTCACCGGGCGCGGCTTGAAGCAGCTGCTGCCCGACGTCGCCAAGAGTTATCGCAGTCGGCGGGCTTCCATCCTGCGACGGGCCGAGCTGGTGCGCCAACGCTCGCTGGGGCGCGGCTCGCGGGGGGGAGGAGGGCCGGCAGCGGGGCGACTGCAGCGTGAGACCGACGCCGTGCGGGTCGCCGTCGAGGTGGCCGCGCGCAATCACACCGACCGAGCGAATATCCGCCACGCCTTGGCGGTCGACTTGCTGCTGACGACCTACGTCCGCACGGGGGACTCGAGCTATCTCGCGCCCGCACGGGTGCTGCTCGACTATCTGGTCGACTCTGGGGGCGCGGCGCTCGCGGCGAGCGCCCGCGACGATCCTCCGGAGCTGGTGCGCGCCGCGTTGCTGCGCGATCTCGTCACCGCGTGGGGCGCGACCGGGGAGCCGCGTTACTGGGAAGCGACGCGCGATCTCGCCCGGCGCCTCGCGGGCGACCTGACCAGGACGGCCGACCGGCCTCTGTTCGCCGACCGCGAGGCGTACGTGATAGGCTCGATCCTCGACGGCGCGGCCGCGGTGGAGGATTCGGGAGCCATGGCCCACGCGCGTGCCGCTCTCGACACGCTGTTGCGACGCGTGTACGCGCGCGGCCGCGCCGTGCGGCATGCGGTCGGCCCCGGGTCGCCACAGCGCGCGCTGCTCGGCGACCAGGTCCAGGTCGCGTGGGCATGCCTCGCCGCGCGCGATGCCGACGGTGAGCGACGGTACCTCGAAATCGCCGAGGATCTCGTGGCGGTGCTGGATCGGGAATTCGCCGACGACTCCGGTGCGGGCGGATTCTTCGAAGCCGCCGCCACCGATCCGGCCGCGCCGGCGTTGGCCGAACGCGCGAAGCCCGTGCTGGATGACCTGCTTCCGAGCGGCAATGGCTCCGCGGCACGCCTGCTGGTGCGACTCGCGCGCACCAGCGGTGACGCACGGTATCGCCGGCGCGCCGCGGCCACGCTCGACGCGGTGGCCGGCGCGGCGGTCGGCGAGGGACTGCGCGTTGCCGGATATCTCGCCGCCGCGCAGGACCTGCTCCGCGACCGCTGAGCCCGTTCCGGTTCGCGACACTGCGGTGCACACCCGCCCCTGGCGTTACGCACGCGCCGTGTGCTAGCGTGACGCCCTAATCCCCATGCAGGTCCTATGGTTGTGAGGGCGGAGCCCTCCGATGCGGACGTAGTTGCAGGTGTGCTCGGCGGCGACGCCGAGGCGTTCGGCATCGTGATCCGCCGCTACGAAGCGGGCCTGCTGCGGTTCGCCACACGCATGTTGGGCAGCCGAGATGCCGCCGCAGATGCGGTCGCGGAAGGGTTTGTGCGCGCGTTTCGTCATCTCGCGAGCTGTCGCGAGCCGGCGCGGCTCCGCACCTGGCTGTACCGCATCGTGGCCAACCGATGCAAGAGTCATCTGGCGCGACGTTCCGTCGCCGACGTGCCGCTCGACGACGCGCCGCCGGTGGCGGATCCCGCCGATGCCGAGAGCGCGTTGGAACGGCGCGAGCAAGTCGCCTTGGTCGAACGCGCACTCGCACAGCTGTCGCCGGACAAGCGCGAGGCGTTCGTGCTGAAGCACGTGGAGGGCATGAGCTACGAAGAGATCGCCGCGGTCACTGGGGAGCGCATCCCGACGCTCAAGATGCGGGTGCATCGCGCGCGTGAAGCGTTGTTGAAGGCGCTGGAGGAGCAAGCATGAACACGATCGACCGGGAAATCCATGAAGTGCTGGATGGGAGGTCGCCCGCCGACGGGCTGTCGGCCGAGGGGCGGCGTGCCGTGCGGCGGATCGAGACGGTAGCGGCGCTGCTCGCCGAGCCCGTGCCGGGGGCGAGCGTCGCGGCGCGAGTCATGGCCGAGGTGCGCCGTCCAGCCCCCAGCGTCGTACGACGGCTGACCCGCTGGATCGTGACGCCGCGCGCGATCACGTTCCACATCCGGCCGGCCTGGAGCTTGGCATTCGCGGCCACCGTGGCCGTGCTGACGGTGTTCGCCACGGGTCCGTGGGAGAACCAGGCGCCCGTGCTGGGCGAGCACGAGGGCATCGCGCAATTCGTGGGTCGGTTCCCCGGTGCGCAAACCGTTCACGTTGTAGGCTCGTTCAATGACTGGCGGCCGGGCTCCATCAGCCTCGAGGATCGCGATCACGACGGGGTGTGGCGGGCGTTCGTGGTGCTCCCCGCCGGCACCTACGAGTACATGTTCGTGGTCGACGGCGAGCGTTGGGTACCCGACCACCTGGCGGAGCGGGTCGTGGCCGATGAGTTCGGCCGCGAAAACTCGGTGGTCATCGTCCGGCCGACTCGTCGGTGACCAGACTGCTGCGCTCGCTCACCCTTATCGGCGCGCTGGGCGCGCTGGGCGCGGCGCGGCTCGCCGCCCAATCGGTGCAGGCTCGCCTCGCGGGTCGGATCCCGAGCGGCGCGGTTCCCGCCGTCGACTCCCTCGTTGAAGTGGCCCGCCAAGAGACGCTCCCGACGGAGCCGCTGGTCCAGAAGGCGCTTGAGGGAGGCGCGAAGCAGGTCCCGGCGCCGCGCATCGTGGCGGCGGTGCAGACCAGCCTCGGTCAGCTGCGCGATGCGCGCGACCTGTTGGTCCAGGCCGGCGACCACGCACCGCCACAGCCCGCGGAAGTGACGACCGTCGCGTGGGCCATGCGCCGTCGCTTGCCCGCTCCGGTGGTGGAGCGGCTGGTGGCCGCGCTGCCGCAGCCCCCGCGCGCCGCGGCGTTGCATGCCGTGGCCGACCTCGTGGCCCACCGCTTCGACGCCGATTCGGCGACCGATTTGATCATCGACGCGATCCACCAGGGGCTCCAAGGCGAGCGGCTGCTCGACGTATCGACCGCGGCCGTGCATGCGCTGCAGCGCGGCCAGACACGTCTTGAGGCGATCGCGATCGTCCGGCAGCAGCTCCCGAATGTGCCGGCCGCCCCGAAGCCGACGCGCGGCGCAGTGGCGCGTGCGCGGCGCCCCGGTGCTCCTGTTTCACCGTGAAGGTGCGTTGTTCCATACTGGAACGATGCCACCGTACCAACAATTGACCCACCGGCGCGTGACGCGACCGGGAAGACGTGGGTCTCAAACGTGAAGCGGGCCAGGGTGGCCCGCGGTATCCCTCCCGGAGGTATCAAGACATGATCCGTCGTACCCTCCTCGCGCTGACGTTGCTTGCGGCTCCCGCGATCGTGATGGCGCAGCAGCCGTCGGCGATGCAGGGTCAGGCCCCGGCGGCCGACACGTCGAAGGCCAAGACGGCCAAGACGGCCAAGAAGGCGAAGAAGCACGGCAAGAAGCCGGCGGCCAAGCCGGCGACGAAGGACAGCACGAAGATGTAAGAAGGGGCAGGCTACGAGGTGTAATCGGCGTTGATCCGGACGTAATCCGGCGTCAGATCGCAGGTCCACACCACCGCCTCCGCGCGACCGAGTCCCAGGTCGATGCGGAGGCGGATCGTTTTCTCTTGGAAGATGACGCGGGCGCGACTGGCGTCGGGATGCGCGGTCGCGCCGCCGCTGGCCAGGGTGAGCCACTCGCCGTCGGCCGCCGCCTGCAACGACAAGCGATCCGCCGCGAGCGAGACGCCTGCGGCGCCGGCCGCGGCGAGGATGCGTCCCCAGTTCGGGTCCCCACCGTAGATCGCCGTCTTCACCAGGGCCGATCGGGCCACCGCCCGTCCCACCTCGCGGGCCGCGGTCTCGCTCACGGCGCCGACTACCGAGATCTCGACCACTTTGGACGCGCCTTCACCGTCGGCGACGATCGCGAGGGCGAGCGTGCGCGCCACGTGCAGCACCGCCTCTTCGAACAGTTTCCAGAGGGAGCCGTCGCGCGCCGGATCGACGCCGGACGCGCCGCTGGCGAGCAGCAAGGCCGTGTCGTTGGTGCTGGTATCGCCGTCCACCGAGATGGCGTTGAAGCTGCGGTCGGCGACGCGGCGGAGCAGCGGCTGCAGTGTCGCGGGCTCCGCGGTCGCGTCGGTGGTGAGCACCGCGAGCAGCGTCGCCATGTCGGGATGGATCATCCCAGACCCTTTGGCGATTCCACCTACCGTCACCATTCCGGCCGGCGTTTCGAAGCGCACCGCGCAGTGCTTCGGCCGCGTGTCGGTCGTCATGATGGCACGCGCGGCGTCCGCGCCGCCGTCGGCGCTGAGTCGGCCGGCCGCCTGGCGCAATCCATCGGCGACTCGCTCGAGCGGCAGCGGCAGACCGATCACGCCGGTCGAGAGCACGAGCGCCGTGCGCGGCGGAATGCCGCTCGCCTGCTCGGCGGCATGCGCCATGGCCCGGGCGGCGGCGAGCCCGGGAGCGCCGGTACAAGCGTTCGCGATCCGCGCGTTCATCGCGACTGCGCGAATGCGCCCGGGTCGCTCGGCGAGGAGATCGGCATCGTAGACGACGGGCGCGGCCCGCAACGCATTCTTCGTGAACACGCCGGCGGTGGCGCAACTGGTGGTACTGATTAGCAACGCGACGTCGAGGGCGCCGTCGGCTTTCAAGCCGGCGTGCGCGGCGGCGGCGGTGAACCCGCGCGCCGACGTGACCGAGCCGTCGGGGATCTCCGCGAGGGCGGAGGGCATCGACGAGAAGATAGCCCGCGCTCGTCGCTTGTGTAACCGCCCGGCCCGTCGTATCATAGCACAACCTTCCCGGGAGGCCCGTTCGATGTCGGAACCGTTCTTGAGCTCCGACGACTACGACGAACGCGCGCATCAACTCTACAACGACTCACAATACGACGAAGCAATCGCCACGCTGCGAGAAGGCCTGAGCCTCTACCCTCACGCCGTCGAGCTGCACGTGGGCATGGGCTACGCCCGGCTGGCCCGCGAGGAATTCGCATGGGCGCGCCAGGCGTTCGAGGAGGCCGTAGGGCTCGACCCCGAGCACGAGGACGCGTTGGCGGGGCTGGGCGAGGTGCTGCTCAAGTTCGGCGACCGCGGCGGCGCGCTCGGCTGCTTCGATCGCGTTCTAGCGCTCGGATTCCGCGAAGACCACGATCTCATGCTGCAGATCGGGCGCGCGCTGTTTCGCGAGGGTGTCCTCGACCAGGCGCGCCGCTTCTTCGAGCTCGCGGTCACCGGGCATCCGAATTCAGCGGAGGCGGCCGCCTGCGTGGGCTACGCCGCGCACCGTCTGGCCGACGAAGGCGGCGCCCTGCACTGGCTGCGCCGGGCGCTCGAGCTGGACGGGGGACACGCCGAGGCCCGGATCTACCTGGCGAACCTCCTGTACGACCGCGGCGAATACGAGGCGGCGCTGTTCCACCTGGAGCGGAGCGAGCCGGCCGACCACTTCGACGGGCTCGCCATCTGGCGCCTGATCGAGCTCAAGCGAAGTGTGTACCGCTTGCCGGACGACGACCCCGAGCTCGTCCCCTGGCACCACCGGCTCGACGAGCTCGCCGCCGCTGCGGCGCCGGAGGATCTGCTGCTCGCGGAAATCGAGGCCATGGGGGGCGACGGGCAGGTGCGCGATCCCCGCCAGCTCGAGCTGTTCGGGACATTGCTGACCGAGCTGAAGGGCATGAAGACGCGGTCAGGGGGAGGGGCCGCGGACATCCATCGGGTCAGCATGCTCAACGGCGCGAGCTACGTGGGAACGTGGGAGGAGATCGTGCGCCAGATGAAGGACGACGCGGCGGAATGGGCGCGCGGCTCCCTCGAGCAGTACATGGCCGCGGTGGCGCATCGCGGCCGCCAGGAGACCGGCGTCGCCATTCCCGCGACCGACCCGGAGAGCTTCATCAAGGGCAGCGCGGACGCGGGGCTGTTACGCATACTGCACTAAAGGAGGTTGGTGGAGGACGGTGGAGGTTGGTGGAGGTTCGGGGAGGTTGCTCCGCCGACGTCACAACCTTCCCCAACCTCCACCAGCCTCCACCAACCTCCACTAAGCTCCATGTTTCAGTTTCACCGCGATCGAAAGCGGCCCGTCTCCCAGCGCGATCAGCGTGACGGCCCCGGCGAACAGTAAGCCTTCTACCTCGAAGCTTGCGCCTTTGGGGAGCTGCACGGCGAGGATGGCCACGAGCATCTCCACCGCCATGCACGCGGCCCAAAAGCGCGTGTAAAACCCGATCACGACGCAGATCGCTCCGATCGTCTCGACGACGATGAGGATCACGGCGAAGATCGGCGCGAACGGAAAGCCGATGCCGCGCAGCATCCCCGCCACGCCGCCGACTCCCATGTGGTGAAACTTGTACCAGCCGTGCTGGAGGAAGACCAGACCGACGGCGAGGCGCATGAAGAACGCCGCGTAGGGCGTGAGTGCGTTCATGAGTCCTCCGGATGGATCGTGTTGGTGACGGGGCCACGACGCCGCGCGTCGGTCCGCAGTTCGCGAGCGCTCAACCGCTTGATGATGACCGCCAGGCCGCGGGGGCCGACCTTCACCACCGGGGGAGTGGCGGCATTCAGGCCGGCGGCGTTGGCGGCGGCGAGCAGCAGGCCGGCGAGCCCCTGCGGGTCGCTCAGGCGGTGCGCCTGGATGCCGCCCAGGTCGGCGAACGCGTGATCGAAGGTCAGACTCAGAACATCGACATCGCGAGGAACGAGCGCAGGTTATCGTTCGTCACGCGAAGTCGAGCCGACAGGAGGCGCACCACCGACCAGAGCACCTTGTACGCGATGTCGCGGTTGAAGTCGAGCAGCAGCTCGAAATCGGAGCGGGCGATCGTGAGCAAGGTGCACGAGGTGTTGGCGATCGCATCGGTGGAGCGCTCGGAGCGGTCGAAGATCGCCATTTCGCCGAAGCAGGCCCCGGGCTTCAAGACGGCGAGCGCCTCCTCCCCCGATCCGGGGATGGTGCGGGAGATGCGCACCTCGCCTTCGGAGATGATGAACAGGCGGTTGCCCGG
The DNA here is from genome assembly GCA_035280265.1 of Gemmatimonadales bacterium. Lineage (GTDB taxonomy): Bacteria > Gemmatimonadota > Gemmatimonadetes > Gemmatimonadales > GWC2-71-9 > AG41. The sequence goes on along the minus strand of DATEGE010000104.1, from coordinate 11,438 downwards.
CTCGCCTTCCTTGAACACGTGTTGCCCGACGGCGAACTTCTGCTCCCGGCAAACCTCGGACACGCGAGCCAATTCGCCGTCATCGAGATCTTGGAACACGGCTGCCTGCTTCAGCAGATTGAGGTTCACGCGACGAAGCTATGACGCACCGGATGGACGGGCAAGTGAAACCGTGGATGACGCGGGCGGATTTGTTGACGGCGCTGCGCCTCCCCCTCGCGGCGGCGTTTCCATTCGTGCCGGCACCCACGTGGCAGCTCGCGCTCGTCGGCGCGGCGGCGGCCTCGGACTTCTTCGACGGGATGCTGGCTCGCCGGCTGGGAGAGTCGCGCGCGGGCGCCATCCTCGACCCGATCGCGGACAAACTGTTCATGGCGGTGGCGTTCCTGACTGTCGCGGGCAGCGGTGTGCTCCACCCCGCTGAAATCGTGGCCGTGCTGGGTCGGGACATCGTCGCCGCGCTGGGGTACCTGGGAGCGTGGTTGTGGTGGCGTCCGATGGTGTTGCCCGCTCGCGCCGGCGGCAAGGTGGTGACGGTACTGCAGCTCGTCACGCTCGTGGCCTGTGTGGCGCGGTGGCCCTACGTCCGATCGCTCGCCTGGGCCACGGCGGCGGTGGGGCTGTACGCCATTTGGGACTACGGCCGCGCGGCCGCACGCGGCAGCGTGCAACGCTGACGGGGGAGGCACGTGACGCGACGCATATGGCTGGTCGCGCTACTCGCGATGGGCCCGGCGGCCTCGCTCGCAGGGCAAGAGTTCCATCCGCCGCCGGTGCCGCGCGGCCGCGATCAGGGCACGCAGCTCGGGCTGTTCGGATTCGGCGCGCGGGGCGGGATCGACCTGAGCGGCAACACGCAGATGGTGGTCGGCATCACGCTCGACGCGGGCAATCTGTTCACCTCGCGCTTTCGGATCCGGCCGTCCGGTGAAATCGGATTCTTCAACTCGGAAAACAGTTACGTCGGCAGCTTCGAGGCGCTGTACCGATTCACCGGCGACGAAGAGGCGGCCACGCCGTACGCCGGCGGCGGCTTCAGCCTGGCCGGGCACCGCTCCTGCGGCTCCGATCCCTCCTGCCCGGCACTGTGGGTCAACTTCGTGATAGGTTTCGAAGTCCACTACCGCTCGACCTTCAACTGGCTGCTCGAGTACCACGCCATGGATGGCTTCCAGCACAACCGGTTCTACGCGGGGCTCACCACCCGGCGGGGAAACTGACGTGGCGGGCGCCGTTCCCGAGATCACGATGCGGTGGCGCGAGCGATCGCTGTTCGACGCGGGTCCTCCGGGTCGCCCGACGCTGCTGGTCGACGGAGACAGCGCCGTCGCGGTGTCCCCGGTCGAGCTCCTCCTCGTGGCGGCCGCCACGTGCTCCGCGGCGGATGTCGTGTCGATTCTCGAGAAACAGCGCGTGGCGTTGCGCGCACTCGAAGTCAGCCTGCGCGGCACTCGGCGCGATGAACACCCCAGGCGCTATACCGCGTTGCACTTGGTGTTCAGCGTGTCGGGCGACGGGGCCGACGAGGTCAAAGCGCGCCGCGCAATCGATCTCTCCCTCGAAAAATACTGCTCGGTCGTTGCCTCGCTCGCCTCGGACATCCGCGTCACATACGACGTGGCGATTCGTTAGCCTTGCCGGCGCGGTCATCGGACTCGCGCTCGGCGCGCCCGGCCCGCTGCGCGCGCAAGCCCCGGCCGCTACCGAGCTCGGCGCTGGCGCCACGGTCGTGCTCGCGCACCACGCATTCTGGGGCGGCGAGCTCGGCATTGCGCGACGGCCAGGTGGCCAGGGCCGCTTTGCCTTCACTGCGGCGGGTGGAGATTACGAGCGGGCCCTCGGCGTGCGCATCGAGGCAACCGCGCAGTTCCTGCTGCAGCCCGGTGACCGGCGCGGCACCGGGCCATACGGTGGGCTGGGGCTGGCGTTCGTGGGCGCGGGCGGCGCGCGCGGAGCGAGTTATCTCACGGCGTTGCTGGGCCTCGAGGCGGCCCCTGGTGCGCGCCGGGGCTGGTACGTGGAGTTGGGGCTAGGCGGTGGCGTGCGGCTGGTGGCGGGACAGCGGTTCCGCCGCTTCCCCGCTTCGTGGTAACGGTTGCCCTCAGACAGTAGCGCCGGCGGGGGCGTTCCGGCCGACGACCGGCCGGCAATAGCGCTCCCCCAACACGCGCAGGTCGGCGAGCTGCTCCTCCTCCAATCCATCATAGCGCTCGGCGAGGTAGAGCATGGTGTCGTCGAACCATTCCTTTTGGTGCTCGGGGCTGGCCTCGAGGACGCCGCAGCGCAGGATGTGAGAGAACAGCTCGTCGCGAGCCTGCTCGAACAAGGTGGGAGTGGACACTCTGCGGGGTTCCGAACGCTTCTTGGCCATGCGTGACTTGCTCCTGGGACCGGGACATAGGGGGCCGGGCGCGGCTTGCTACACCGCCAACAAACGGCGCCGCAATGTAATAAGGCGCTTGGGACCGCGCAAAGGGCGATTACACCGTCCGGCGGTGGTATTATCATCAGTGGAGGCCGGCGGGGACGACGAGGTGTCGCCGGCAGTCGACTAGTCAAGAAGGCGGCACAATGAGCGATCGCTCGGAAGAGGTGTACGGACCGGACCGCGCCCGACGTCTGGTCGCCATGCTTCGCGCCCTCGCGGAGCGCATTCAGGCGCTCGACCGCACGGGGCAACTGCTGGAGCGGAGCCCGGAACTGCAACGGCTCTTGGGGAACGCCCGGAGCGAGCTGTTCCATTACGAAGTCCGACTGACCTACGAAACTCCGGAGGCGGCGGAGGGCCGCCGGATCGTGGAGGATGCCGAGCGCGAGCGGGAGGCGTTCCTCGGCTTCGACGAGGACGAGGACGACGAACCGTGGCGGAGGACTGGGGACGAATGAAGCGGTTTTATCTGTTGCTCGTGGCGGTCGCGGTGCTGGGGGGCGGTGCGATCTGGTACTCCTCGCAACGCAATGCCCTGCCTGCTCCCAACGCAACGGCGCCCGTGCCGGTCGCGACCGATGGGTTCCGCGGCTACACCCTCGGCTCGGCCAACGCGCTGGTCGAGGTCACGGAGTACTCGGACTTCGAGTGCCCGTTCTGCGCCTCGTTTGCGACCGTGCAGATGCCCGTCGTCCGCGAGCAGCTGATCGTCACCGGGAAGGTGCGGTGGCGCTATCGGGACTTCCCTCTGCCGAGTCACCGCTACTCGCGGTACGCCGCGCTCGCGGCGCAGTGTGCCGGTGAGCAGGGCAAGTTTTGGGAGATGCACGATCACCTGTTCGCCCTGCACCAGTGGGCGCAGACAGGGAACAACCCACGCTCGCTGTTCCGCGACTTCGCTCGATCGGTTGGCATCGATCTCGACAAGTACGACGCGTGCATGGACAGCCAGCGTTACGCAGGGCGGATCGAGGCGAGCGTGCAGGAAGGCGAGGCAGCGGGCGTGCGCGGCACCCCCAGCTTTTTCGTGAACGGACGCCCGTTCGGGCGCTCCACATCGGACGACTTCAAAGCCCTGGTCGATAGCCTCGCCAAGAAGCCCAAGTGATCCGGCGGCAGGCGATCGTGCTCCTCGCGCTCGTGGGGCTGCTCGTCGCGACCTATCTCTGGCTCTACAAGATCGGCGTGCTCGGCCAGCTGCAATGCGGCACCGGGAGCTGTGAGTTCGTCCAAGCCAGCGGGTACGCCGAGTTGCTCGGTGTTCCGGTCGCGCTGTACGGCGTCGCCGGCTACGCGGCCCTGTTGGCGGTGGGCATCGCGGGGCTGCAGCCGAAGTTTATCGCCGATCGACGTCTGACCAGACTGGTCGCGGCGCTCGCCACCGTAGGATTCGCGTTCACGCTGTACCTCACCTCGATCGAGCTGCTCGTGCTCCACGCCATCTGCCGCTGGTGTGTCGCTTCTGCGGTCATCATGACCGGTATCTGGGTTGCGGCCATCCTCGAGCTGCGCCGCGACCTGGGGCGACGGGAGGCGGAGCCCGCGCGATGAGTGCCGTCCCGCTCCGCGAAGACGGTCCGCGCGGCCGTTACCTCGCGACGCTGGCGCTTGCGGCGTTAGGCGTCGTGTATGGCGACATCGGCACGAGCCCGCTGTACGCGATCCGCGAGTCGTTCTACGGGACCCACGCGATCGCGGTGACGTCGGGCAACGTGCTCGGTGTCCTCTCGCTGGTCTTCTGGTCGCTCATCATCGTCGTCACGATCAAGTACCATATCGTGATCATCCGCGCGGACAACAAGGGAGAGGGCGGGGTGCTCGCGCTGATGGCGCTGGTCAACGGCAGTCGTCTGGCTCGAGGCCTCTCCCCACGCCGGGTGATGATCGTGCTCGGCATTTTCGGGTCGGCCCTGTTGTACGCCGACGGCGCCCTCACCCCCGCGATCTCCGTGCTCTCCGCGGTGGAGGGACTCGAGGTCGCGACGCCGGCGCTCGTCTCGTGGATCATTCCCGTCACGCTCACGATCCTGATCGGGCTCTTCATGCTGCAGAGCCGCGGGACCGCCCGCATCGGCGCCGTGTTCGGACCGGTGATGCTCGCGTGGTTCGTGGTCCTCGGGTCGCTGGGTGTGGGCGCGATCGTCCGGCAACCGGAGGTGCTGGCCGCGGTCTCGCCGTACCACGCGGCGCGCTTCTTTTCGGAGGACGTGCGCCGCGGTTTCGTGGTGCTGGGTGCCGTGTTCCTGGTCGTCACGGGCGGCGAGGCGCTCTACGCGGACCTCGGTCACTTCGGACATCGCGCGATTCAGATCGCGTGGTTCGGGGTGGCGCTCCCGTGCTTACTGCTCAACTACTTTGGGCAGGGGGCGCTGTTGCTACGAAATCCTGCAGCCGCGACGAACCCGTTCTACCACCTCGCACCCGGGTGGGCGTTGTATCCGTTGATCGCGCTCGCCGCTGCGGCGACGATCATCGCATCGCAGGCGGTGATCTCGGGCGCGTTTTCCCTGACGCGGCAAGCGGTCCAGCTGGGATACAGCCCCCGGTTGCGCATCGATCACACGTCGTCACGCGAGATCGGTCAAATCTACGTCCCATCGGTCAACTGGGCGCTCATGCTGCTCACCTGCGCACTCGTTCTCTCGTTCCAGACGTCGAGTAACATCGCGGGTGCGTATGGAGTGGCGTTGTCGACGTTGATGTTGATCACGACGCTCATGTTCTACGTGATGAGCCGCGAAGTGTGGCGCTGGAGCTTCGTGCGGGCCGCCGCGGTGTCGGGACTGTTCCTGTGCGTGGACGTGCCCTTCTTCACCGCCAACGCGCTGAAGATCCGCTACGGGGGGTGGGTGCCGCTGGTGATCGCCGCGGCCATCTTCGTCCTGATGACGACCTGGCGGCGAGGACGGGAGATCCTGGCGAGGCGTATGCTGGAGAAGACAGTGCCACTGAAGATGCTGCTCGCCGATCTGGCGGCGGAGCCGCCGATCCGCGTGCCGGGCACCGCCGTCTTCATGTACGGCAGCGCGGATGGGACGCCGCCGGCGCTCGTGCACAATCTCGCCCACAACAAAGTGCTGCACGAGAAGGTCGTCTTCCTCACCGTCGTGACCGAGGACGTTCCCCACGTGAATGCCGCGGGGCGCGTGACGGTCAAGCGCATCGGCAAGGGGTTCCACACCGTCGTGGCCCGCTATGGGTTCATGGACGATCCGGACATCGAGGACGTGCTCGCGGCGTGCCGCGTGAAGGCGCTGGACATCCGGACGGAAGGGACGACGTTCTTCTTAGGCCGGGAGACGCTGGTGGCATCGGACCGGCCGGGGATGGCGCAGTGGCGGGAGACGTTGTTCGCGTTCATGTCGCGCAACGCGATGCGGGCGACCCAGTTCTTCAAGATTCCCGCCAACCAGGTGTTCGAGGTGGGGGCGCAGGTGGAACTGTGAAGCAGGTGACGGAGGTTGGTGGAGGATGGTGTAGGTTGGTGGAGGCGTGACGTCAGCGAAACAACCTCCACCGTCCTCCACCATCCTCCACCAACCTCCACCCACCTCTATTCTATCTGTCCAAACTTCGCGATGTCTTCTGGTAGTTCGCCTTGCGTCTTCTGGACCTCTTTGCCTTGCACCATCGTGCGGATCTGCTCGACGATATCCGGGTTCGCGAGCGTCGTCACGTCGCCCACGTCGCGGCGATTCGAGATCGCGGCGAGCACGCGGCGCATGATCTTCCCGGAGCGCGTCTTGGGCATATCAGGAACGATGAAGACGTGCTTCGGTCGTGCGATCTTGCCGATCACTTCTTCGTTCGCCTTGACCACGCGGTCGATGACGTCCTGGCCCGGCTGCACGCCGGGCTTGAGCGCGATGTACACCTCCGGCACACGGCCCTTAAGCTCGTCTTGCACCGGCACGACGGCGGCCTCGGCGACTTCCGGGACCGTGAGACAGGCGGACTCGATCTCCTTCGTTCCGAGGCGGTGCCCGGCGACGTTGATCACGTCGTCCACACGGCCGAGAATGCGGTAATAGCCATCCGCCGCCTGCACCGCGCCGTCGCCACACATGAAGGGCCAGTCTCGCCAGTCCTTGCTGCGGGGGTTCTTGTTGTACTTGCCGAAGTAGGTCTTGACGTAGCGATCGCGGTCGCCCCAGATGGTCTGCATGATCCCCGGCCACGGATTGCGCATGCAGATGTTGCCCGCCTTGCCAGAGCCCTTGGGGACCTCCTGGCCGTTCTCGTCATAGATGACGATGTGGATGCCCGGCGCAGCGGGACCGCAGCTGCCGGGCTTCATCGCATGGACCGCCGGCAGCGTGGTGCCGAGAAAGCCGCCCGTTTCGGTCATCCACCAGGTATCAGTGATCACGGCTTCGCGCTTGCCGACCTCATCGTAGTACCAGCGCCACGCCTCCGGCTCGATCGGCTCGCCGACGGTCGTCATGGACTTGAAATGGTAGTTGTATTTGCGCGGCTCTTGGGGGCCGAGCTTGCGCAGCATGCGAATCGCCGTCGGCGCGGTATGGAAGATGTTCACGCCCAGTCGCTCGGCGATGCGCCAGGGCCGTCCCGCGTCGGGGAATGTCGGCACGCCCTCGTACATCACGCTCGTGGCCGCGTTGGCCAGCGGACCGTACACGATGTACGAGTGCCCCGTGATCCAGCCGATGTCCGCCATGCACCAGTACACATCGTCCGGATGAATGTCGAGAACCCATTTGGACGTGGCGGTCACGTAGGCCAAGTACCCTGCGATGCCGTGTTGCACGCCTTTCGGCTTGCCCGTCGTCCCGCTCGAGTACATCAAGAACAACGGGGCCTCCCCAGGCAGAGCAACCGGCTCGACGTTCTTCCCGGCGTACTGCTTGAGCAGGTCGTTGATAAAGACGTCGCGCCCTGCCACCATCGGCGTCTTGGCGGAGTACTTGCCCGGGTAGCGCTGCCACACGAGGACCTTGTCGACATCCTGACCCAGCTCCTGTGCCGTCCGCACCGCGATGTCCGCGTTCGCCTTGTGATCGACGAGCGTGCCGTTGCGCCAGTAGCTGTCCGTCGTGATCAGCACACGACTGCCCGAATCGTGAATGCGAGCGCCACACGCCTGGCCGCTGAAGCCTCCAAAGACTTGTGAGTGAATGACGCCGAGGCGGGCACACGCCAGCATCGTGATCGGCAACTCCGGCACCATCGGCATGTGGAACGTGGCGCGATCGCCGGCCTTGAGTCCCAGACCGCGGAGCAGCGCGGCCATTTCGTTCACGCGGTCGTACAGGTTCTGGTAGGTGATCGTCTGAGTGGGTTCTGCTTCCGGCTCGGGCACGAAGAGGAAGGCGGCCTTGCCGCGATACTTCTCCAGATGGCGATCGACGCAGTTGTAGGACGCGTTGATCTTGCCCCCCAGGAACCACTTCCAGAACGGCGCGTCGCCGGTATCGAGCACGGTGCGATAGGGCTCGAACCACGTCAGCATGTCCGCGTATTCCTTGAAGCAGTCCGGAAACCGGTCGAGGGTGAATCGGTCGAACACGCGGGCGTCGCGCATGTTCGCTTGCGCCTTGAACTTGTCGGAGGGATACTCGTACTCCTCTTCCCTCCAGTGGACGGCAATCTGCGCCTCGCTGACCTCGGTGAGCTCCGTCTTTGGTGCTGTCTTCGCCATGTGAGCGCCCCTCCTGGCCGACGCCAATCTGCTCTATATCGTTCACCGGCTAACGTAAGCCCGCAAAATGGATCCGGGTCAAGCCGGCCTTGCAAACTGCGCTTGGGCCTTCGCTCTGCGGCAGGGAGGCCGGTGAGGCGCCTCACTCCCACTTTGACAACCGGTTGACGGTCAGCAGGTTAGCTGTGTGGCACCGGAGTCGCATAGCCCCCCGGCGGCGAACTTCAGGAGCCGACTGTGGAGGAGCTGATGTCAATGTCAACCCGTCCGAACGAGAGAGTCCTGGCGGCACCCGAGGAGCTGGGGCTGGATTCGCGGACGGCGTTCCGCCGCGCGTCGACCGAGCTGCTGGAGCAGCTCACGGAAGGCGCGGGACGATTGGTGATCGACCTATCGGGCACGCGCCAAATCGACAGCGCGGGTCTCGGTGCCCTGATGCTGATTCAGCGAAAGGCAGCCGAGCGGCGGCTGACCGTCTGTCTGCGGGGTGCCAACGAGGAGCTGCGATTTCTCCTGGTGCTGACCAAGCTGGACGACCTGTTCGAGCTGGAGAGCGGCGCGAGCTGAGGGGCCGTGGGGGCCGTGGACGGCGGGGGGGGCTGGCATAATATTGCCCCACCATGGCGGCCCCTCCCCTCGGCCCGCGGCGCAAAGTGCTGTTCGTCGAGGACGAATCGACGCTACGACGCACCTACAAGCGATTCTTCACCGAGCGGTACGACGTAGCGTTCGCCGCGAGTGGCAGCGAGGCTCGTCGCCAGATGGAACAGTTCTCACCCGAAGTGCTGGTGCTCGACCTCCGGCTCCCCGACACCGACGGCATCACGCTGCTGCAGGAGATTCGGCAATCCCGCCCGTCACTGCCGGTGATCGTCACCACGTCGTACGTCAGCATGGAGCCGCTTATCAACGTGCTCGACCTCGGGCATTCGGGATATCTCGTCAAGCCGTTCGATCTGGAAGACCTCGCCGCGCGCATCGATGCTCTCGGCTGAGGGTCTGCGACACGCCTTCGGGCGCGTCGTCGCGCTCGACGATGTGTCGTTCACCCTCGCTCCCGGACAGACCCTGACGGTCTTCGGGCCGAACGGGGCCGGTAAGACGACCCTGCTGAAAGTGCTCGCCGGCTTGATCCGTCCGCAGGCGGGATCGGCGCAGGTGACGGGTGGGCGGCGCGCCATCGGGTGGATCGGACATCAGTCGCACCTGTACGGGCATCTCACGGTGCTCGAGAACCTGATGTTCTGGGCCTCGCTGTACGGCGTACCCGCGGCGCGACGTCGGGAGCGCGCCGCCGAGGCGCTCGGCCGTCTCGGCATCGCCGACCGGGCGGCGCAGCCAACGTGGTCGTTGTCGCGCGGCCTGGCGCAGCGGGCGGCGATCGCCAGGGCGCTGATTCACGAACCCCGCGTCCTGCTGCTCGATGAGCCGTTCACCGGGCTCGACCTCGCCGCGGCGGCCGAGTTCCGCGCGCTGCTGGGCGAACTGCGCGGCGCCGGACGCACGTTGGTCGTGGCGACCCACAACGTGGACGAGGGCCTCGAGCTCGCGACCGACGTGGCATTCCTGCGGAGCGGACGGTTCGTGCATTTCGCCCCGCGGGGTGGGCGCGGCACGGCCGAGATCGCGGAGGCGTACCGGCGAGCCATGGCCCATGCGTGAGCTGTTGCGCCAGGCCTGGACGCTCGCGTGGAAGGACCTGGTGCTGGAGTTCCGTTCGCGCACCGCCATCGTATCGGCGGTGGTCTTCACGGCCCTCGTGCTCACGGTGTTCAATTTCGGACGGGATCCCACCGCGGTGTCGGCGCTCGATCTCGCGCCCAGCATCTTGTGGGTGACGTTTACGTTCGCCGCGATGCTGGCGCTCAATCGCGCGTTTCAGCTCGAGCTCGAGAACCAAGCCCTCGAGGGATTGCTGATTTCACCGCTCGATCGCCGCAGCTTGTACTGGGGGAAGCTGCTGGCCAACCTGGCGTTCGTGGCCGTGGTGGAAGCGGTGGGATTACCGCTCTTCGTGCTGTTTTTCAACGTGCCCGTCGGTCACGCACTGCTTCCGCTCGTCGGCGTGATCGCGTTGGCGACCGTGGGCTTCGTCGCGGTCGGCACGCTGTTCAGCGCGATGGTGGTGCGAACTCGGTTCGCGGAGCTGATGCTCCCGGTGTTGCTGCTGCCGTTCCTGCTGCTGCCGCTGACCTACGCCGTGCAGGCGACGGCCCGACTCCTGGCCGACCGTCCCTTGAGCGAGGTAGCGGGCTGGCTTAAGTTGCTCGCCGCCTACGACATCGTTTTTCTGGCGGTCGCGTCGTGGCTGTTCCCGCACACGGTGGGTGAATGACGCTCGCGGAGCAAGGTCGCCGGGTGTCGCTGGTCGGGCTGGTGTTGCTCGGCGGCGTGTACGTTCGTGCGCTGGCGTTCACCCCGATCGAGCGATTCCAGGGGCCTGCGCAAAAGATCTTCTACGTGCACGTGCCCGCGGCCGTCACGACCGAGCTGGCCGTCATCCTGCTGGGACTCGCCGGCGTGTTCTTCTTGTTCCTCAAGGATCCGCGGCTCGACCGCTTCGCAGAAGCATCGGCGGAGGTGGGGACGGTGTTCGCGAGCGTGGTGCTGACCACCGGGCCGATTTGGGGCAAGCCGATCTGGGGGACGTGGTGGACGTGGGATGCCCGACTCACCAGTACGCTGTTCCTGTTCTTCCTGCTCGTGAGCTACCAGCTGCTCCGCGGCGCGGTGACCGATGAGGGGCTACGCGCGCGTTACTCGGCGGTGTTGGGAATCTGCGCGGTGGTGCTGGTCGGGTTCATCCACCTGAGCGTCTACCTGTTCCCCACGCTGCATCCCCAGCCCATCGTGCTGAAGCCGGGTAAGCCTTCGCTGCCGTGGGAGATGCTGCTCACGCTGTTGTTGTCGTTCGGGGTGTTCGTAGTCCTGTACGTCGGGTTCGTCATGCAGCGCTACGCCATCGCGCTGCGCCGGGCGGAGGCCGCGCGTGGCTGACGGCGTGCCGCAGAACGCCGGCTACCTGGCGGCCGCCTACGTGCTGGTGCCGATCATCCTGATCGGTTACGCCGTCTCGCTGTACCGCCGCGCCAAGCCCTAGGTCCCGCGCTTCTCCGCGAACAGCTCCGCGCGCGCCTCCGACAGCTTGGCGAGGCCGTCCGGAACCTGAGTGGCCCAGAGGTGGAGCGCCTCGTCGGCCGCGCGCACGTCCCCCGCTTGGAACAGCGCCTGGGCGTTCAGCCGCAACGCTTCGGCCCCGCCCCCGGCAGCGTAGGCGCGGGCGAACCGCGCCGCGGCTTCGGCGTGGCGACCGGCGCGGCGATACACATCGCCCGCGGCGAGGGCGGCATC
>DATEGE010000103.1:0-4079 GCA_035280265.1 Gemmatimonadales bacterium | reverse complement strand
CTCGACCGGCCGCTCGACCTGTCGCCCACCAATCATAGCCGTGTGGTGGTGCCAGTGCGCTTCGAATGGGCCGGGCTGGGGGCAGGGGCGAAGGCGCTGGTGACCCGGCGCACGATCGGGTACGCGATCACGGGGGCGGTGCTAGTCGACACGCCGCTCGGGGACCGGCGCGTCTCGCTCCACGAGACAGGGAACGTCCCACTGAGGAAGCTGCTGCCGGACTAGATGCGCGGTTGTGCAATAGGCGACTGTTGCAAGTCTGCAACACCTGGCCCATCTCCTTAACTGCGACGTTCTGGGGAATCGCGATGGGCGCCATAATTGCATGGCGGGCCAGCGGCGATTTCCAGCGAGGACTGCGGGTGGGCAGCGTGAGCGCGTGAGCCGGGCCGGGATGTGGCGGGTGGCGATATTGTTAGTCTGCTGCGCCGCAGGCGGCGGCTCCCGTGCGCGCGCTCAGAGCCTTACAGCCGGCGACGTTGGCGGGATGGTCCAAGATTCAGCAGGCCAAGCCGTCAGCGACGCCCTGGTCACCCTCACCGACGCAGTGTCCGGCCTTCCCCGGACTGCCGGCGGGACGCGTGCCGGCCGATACCGTTTGAGCCTGGTGCCTCCCGGTGAGTACAACGTCTTGGTCGAGCATCTCGGCTATCGCCCCGTGCGCGTGCTCGGGGTCTTGGTCCGGTCGGGGAGCTCGGTGGACGTTTCCGTCACTCTGACGCCGGCGGTTCCGCCAGTGACGCGAGTGGACACCGTGCGCTTCGGAGGTGGGGTGGGAGCAGGCGCAGGGAAGTGGTTCTCGCCCATCGCCGTGCAACTCCTGCCACACGCGATCGGCGAGCTGACCGACCTCGGTCGCCTGTCCGCGATTGCGGATTCCGATCTCGCAACCGAGGGCCTGCCCGGTTCCCTGAGCGCATTGTTCTTGGACGGCGCGCTCTACCGCCCGGCCCGTCACCCGGCCCTCTCCGGCGGCCAGTTCGATGCGGCCACCCTGCCGCTCTCCAGTTTCGATCAAGCCGAGCTTGCCGCCGGTGGTAGCGATGTGGAATGGGCGGGAGTCAGTGGCGGGACGTTGAGCGGCTTCAGCCGGGTAGGGACTCCAAAGCTCGAGCCCCACGTGTTCGCTGACTGGAGCGGTAACGCTCTGTCCGACTCCAAGTACTTCAATCGCGGTGCGGCGCCTAACTCGCATACCCGCGGCGCGCTCATGATCACCGGCCCGCTCAGTCGCGACAGCGTTCAGTTCGTCCTGGGTGTCGAGGGGCGGCGCCTCGAGACGCCGCTGCCCGCCGCGTGGCCCGGCGGAGCCCTGGCGGATTCGCTCGTCGGCGTCGCCCGCGACTCCTTTAGCACGAGCGTGAGCGACTATCTGACTCCCCGCTCCACGAGGATCGACGCTGTCTCGGTCTTTGGCGGAGTAAACTGGCAGACCCCATCCGGAAATCACTTGGTCGTGGACGGGCGCTACGCGAGCGCGACGATCGAGAACCCCGACCTGGGCCTCGGGCCGGCGCCGAGTTTGGGAGCGAGCCTCGACACGAAGGATGTGCTGGCGAGCGCTATGTTCAGCTCGAGCGTATCGCGCGACGCGTCACAGGAACTGCGCCTGGGCGTTGAGTCAAGCACGCGGACGTACGCCGCGACAACCCCGACGGCCACGACGTTCGCCGAGCTGGGCGCGCCGCTGGGCTCTGATCCCGCGTTGCCCGGGCGCTTTCAGCGCGCTGCCGTGCGCGCCAGCGAGACGTTCTACCACCACGTGGGCGCCCATCGTCTGAAGCTCGGTGCGACCTTCGCATTCACTGCGTACGATCAGACGTACGGATTCGGCAGCACGGGCGAGTTCTTCTTTTCGGGGCCCAGCGACTTTGCGCAACGTCGCGGGGTATTTGTGCAGCACGTGTTACTCGCTCCCGCCGCCCGGTTTACTGTCCCGGAATTCGGTCTCTTCCTCCAGGACGTGATCTCGGCCGCCCCGGGGCTCGACCTGCAGATCGGTCTGCGCTACGACCACGAAGCGCTGCCGCGAAGCAAGGTGAGCGCGAACGCAGCGTGGCTGAAAGTGAGTGGCCTGGACAACACGCAGTTCGGCGCCGGGCTGAACAAGCTGAGCCCCCGCGCGGTCGTCAGGTGGGACGTGGGGCCGGCGCATATGACGCACGTGCAGGGTGCGCTCGGGCTGTACTACGACCAGGTCGATCCCGGGATCCTCGGGGACCTGATCACGCAATCGCTCGGGGACCGAGTACGCCGCGGTCTCGGGTTCCTGGCTGCCTGGCCGACGCCCCCCGACTCGGCCCGCGCTCCCAGCGCGGGAGCGGCGCTAACGCTGCTGGCACCCAAGATCCAGACTCCTCGCAGCGGTCGCGCGAGTCTGGGCGTGTGGCGGACGCTCGGGAACGGGCTCGTTGCCGAACTGAGCGGCACGTACCGCCATACCGATTACCTGCCGCGACGCCATGACCTGAACCTGCCGCTCGCCCCGGCTGCGCACGATCAGTACGGCCGCCCCATCTACGGTGCGCTGGTTCAGCAAGGCGGTCTGCTGGTGGCGCGACCCGGAAGCAACCGGCGGTTCTCAGGTTTCGACCTCGTGGCTGGCATCGACCCCGACGGTTACTCCGACTACTGGGGCGTCACGCTCGGTCTTGAGCGTCAGGTGGGGACAGGGATGCACGTTCTGGCGAGCTACACCTACTCGCGGACGACCGACAACTGGCTCTCGGGGCGAGCCGGCGACCCGGAGGGCCAGTTGTCCCCCTTTCCCGACAGCGTCGGCGGTCAGGATTGGGCGACGGGGCGGTCCGACTTCGACGTGCCGCACCGACTGGTGGTGGCGGCGGAGTTCGAGCCGGGAGTGGCGCTGGCGCCCCGAGTGGCCGTCATCTATCGCTATCGCTCGGGCTATCCATTCACTCCAGGCTTCCGCAGCGGCGTCGATGCCAACGGCGACGGCTCGCCCACGAACGACCCGGCGTTCGTGGATGCCACGCTCCCAGGGATGTCGGGCGTCTTGTCCCAGTGGGATTGTCTGCGGGGGCAAGTCGGGCGGTTCGCGGAGCGCAACGTGTGCCGGGAGCCCGGCGTCCATGCGCTCGACCTGCGTGCCAGTTTCGCACCGCTCCACGTGGCCGCCTACCCTGTGGAGGTGGTCGTGGACGCGCTCAACGTGTTGGAGTCGGATGTGGGATTGCGGGATGACGCCCTCTATCTTGTCGACCAGAGTCGCAGCATCAGCACGAACCCCGCAACGGGGGTCGTCACGGTGCCGCTGGTAGTGAACCCGAGCTTTGGGCGGGTGATCGTGCGACGGACTACAGGACGCGCGCTCCGCGTGGGCGTGCGCGTGAACTACTGATGCGTCGGCGAGGCCACGGAGCGGGGGTAGTCGCCATCGTGGGGACCGCGGCGCTCCTCGGTTCGTGCCTGAACGCTGGACAGGACCGCGTCCTGGCGATCCAGGCCACCGGAATCATCAAAGGGCTGGTGTATTTCGACCGCGACGGCAACGGCGTACCCGATGCGGCCGACACCGCGCTGAGTGGGGTCACTGTCAGGCTGATCGTGAGTGGCACCCAGGACACCGTCGCGCGGGCCGTCTCCGACACGGGCGGCCTGCTCCGTTTCGACGGAGTCCCGATCGGAACAATCGTCGTGGCGGTGGACTCGACCACAATACCGACCGACAGCTTACGCATCACGCGAATCGACGTCTCGACGGTCAAGGTCACGCCGGGCGATTCGTTCGCCGTCCGCGTGGCCGTCAGCTTCCCGCAGCTCGACGTGACCAACGCACGAACCTATGCGCTTGGGAAAAAGGTGTTTGTCGTCGGGGTGGCACTCAACAACGTGTCCGCATTCGGTGATAGTACAGTGCATCTGGCGGATACGACGGCCGCGATCCTCCTAACCGGCGTGCGACCACTCGTGGCCGCGGGTGACAGTGTGCGCGTGTTGGGTACGCGGCGTACGCGGAGTGGCCAGCCGACCCTTGCCAACCCCACGATCGTCGGACTTTCCGTCGGGGCCGCCACCCCATCCCACCAGGTCACGACCGCGCTAGCGGCGCAGGCCGA
>DATEGE010000102.1:0-3671 GCA_035280265.1 Gemmatimonadales bacterium | reverse complement strand
GCGGCGGCGGCGACGCACCTACGGGCTGCGGTGGGGGCGCTCGACGATCTGATCGGCGTGGTGACGCCCGAGGACGTGCTCGACCGCGTGTTCGCGAGTTTTTGCGTCGGGAAGTGACCCGCCGGCCAGCTTGCTGACCGTCCCAATCGGCGCCATGTTTTTCTCCCCCCTTTGCCGTGAGGCGCCCCGTGTCTCGTGTCTCGTCAGTGTCTCGGTACGCGGCCGTCGGACTGCTGGCGGCAGCCGCGTGTAGGTACGATGCTCGCATGGCTTCCGACCCGGCGAGCGCCGCGCGTGCACCCCGGCTCGCCGCGATGACCACCAGTGCCGCGAATAGTCCCGCTGGAACCGGCCGTCACATCGTCGCTTTCACCGGCGCGGTGCCGGCCGACTTCGCCGCTCAGGTGACATCGCTCGGCGGTACGGTCCTGTGGGCTTCGCCCGAGGCCGGTCTGGCCGCCGTGAGCGGCCTCGGGGGATCAGGCGCGACGGCGCTGGCCAGCCGCCAAGGCGTTCAAGAAGTGGACGAGGACGCGAACATTCCCCTCGACGTGCCGTTGTTGGCCACGGAGGGCGCGACGGACGCCGGCGGCGTCGAGAGCAACGCGAACCCAGCCGGCGCCGTTCGCTACCCCCGGCAGTGGAACATGCGGGCGGTGCAGGCAGACGCGGCGTGGGCCCATGGGTTCCTGGGCTCCTCCAGCGTCACGATCTACATGCTCGACACCGGAATCGACTATCTGCACTCCGACCTGGTGGGCCGGGTGGACCTGACCAAATCGGTCGACCTGACCGGCACCTTCCTGGCGCGGGTGATCGTCGGCAAGGATACGACGTTCGTGCCATTCACCGAGGCGGATACGGTGAAGAAGTACTTCCCCACCCGTGCCGTCTTCACCGATCTGTTCTTCCACGGCACGCACACTGGAGCCACGGTGAGCAGCAACGCGGTGCGGTTGGCGGGCATCACGTCCGGGACGACGCTCGTGGCCGTGAAGGTCTGCGGCTACATCAACGCCTGCCCGTTCAGCTCGATCTTGAATGGGATCCTGTACGCCGCGGCCAACGGTGCGGACGTGGTCAACATGAGCTTGGGTGGCGCGTTCACCAAGGCCGGCAATGGCCGCTTCGTAGGATTGCTCAACAAGGTATTCAACTTTGCCCGGAGCGGCGGCGTAACCGTCGTCGTGTCCGCCGGCAATTCCGCCGCTGACCTGGATCACGACCGGAACACCTATTGGACGTTCTGTAACACCCCGGCGGTGATCTGTGTCGCGGCCACGGGCCCAACGTCGGACGCCAACGCCTTCAATACCAATGCCAACCTCGTGCGCAACGGTCCGTGGACGAACGTGGACGCCCCAGCGTACTACACCAATTTTGGGCGTTCCGCGATCAACGTCGCTGCGCCGGGCGGCAACAGCTCCTTCGGTCCGCCACTCACCGCTCCCGCCGGCCGGGACGTGTTCGTGTGGGCCGCGTGCAGCCAGACCAGCCGCATCGTCATCGGATGCAGCAACATCTCGATCCTCGGTGCTCAGGGTACGAGCATGGCCGCGCCGCACGTGTCCGGTACGGCCGCGCTGCTGGTGTCGATCCTGGGACGTGATCCCAGCCAGATCAAGACGCGCATCCAGCAGTCGGCCGACAACGTGGCGGGCAACGGCACGACGCCGTTCTATGGCAAGGGTCGACTGAACGTCGCCCGCGCCGTCGGTGCCATTCCCTGACGTCGTAAGGTAGATTCTCCTCCCGGGGCGGCGGTCGCTTGCGCACGGACCGCCGCCCCGCCGCATGTGTATGTGAGGTATCGCTCATGGACGCTCAGTCGACTCTCGCCTCCGCCTCCCCGATGCGCCAGCCCGAACGCTGGCTCGCGGTCCTGAGGATCGCGGTCGGGTTGTGGTTTGCGAAGGCGCTCTACCAGAAGCTTGCCGTCATGCTGGTCTGGGGATTTCTCCCCCTTCCCACCGCGTCGGACCGGTGGCTGCACGTGATGCCGACACTCGTGGCGAAATACGCCGAAGGTAATCCGCTCGGATTCTTCAAGGCCTTCCTGCTGAACACGGTCGTCCCGAACAGCCAACTCTACGCGCAGCTGACGGCCTTCGGGGAGGCCGCGGTGGGTCTCGGACTCATCACCGGCTGCCTGACGGTGCTGGCTTCAGGTCTCGGCGTCTTCCTGGTGCTGAACTACGGACTCGCGGTGTTCTGGCAGAGCCCCGCGCAGCAGGGATTCCACTACGTGCTGGCGGTGAGCCTCGTGGTCATCCTCGCCACGCGTGCGGGCCGGAGGTGGGGGGTGGACGGTTGGGTGCGGGCGCACCGCCCCGGCTGGTGGCTGGCGCGGCTACCGCTCGGCTAAGGAACGTACAGCAGATCGTTCGGCCGCTCACCCACCTCCACCGCCATGATCACCTTGCGCACTTCCGTGTCGATCACGGACACCGAGTTGGAGCGGCCGTCCGCCGTGTAGAGCCGCTTCCCGTCGGGCGAGAGCGCGATACCCCAGGGTCGCCGGCCCACCCGAATCGAGTCGATCACCGCCCGTCGCGCCACGTCGACGACGCTCACGCTGGCGGCCGCTCCTTCCGTGACGTACGCGAGACCTCCGTCGGGTGAAAAGGCGATGCGGACCGGCTTGGTCTTGCCGTCCCTGATCGGGAACTGGCCGACGATGCTGTCGGAGGCCACATCGATGATCGTGATGTTCCCACCCGCTTCGGCCGAAACCCACGCCTGGCGACCATCCGGGGTGAACGCCACGGTCCGCGGATTGTCGCCCACGTGCAGGGTGTGGAGGACTTGGCCGGTCTTCGTGTCCACCACCGATACGGAGTTGTTCGTCTCGGCCGTGACATAGAGTCTTGCCCCGTCGCGGCTCAGCCCGACGCCCTCGGGCTCCACGCCGACGGGAGTCGAAAACAGCGCCTTTCCGCTCTCGAGGTCGATGGCGGAGGCGTGCGCGATCTCCTCGTTCGATACGTACGCCACCTTGCCGTCGCCGCTCAGCACGACCAGCTCGGGATCGCGATTCGCGGGGATCGTCTTTGTCATCTTGGCCATTGCCACATCCACCACGCCGAGCGCGCTGTCCTGTCCCAACGCCACGTACACCGTTCGCCGGTCGGGGCTCAGCGCCATGCCGCGCGGCCGCTTCCCGACCGGGATGGTCGCGACCACGGCGTTGGTGCGGAGCGATATGACCGAGATCGTGTTCGGAATCTCGTTGGTGACGTAGAGCAGCGCGTCCCGGGAGCCCTTGTCCCGGACCGCCTGGTCGACATGCAGCGCTTGGCCGAGCCCACGAATGCGCGCGCGGCCGCGGACATCCGTGAGCACCGCCCCCGCGAGATCGGCGCCGGTGAGGTCGGCGTCCGTGAGATCGGAGCCGCTGAGGTCGGCCCGCGTGAGGAGCACCTTGCGCAGGTTGGCCCCCGTGAAATCGGCGCCCCTGAAATCCACGCTGGTCGCGTCCACGCGCATGATGCCCATCGACTGGTTCCCGGGGTCCACCCCGAGGTCGGCGCGGACGAACTTGGCGCGCGGGGCCTTGGCGTTGCTCATCGGGCCGATGAGGCGGGCGCCGGTCAGGTCGGCATCGGAGAGATCGGCGTCGTACAGGATCACGGCGAAGAGGCTGGCGTCGCGCAGCACGGCCCGGCGCAGGT
>DATEGE010000101.1:0-3069 GCA_035280265.1 Gemmatimonadales bacterium | reverse complement strand
GCAGTCGGGTGGGTCCGGCTTCGACGCGGTGCTCCAGATCGATTGTCTGCTCGCCTCGCCGCCTCCAGCGGCGCAGGAGGGGATCCGCCTGGCTGTGGCCGGCGTGGTCAACTTCAACAAAGAAGTCGAAGGGCAGACCGTCGTCATCCGTCAGTAGGCCGTCGCTTCCCTGGCGCGCGGCCCCTGCAGTTTCGCAGGGGCCGCGTGTAGTACCGTAGCGGGGGGCGTCCCGCTAACTTAGGCACCACGCCACCGTAGCTCAGTGGTAGAGCTCTCGATTCGTAATCGAGCGGTCGTCGGTTCAAATCCGACCGGTGGCTCTGGCTTCTCCCAACCCTTCCCTCATCGCTCGGCAAGCTCGGGCATTCGAAGCAGGAAGTATCCCGTGCAAAGCCACAAGAGCAGCGTCGTCAGCCAACCGGCCAGGGAGCTGCTCAGCGCGAACACGTTCGCGCCCGAGGGCGGGACGAAATGGGGCGTGTTGTTGATCGCGGCGTGCATCAGCATCACGAGCAGCAGGCTTCCGTTGGTGTGGCCGTAAAGCCAGGCGAGGGCCACCGACACCGCGCTCACACTCAAGAGGTACACGGGGAATGACTGGCCCGTCACGTCCGTACCCGGAATGAAGAAGAGGGGCAGGTGCCACGAGCCCCAAATCACGCCCAGCACGACGCTGGCGCGAGCGAGCCCGAGCCGCGCGGCCAGACGGGGTAGGGCGTAGCCGCGCCAGCCGATCTCCTCCCCGGCCTGCACCAGCGTTGAAAGCGGGATGGCGGCCGCGAGCAGCCACCACGACACCGCTTCGACGCCCGGCCACGCACCCGTGACGAGGCGCTGCGCGATGGCCGCCGTCATCTTGATGACGGCCAGGTAGCCAACGGCGAACCCATACCAGCGGGCCTGCACCCGCCACGCGAACAGCCTGCCGACCAGCGCCTGTGTTGCGGCGGGTCCTTCCCAGCGAGCGGTGAAGCGAAGCGCAA
Source organism: Gemmatimonadales bacterium (assembly GCA_035280265.1). Classification (GTDB taxonomy): domain Bacteria; phylum Gemmatimonadota; class Gemmatimonadetes; order Gemmatimonadales; family GWC2-71-9; genus AG41. The sequence continues at coordinate 2,086 of DATEGE010000101.1, read as the reverse complement.
CGAGCGCGGGAGCGACCGTCCCCGGCAGGAACAGCAGCTCGCGGAGAGCGCCCGAGAGCGGTGCGGCCGAGGCCGCGATCCAGAGCGTCCAGGTGACAGCGTACGTAACGAGAAAGAACGCGACCACGCCGCCTAGGCCGCGATCGTCAGCTTGTGCCCCTTCGCCTTGAAGGACGCGAGGAGGCCGGCCTTCTCCACCGACTTCATGTAGGCCTCGTCGGGGCTGATCTCCTTCTTCTCCACCAGCTCGAGCAACGCGTCGTTCATGGTCACCATGCCGAGCTGCTTCGATGTTTGAATGATCGAGGGAATCTGGAACGTCTTGCCTTCGCGGATCAGGTTCGAGATCGCCGGCGTCGTGAGCAGAATCTCGCGCGCGGCGACACGGCCACCCTGCACGCGCTTGCACAGCGTCTGCGAGATCACGCCCTTGAGCGATTCGGACAGCATCACGCGAATCTGCGACTGCCGGTCGGCCGGGAACTGGTCGATGACGCGGTCCACCGTCGAGGCCGCGGTCGTCGTGTGCAGCGTGCCGAACACCAGGTGCCCCGTCTCCGCCGTCTCGATCGCGATGGCGATGGTCTCGAGGTCGCGCATCTCCCCCACGAGCACGATGTCCGGATCCTCCCGCAGCGCTGCGCGGAGCGCCGACTTGAAGCTCTCGGTGTGTACACCCACCTGGCGCTGGGTGATGACGCACTTCTTGTTCTCGTGCACGAACTCGATCGGGTCCTCGATCGTGATGATGTGATCGGTGCGCGTGCGGTTGACGAGGTCGATCAGCGCGCACAGCGTGGTCGATTTGCCCGAGCCGGTGGGGCCGGTGACCAGCACGAGCCCTTTCGTGAGATAGCACAGCTGCTGGACTTCCTTCGAAATGCCGAGCTGCTCGGCGGTCACCACTTGGGCCGGGATCACGCGGAACACCGCCAAGGGACCGCGGCGGTCGCGCGCCGCGTTCACGCGGAACCGCGCGAGCTTGGGGATCTCGTACGCGAAGTCCGAGTCCCCAGTCTCCTTCCACTGGCCGCGATTGCGCTCCGGCATCACCGCCAGGAGCATCAGCTCGAGCTGCTCCGCGGTGAGCGGGCCCGTGGCCTGCCGCTTCATCTCCCCGTGGGTGCGGAAGATCGGCGGCTCGCCCACGCGGAGGTGCAGGTCGGACGATTGCGACTGCACCAGCGCCTTGAGGAGCTCGCCGAGCGCCCGCTCCGCGGCCTTGAATTGCGGGGCGGCGAAGTCGACCGGAAGTCCCGCGGGAGCCTCGGGTCCGGGCTGCGCCGGCGCGCCGACCATCGGCGCGGCGGCGATGACGGACGGGCGAGGGGGCTTGGGGACGACGGGGGCAGGCGGTGGGGCTCCCGCGACAGCGGGTGCCCGCCGGGCTGCTGGAGCGGGAGCCCCGCCGCCCGCCCCCGTCGCGCCAGCGGGCATCGGCGCCACGACCGCCGTGAGCCGCCCCATCTCGGGCACGATACGCACTCGCACCATGCCACGGTCGGCGATGTACTCGAACTCCGTCTCGGCCATCTTGTCGATGTGATCGGCCGACTCCGACGGCGCCACCTCCACGAGGAGCGCGTAGATGTGTTGGTCCGTGAGCGGCTGACGGCTGACCTTCCGCGGCTTGCCGTCCTTCACCATGGTGACGGGTTCGTCCGGGAGCAGGTACAGCTGATCGCCTCGCTCCCGGAGCAGGACGTCGACAAAGGGATCGATCCGTGCCGGCATGTGGTGGTTAGCTCAGTGGGCGCGCGTACAGAACGAACGCGCGGTTCACGTAGTAAGTGGCCGCGTGCGTCCAGACGGCAAAGAAGAGCTCGGGCGACGCGTTGAGATAGTCGAGCACCCTCGCATGAGCGTCCGGCAGCTCCGCGCTCGCCCAGCCGCCCAGGATGGTGCCGCCGGCAAGGGCGATCTCGACGCCGAGGGTGCGGGCGGCGGAGAGCCGGGCCGGATCGGCGATCGGCGCCTGGCGATCGACGGCGAGCGAGACCGTTTGCTGCTTGGAGATGAGCAGGACATCGTCGTCCGCCGCGGGCCGGAAGGCGAAGAACCCCTCAGGCCGGTTCAACAGCTCCAG
>DATEGE010000100.1:0-3289 GCA_035280265.1 Gemmatimonadales bacterium | reverse complement strand
TCGGCCCGCGCGCGGCCGCGCGCCAGCTGGCGCACACCAGCCGTCGCGGGCCGACGCCGATGCCACAAACCAGCCCGCGCTCTGCGTGCGTGGCGAGCCGCCTGGCGGCGACTCGCACCGCCACTTCGGGATCGCGGGCCTCGATCGCGAACACGCGGAACGCCTCGTGCCGGGCGACGAGCGCCACTCGTACGACGCCCGCCGCCTCCGCTTGCGCCGGACCGAGCCAGGGGCCGGGTGGCACGGGCTCCCACGCCGCCTGAAACCCGAGCGCCCCAAAGAGGTGGCGAAGATCGTCGATCTGCTCGGCGCGGGTGAGCAGGTCCCGCAGCACCGCTGGACCCCTGGTTCGGACGCGCTACTCTACCTCCGCGACCGACCTGCACCGGTACCGCGCTTTTGCCGAAGGGAGCAAAAACTTGCCGTGACTCGCTGGGCGAGAGGCCCGTGAACTGCCCGTGAAGGGCCGGGGTGACGGGCCGTTACCCGGCCTTTCGAAGCCGAATCGTCCCGTTAACAGTAGCAAGCTCCAGCCGCCGGCCCCCGTTCCCGATCGTGCCGTTCAGTCGGCGTGGCCCCAGTCGACCGGTGACCGTGAGGGGGAAATCCGTCACGATGTCGCCGTTCACAGTCTCGGCGCGCACTTCCGTCGACAGGTTGGCCGGCAGATCGAGCGTGATCCCGCCGTTCACCGTGCGGAAGTCGAGCGCGTCGCTCCAGGTGGCGCGGCCCATCGACGCGACGATCGAGCCGTTCACCGTCTGTGCTTCCGCGGAGCCCGATGTCGAGATGTGGATGCTGCCGTTCACGGTATTCGCGTCCACGTCGCTGGCGAGATTCGCCGCGTCGACCTGGCCGTTCACGGTCTTCCCGACGAATCGTACGCCTGCGGGCACGTGCACGGTGAAGTCCACCCGCACGTCGTTGTCATGCGCGTTCATGTGATTGTGCTCACCCGCCTCGCAGGTGTTCTCTCGGCGGCCATAGCTCGGGTACACCGCACAAATGGTGACACCGTCTTCGGACGGTACGACCTCGATCTTCACCTCGTCGGGGTCATCGCGACGCGCATGCTTGATGGCCGTCACCTCGACATCCCCGGAGCCCGCGACGGCTTCGACGTCACCGTTCACGCCTTTGATCTCGATCGCCTTGCCTGCGGCGATCTTGCCTTTCCAGTGAAACTCACCCTGGGCGGTCGCGTGGGAGGGACTAGTCGCGACCCCAAGCAAGGCGATGGTGCAGACGCGGATGATCATGGCTCCTCCGGATCTCGGTCTTCGTCGTTGTCCTTGTCTTTGTGCCAATCCTTGTCCTTTTCCTTGTGCCAACTCTTGTCGCTCGGCCTCATCACCGCTCCCGGTCTGCAGATCTTGATGTCGCCGTTGAACGATTCCAGCTCGAGCCGCGCGCTCCCTGAGCCGATGGTGAAGTCGAACCGGTGTTTGGACTTGCGGTTGAGCTGCACCGGGAAGCAGGCGCTGAAGTCGCCGTCGAACGTCGACACCGAGACCGAGACATTGGCCCTCTCGGGGACCGACACCCGCAAATCACCGTCGTGCGTCGAGAAGCGGTAGCGCCCCCCGTCCTTGATCGCGCCATCGTACACGATCGTGCCGTTGACCGTGCTGGCTTCGGTGTTCGCGGATTCGATCTGCGTGAGCGTAATGTCGCCGTTCACGGTCTCCACCGAGAGGTCGCCCGAGATGTCCCTCGCCGTGATGGCCTCGTTCACGCTGTTGAGATCGATACGGCCGCGGGCCTTCTCGAGTGTCACCTCGCCCTGGACCGACTTCAGGGACACGGTGCCCGCCCCACCCGACACTTTCACCGCCCCTTCAACGGTCTCGGCGGTGATCTCTCCTTGGACTCCGTCGACGCTGATGTCGGTGTATACGCCCGACAGCGCCAGCGCCATGGTGGTCGGGACCGTGATGTCGTATTCGACCAGCTGAGAGGGCCCGCGCCGGCCCTGGGACTTGACGCGCACGAACTGATCGGACGCGTCGATCGAGATGCGGTCGCGGCTCGAGTAGCTGGCGGCGACCCGCACCGCGTTCTTGTTCCAGGCCTTGATCGCGATCTCGCCCCCGAAGTTGTTCACTTCCAGGCGGGCGCCGGCGCGCACCGGGAAAGTCGTGTCGGTCTGCTGCGCAATCCCCAGGAGCGCCAGCGTTGCGAGGGTAGTGAGCATGCTGTGTCAGTCCTCTCTAGCTCCGCGCCCCCGCGAGCGTCGCGGCCTGGCGCAACAGCTCCAGCTTGCGGCGCATCTCGTGGGCGAGGTGCAGGTTCAGATATGCGTTCGCCGGGTCGGCCGCGAGCGCGCTTTGCGCGTCACGGATCGCCCGGTTGATGATTCCCAGATTCTTCTCGATTACGCGAACGGTGGCCGTGTCCAGCCGGCCGCGCCCGCGCTCGAGCGCGCGCTCGAGATCGGCCACCTGCGTAGCGTAGCGGGCGTCGGGGGAGTAGTTCGACACGTTGGCGACAGACGGACCAGTGTTGGTCGCCGTGGCAGTGGGTGGCGCGGGGGGTTCGCCGCGCCGGAGCAGCCACGCGGAGCTCCCCGAGAGCAGAGCCAGCGCCACTGCCGCGGCGGCGAGCTGCGGCACTGTAAACGAAAGGCGCCGCGGCGCGCGCCGGGCCGTGAGCCTGACGACGCCCCCGACGCCCCCGACGCCTACCTGTCGCGCGATCCTGGGCCACAGATCCGTGGCCGGCGGCCGGTCATCGAGCGCCTGCGCGCGGGCCACGACCCGACGCACCTCGTCGAGTGTCTTCCGGCACTCAGCGCAGGAGCGAAGATGCGCCTCGAGCGCCGTCCGGTCGCTCGCCTCCAGCTCGCCATCGAGATACTCCGAGAGTCGATCTGCCCAGCGGTCCGTCATAAGTCCTCCATCATCCAGTGCCGGTTACGGCTCCCTGCTCCCTGCTCCCCGCTCCCACCCCCCAAGATGCTTTCGCAGCGTCATCCTCGCGTGATGCAGCTGCGACTTCGACGTCCCCGGCACGATGCCCAGCATGTCGGCGATTTCCTCGTGACGGTACCCTTCGATGTCGTGGAGCACGAACACCTCGCGCGCTCTGTCGGGCAGTCGCCCGATCGCCTCCTCGAAATCCATCGACAGCTCCGGCGCCGCGGCGCGACCGGCCACGCCGTCGAGTACCGCCTCCGAATCGTCGTAGCGGCCGCGCTCGGTGCCGATCGTGGTCCGACGCGCCAGGATGACGTTCACGGCCAACCGGTGCAGCCACGTCCCGAACGCCGCTTCACCCCGGAACGTCGCGA
>DATEGE010000099.1:0-2308 GCA_035280265.1 Gemmatimonadales bacterium | reverse complement strand
CCAGCCGTCCTGGTGATTGCGGCGCTCCTTCTCGTCGGGCAACCCGGTGTGACGGATCGTGACCTCCGAGCCACGTCCCCGGGGTTCGATGCCGAAGGTCACGATCGACTCGAGGCCGTGGGTGCTCTCGGACATCCAGGTTTGCTCGACGAGGCGCGGACGCTCGATCCGAAGAAACCGGCCGTAGTGCGGCCAGTTCCGGCCCTGGTGGGTGACGCAGATGTAGTAGAGGCCGTCGACCACGGGGTTCATGATCACGCGGGCGCCGAACCACTTGCTGACCTTCGCGGGATCGACCCAGGCGTCGAACACGGCGGCGGGCGCGGCGTCGATCGTGCGGGACACCGTGAGCTCGAGGAGCTTGGGCGCGGCACTACTCGTCGTGGGCATGCGTTTCCTCCTTGCGTTTCAGTTCGTACAAGAACTCGTCCAACCGCGCGAGCCGCTCCTCCCAGAATCGGCGATAGTGCTCGAGCCAGCGGGCGGCCGCGGCGAGCGGCTTGGGGTCGAGGCGGCAGCGCGACAGGCGGCCCTGGCGCGTGCGCCGCACCAGCCCCGCCCGCTCGAGCACGCGCAGGTGCTTCGAGATCGCGGGGCGTGACACGGCGAACGGCTCGGCTAGCTCGCCGACCGTGTACTCCCGGGTGGCGAGCCGGCTGAGAATGGCGCGCCGGGTACGGTCGCCGAGAGCGGCGTAGACCGCGTCGAGGCTTCGCGCATTGGTAACCATGTGGTTACCAATGTAGCCCGCGCCGGCCGATCGTGTCAAGCAGGTTTTGGCTGTCGCGAGGACCTATATTCTCCCCAATAGACTCGGGAAGGAGCCATGCGCCAGCAATTCTCGAATCCCTGCGGTAGCGTCCCGATCACGCTTGCCGGCCTGCTCATTCTGCTTGCCTGCTCCTGTGCGCAGACGAACACGGCGCCACCACCTGGGGGAGGAGGAGGCCCCGGCTTCGACTGGACGCGGTTCGGCTGGGACGTGGGTCGCTCGAGCGCTGCGACCACAGCGGCACGGATTACGGCGACGAACCTGGACTCGCTGGTCCTCCAGCAGGTGACGATCGACGGGACGGTGGACGCGTCCGCGATCTACCTCCACGGCGTGCAGGTGAACGGCGGAACCCATGATGTCTTCTTCGTGACCACCTCGTACGGCAAGACGCTCGCCATCGACGCGGACACCGGCGCGGTCTTGTGGCGTTACACGCCGGCCAACTACACCTCATGGGCGGGATCGGCGCAGGTTACGACCGCGACGCCGGTGGCCGACCCGAACCGTCAGTTCGTGTACGCGGCGGCGCCGGATGGGCAGATCCGGAAACTGGCGGTCGCGGACGGCAGTGTAATCTGGAGTACCGCGATCACGCTGCTGCCTTCACGCGAGAAGATCGCGTCGTCGCTGAACTACTTCCACGGCCGGGTGATCGCGACGACCGGCGGCTACGTCGGGGATGCGCCGCCCTATCAGGGGCACGTGGCGATCCTCGATGCCGCGACCGGCAATCTCGTGTCCGCATGGAATTCACTGTGCAGCAACCGAGCAGGACTGATCACTCCCTCATCCTGCGCCCAGTCCGGTTCCGCGATCTGGGGCCGGGGTGGCGCCGTGATCGACTCGGCGAGCGGCAACATTTTCGTGGCAACCGGCAACGGCCTCTGGGACGGTAGCACCAACTGGGGCGATGCCGTGCTGCAGCTCGATTCGCTCGCCACCAACCTGCTCGGGAACTACACGCCGACGAACACCGCCACCCTGAACACAACCGATACGGACCTCGGCTCGACGTCTCCCGTCCTGCTCGGCGGTGGCTTCGTGGCGCAGGGCGGCAAAGACGCGCTGATTCGACTGCTGTCGGTGGCGTCGATGGCGGGCACGACCGCCCATCAGGATGGAGAGCAGCAAGTCGTCTCCACGCCGTCGGGCAGCCTACTGTTCAGCTCGCCCGCCGTGCTGCGGGGTCCCGGGGGCACGTGGGTCTTCGCGGCGGACGGCGGTGGCACTGCCGCATGGCAGGTGAGCGCCGGCCAGCTGCAGCCGGCGTGGCAGAACGGGAACGCCGGGACGAGCCCCATCGTGGTCGACGGGCTGCTCTTCGTGTACGACCCAGGGGGTGGCTTGCGGGTGTACCAGGCCAACACCGGGGCGCTGCTCAAGACTCTCACCTGCGGGGGCGGCCACTGGAATAGCCCCATCGTGACCGGTGGGCTGATCGCGCTGCCCCTAGGGAGCTCGAACAGTCACTCGCCGAGCGGCGTGCTCAACATCTGGCGCCTGCCTTAGGGGGTCGGGGGTCGGGGGGTCGGG
>DATEGE010000098.1:0-15593 GCA_035280265.1 Gemmatimonadales bacterium | reverse complement strand
CGCGATGGTGTAGGGAATCACCCGCACCGGAACGGCGGCGAGCCGTGCGACTTCTTGAGCGGTGTACGACGAAATCGCCACCACTTGATCGGAGGTGCGCAACGCCCACCGCACCAACCAGCGCAACCAGGGCAGCGAGCTCTGCACCCACCGCAGCTCGACCCCGTACCACAACGTGACCATGCGCGCACCGCACGTGGCCCGGGCGGCGGCGCCGAACAGCGCGTGCGGCATCGGCCAGTGCACGTGCACGATGTCATAACGACGGCGACGGCACAGACGCCACACGGCGATCAGCCCGCCCAGCACGTAACACACCGCCATGAGGGCGTAGCGCCACGAACGGCGCATCCGATCCGGCGTGGCCTCGTCGTGCGTCAGGTCCTCCCACCGGGCGGGGAAGTACCGGAAGCGATGAACCGGGATACCGCGGTAGCTCGTCCCCCCGCCACCCCGATACGCCGAGCAGAACACCTCGACCTCGTGACCCGCTCGCTGCAGATGCGTCAGGAGCTCGACCAGCCATGGCGCGATGACGTCTCCCTCGTAGCGGGGAAACGCGGTGACGACGTGAAGGATGCGCACGACCTCAAGTATAAAGCGTTATCTTTGCAGCCACCCGATTGCTCGTGTTCACATCTTCCAGGCTTCTCAAGGCCGTTGCGCAAGTCGTGGCCCTCGCCGCGGCCGTCTGGGTGCTCATACGCACGGCTCGGCCGAACTGGCCGGCGGTTCTGGCCGCGGGCGGCACACTGCGCTGGAATTGGCTAGCCGCCGCGTCGCTCGTGTGGTACGGCTCGTTCACCTTCCTCGTCATTTTGTGGACGAACAGCCTGGCCTGGTGGCAGCAGCGCCTCGGCGCGGTGGCAGGCCTGCGCATGTTCGTGCGGAGCAATCTCGCCCGCTACATCCCGGGTGTGGTTTGGCAATTCGCCGGGCTCGCCGCGCTCGCGGTCGAGGAGGGTGTCTCTCCGCTCGCGGTCACGGGTGCGGTGCTGCTCCAGCAGCTCGTGCTGCTCGCTACCGGGATCGTGCTGTCCATTGCGCTCGCACCGGCGCTCCTGACTTCGACAGGACTCACCATTCCGCCCTGGGTGATGCTCGGGACGGCGCTGGCCGGGCTGGTGCTGTTGATCGTGCTGTTTCGCCGGCTTGCGCCGCTCGTCAGCCACCGGGTGCCGCTCCCCAACCCCCCCTGGGCGAGCTTCGCGCGTTATGTCGCCGGCTGCACCATGGGTTGGATCGGATACGGGCTGGCGTTCTGGCTGCTCGGGCGGGCGCTACTGGGTGAAGTGGACTCCCCTCCGCTGCTGTTGGCGGCGCCGGCGTTCATCGCCAGTTATGTCGCGGGCATCATCGCGGTGTTCGCGCCGGGGGGAATCGTGGTGCGCGAAGCGGCGCTCGTCGCCACGCTGGGTGGGCATATCGGCGTCGACCGAGCGTTCCTGTTGGCCGTCGCCGCACGCCTGTGGGCGATTACGCTGGAAATCCTCTCCGTCGTGGTCGTCTTGGCGCTCCCCGGACGGACCGCCCCGCGGGACGATCAGGGCTTCCGCAGCACGAATACGAACTGATACCGCAGCGGCGGGAAAAGCGAGACGAGTCTCAGCAGCACTCGCAGCAGCATGCGCCCGGGCCGGTAGTTCTTGAAGATCGCCGGACCCGAGTCCGTCCCGACTCTGATCACCTGAAAACCCGTGGCTCGCATCACGCGCTCCCATCCCCTACGCGTCGCGCGGAATTCCAGCGGCTGCTCGGTCCGCACATAGAAGTTGGGAACGACGAGGACGGCGAGCCCACCGCTCCGCAGCACGCGAAACGCCTCAGCCAGCCCGCGTCTCGGATCGGGGAAATGCTCGAGCGAGCCGAACGAGAACAGACGATCGAACGCGTCGTTGCGAAAGGGCAGGGCCGTACCGTCGCCGTGCACCCACCGTCCCGCCGGCGCGCGCCGCTGCGCCAGCTCTACCGCGCGTCGCGAGAAGTCGAGTCCGACGGCCGCGCGCACGCGACCGCGCTCCGTGGCCAGCTGCGCTGCCCACCCGACGCCCGAGCCCAAGTCCAGCAGCGTCATGCCGGCCAACGGCTCGAGCCACCGGAGCGCGCCCCACAGGCGCTGCAGCTGGGGGCGCTCCACATCTTCGTCGAAGTGATACTGCGCCTCGTAGTACGCGCGCGGGGCGAGGGGCGTCATGGGGCGGGCCGAAAACTAGCGCTGGTGCGCCGGAGCGGCCACGGATAGCTTTCGCCCGCCACCGCCAGCTCTTCCCCGCATTCGGAGGACATCGCTTGGACGAAGCCCACGCGGATACCGCGCCGGCGGCATATGAGCCTCGACGACCGGCGCTCTGGGCCGCCGGCATTTTCGCGTTGTGGCCGGCTCTCCTGTCGCTCCCCATGCTCGCCGGCCTGTGGCTGGCGAGTCCTACGAGCGATCAGTACAACGCCAGCGTTCCGTTCCAAGCCTGGAGCGCTGAGTGGTTGAACCGCACCGGCCACCTGCCGCTCTGGAATCCGGAGATCTTCGGTGGGTTGCCGTTCGTCGCCGCAGGGAGCGGGGACATCTTCTATCCCACCTGGCTGCTCCGCCTCCTCGTCCCCGCCACGACGGCCGGCAACCTCAGCTTCTTCGTGCACTACTTTCTGGCCGGGCTGTTCACGTACCTGCTCTTGCGCCGTCTCCAGGTCGGCTGGACGGGATCGGTGATCGGCGGGCTCGCCTATGAGCTGTCTGGGCTGATCGCCTCGTATCCATCTCCCGGGCACGACGGCAAGCTGTTCGCATCCACGGCGTTACCGCTCATGCTGCTCGGGTTGTTGCTGGCTCTGCGCGACCGCCGCTGGCAAGGATACGCGATCCTCAGCGCCGCGACGGCGCTCAGCCTGCTCGGCCACTTCCAGCTCGCGTATTACTCGCTGATCGTCGCCGGCCTGTTCGCCCTGTACCTCACCGTGGAAGAGACAAGCGATAGCGGCGCCGCGGGGCGGGTGCTCCGGCTCGGCCTCGCGCTCGGTGCCGTGCTGGTGGGCTTCGGCGTGGCCGCCATCCAGATCCTGCCGTTCTTCGAGTACATCCCGTTTTCGCCCCGCGCCCAGGGCTACCATGGCTTCGCCGGCTCGACGTCGTACGCGATTCCGTGGAATCACGTTCCCGAGTTCTTCCTCAAGAACTTCGTCGGCTCGCGCGAGACGTATTGGGGCTCGAACCCCCTCAAACTGCATTCGGAATACCTCGGCCTCCCGGTGATCGCGCTCGCGGTCCTGGGCGTAACGCTGCCGGAGCGCCGCCGACTGATCCTGTGGCTCAGCGGCATTGGGCTGCTGTTTCTCCTGATCAGCCTGGGGTCGGCCACGCCATTCTATCAGCTGTGGTGGGCCGTGATGCCCCTCGTCAAAAAGACCCGCGCGCCGGGGATGGCGTTCTACGTCGTCGCGCTGGTGACCGCTCTGCTGGCGGCGCTGGGGGTCGAGCGCGCGCTCGCCCGAGCGGGCAGGCGATTCATGACGCCAGCGGTGATCGTCGGCGGCGTCGTCGCACTGCTCGGGGTGACGGGGGCGTTCGGCCACGTGGCCGCGGCGTTTGCCGCCACTCCCTCCGCAGCCGAGGCCGCCCAACCGGCGATCCTGTGGGGAGCGCTCTCGAGCGGCCTCGCCCTCGCGGCCGCGGCCGCCGTGCTGGGCCCCGGGCTGGGACGACTCACCCCCCGGCTCGCGGCCCTGGCGCTGATCCTCATCGTCGGCACCGACCTGTGGCTCAACGCCCGACAGTTCTGGAGTTACATCAAGCCTGTCGGCCGCGACCAGCTGAGCGACCGCATCAGTACGACGCCGCTCCCCTATCGTGTCCTCAATCTGCCGGGTCAGGGTGGCGTCTATCCAGGGTCGACCTTGATGGGATTCGGCATCCCCGAGGTGTTCGGCTACCACGGCAACGAGCTGCGCTACTACGACGAGTTGTGGGACCGGGAGAACTCATGGCGGAACCTGAGGATGCTGGCCCTGTGGGACCTGTGGGCCGTGCGCTACGCAGTCCTGCCGGCGGGCCCGCGCACCATGGATTCGATCCCGGGATTCCGGCGTGTGCTCGACTCGGTGACGACATTCGACGGCGGCCGGGCCAGCCTGTTCGAGCGCATCACTCCGGCGCCGTACGCGCGCGTCGTGCCCGAAGCGGTTCAGGCCGACTCCGCCACCGTCATTCCCACGCTCGTCGATCCTCGCATGGATTACTCGCGGATCGTGCTGTTCACCAAGGACCAGCCGGTCATCCCGGCGCCGATCGACCGACTGCCCGCGCCGAGTCCCGCCCGGGCCACCGTGTCCGCGTGGGAGCCAGGGCGCATGACCGTGAGGCTCGATCCCGTCCCGCCGAAGCCGAGCTACCTCCTGATCGCCGAGAACTGGTATCCCGACTGGCAGGCGAGGGTGGACGGCCAGCCCACGCAGGTCCTGCGGGGCGATTACACCCTGATCACCATCGAGCTGCCGACGGGCGCGAAGCAGGTGGAGCTCACGTTTCGCTCGAAGCTGTACGACCTGGGCAAGGGGATCACCGTCGCCTCACTCGCTCTGCTGCTTATCGTTCTCCTTGCGGCCGTCGTGCCGCGGCGCGCCAGGCATGCCTGAGGGGGAGGGGGACGGCGCACGGGGGCGCGGGCGGGGCGGGAGGGAACGGGACCGGGGGCTGGTCGTCATCCCCACGTACAACGAGGCCGGGAACATCCCTCACCTGGTGCCCCAGGTGCTCGCCCAGGATGCGCGCCTGGAGATCCTCGTCGTGGACGATCACTCGCCCGACGGGACGGGGCAGCTTGCGGAGGCACTCGCGGCGAAGGAGCCCCGGTTGCACGTGCTGCACCGGGACGGGAAGCTCGGCCTCGGTACCGCCTACATCACCGGCTTCCGCTGGGCGCTCGAGCGCCAGTACGAATACGTCTTCGAGATGGACGCGGACTTTTCCCACGATCCAGCTCACTTAAAGGACTTTCTCAAGGCCGTCACCCAGGCGGACCTGGTGCTTGGCTCGCGCTACCTGGAGGGGAAGGTGACGGTCGTCAACTGGCCGATGGGGCGCTTGGTGTTATCGTATTGTGCGAACATATACGCGCGCCGGCTCACCGGCCTGCGTATCTGGGACCTGACGGGCGGCTTCAAGTGCTTTCGCAGGCGGGTGCTGGAAGCGATCGATCTGTCGATGGTCCGTTCCAACGGCTACGCCTTTCAGATCGAGATGAGTGTACGAGCATGGCGCAAAGGGTTCACGCTGAAGGAAATCCCAATCGTGTTCGTCGACCGCACCGAGGGGCAGAGCAAGATGAATCGGGCGATCGTACGGGAAGCCGTGTGGATGGTGCCCCGGCTCCGGCTGCAGGCCTGGTTCGGCCGCATCTAGCAGGCACTGCCATCTACAAGATGACGGGGTCCGGGAATGACTTCGTCATGGTCGACTCCCGTCACACCACGCCCGCGGATTGGTCGCCGGACGACATCCGCGCGGTGTGCGCGCGCGGCACCGGTGTCGGCGCCGACGGACTCGTGTTCATCGGGCCGGGGTCGCAACCGGGCGCGATCCGGATGATCTACTTCAACGCCGATGGGTCGCGCGCGAGCATGTGTGGGAACGCCGCGCTCTGCAGCACCCGCCTTGCTCCGCGTCTCGGCTACACGCATCCCGACCGCATGATCCTCGAGACCGACGCCGGCACCTACGAGAGCCGCGCCGGCAGCGACGGCGACTACGCCGAGCTGCACCTGGCACCCGTGAGCGCCCCGACGGCTATGCCAGGGCTCGCCACGGACCCAGGGGAGCGACAGGTGGCGCTGTGCACCGTGGGTGTGCCGCATCTCGTGGTGCTAGTCGACGACGTCGAACGGGTGGAGGTCACCGCTCGCGGGAAGGCCCTGCGCGCCCATCCAGCGGTGGGCCCGGCCGGGGCAAACGCCAACTTCATCTCGGCAGGCGATGGTCGAGCCGGCTGGCGCATGCGTACTTACGAGCGCGGCGTGGAGGCCGAGACCCTGGCGTGCGGCACCGGCGCCGTCGCCGCGGCGTGCGCGCTAGCCGAATGGGGGCTCGCGCAGCCGCCGCTGACGATCAACACCCGCAGCGGCCGCCAGTTGGTGGTGCGCGCTCATAAGACTTCCGATGGACGTTATGACGATGTGTGGCTACAGGGGGAGGCGAGGCTCGTGCTCAGGGGTGTGATTAACTGAGGAGCTTCTCCACATTTTGACTCGCGTTTACTTTACATAACATATCTTATACGAAGTATCGAAGGGTAAGAGACTCACTTGGCCGACCCTGACCAGGTGCCTTTGGTAAGCTCGCCCAGCCGCACCTTCGCCTCCCCCGCCGCACTGGACGAGTCGAGCTTTTCCACCACCGTGCGATAACGCGCGATCGCCCGCGTCGTGTCTCCCGCTGCCAACCACGCCCGCCCTGCGTCCGAGAGGAATTGGGCGCGTAGAAACGGGTATAGGGCTGCATCCGCTGCCGACTCGTAGGCCTGCGCCGCATCCTTCCACTTTAGAGCGTTCTCGTAGGCCGCGCCCAGCAGTCCGTACGCCTGCGCGCGAAAATCCTTGTCGGCCTTGGGGGCGTACCGGGTCAGCACATCGATTGCCTGTTGGTTCTGATTCTGCGCCAAGCGCACCTGCGCCAGCAGGATGCTCCCTTCTTCGGCTGCGTGCGTGCCGGAATAGTTTTCCACCACGCGAGAGAGCACACTCGCCGCCAGTGGAAAATTCTTCGAGTCGAGCGCCAGACGGCCTTGCTCGAGCTGGCGGCCCGCGGCGCTCTCGGCGGTCTTGGCGGACAGGAGACTCCAGCCGTACAATCCCGCCGCGATCAGCGCGGCGATTCCAAGGTAGGCAGCAGCGCGCTTGTGGCCCTTGATCCACGCAGTGGGCCCGGTCAGTGCGCCACGTTGCCCTGTCGCCGGCTGCCCGGCGGTTGTCACCGAAGTTGCCATGAGCCTCGGCTGAAGAAGGTTTTGGAGGTTGGGGAGGATGGTGGAGGTGGGTGGAGGTTGGCGCCGTCGACAAAACCTCACCAACTTCCACCAACCTGCACCATCCTCCCCCGTCCTCCACCAACCTGCTTTTAAGTCGTGCCCCTGGGGTGACTCGAACACCCGGCCAACGGTTTAGGAAACCGCTGCTCTATCCACCTGAGCTACAGGGGCTAAGCTCAGCAATGTAGCGAGGTTACGTGTAGTGTAGCAAGGCCTCGATGCGCTCGTCGCGAAGCCGTTCTCTCCCCTTCAAGAAGTCCAGCTCGATCAAGAACGTGAACCCGACCACCTCCGCGCCGTGCGCCCGTACCAGCTTGGCCGCTGCCTCGGCCGTGCCCCCCGTCGCCAGGACGTCGTCCACGATCAACACGCGATCGCTCCCACTCACGGCGTCCTGATGCATCTCCAACGCGTCCGTCCCGTACTCGAGAGCGTACTCCACCCGTCCTGTCGCTGCGGGCAGCTTTCCAGGCTTGCGGATCGGTACTAGCCCCGCTTCGAGCGCGAGCGCAATCGGCGCTCCCAACAAGAAGCCGCGCGACTCGATGGAGACCACGCGTGTGACGAGCGCGCCCCGGAACGGCGCCGCCATCAGCGTGATGGCGTCACGAAACGCTCCGGGATGGAGCAGCAGCGGCGTGATGTCCTTGAAGACGATTCCCCGTTTGGGAAAGTCGGGAATGTCGCGGATCGCTTGATAGATGTCGCGCACCGCCGCTGTTTCACTCACCAGGCTCACCTCGTAACTACTTGATCTCGAACGCGCTTGGAATCACCACTTCATGTGGAACATTGGACTTCTCCACACGGGCGACGTGCGCGGCAGGCGGACCGCGCTGTAACGATTGCTCGAGCTCGAGCAGTGCCGCATCCGCGCCGTCCGCGATGACCTCCACCGATCCGTCTCGGAGGTTGCGTGCCAGGCCGCGTAGCCCGAGGCGCTGGGCTTGTCGCAGCACGTACCAACGGAACCCCACGCCCTGAACCCGCCCCTCAACGAGGAAGCGCCTAGCTGTCACGCCGTCATTCCTGGCGGCGCTGTGCGGCCCGACGGCGGTACCACCAGACGTACACGGCCGCGATTACCGCGAGGAACGGTAGCACCACCAGGACGGCGCGCCCTGCGTAGCGCTTGGCCTCCTGATTCAAGACCTGGAGGATCACGTCCTCGCGGCTGCCGATAAACCAGCCGATCCAGGTCAGGATCGTGCACCAGACGAGCGCACCCAGGCCGGTGAACAGCACGAAGCGCCCGAGGTGCATCCGAGCGATTCCCGCGGGAATGGAGATGAGATGCCGCACGACCGGAAGCATGCGCCCGAGGAACGTGCTGATTTCGCCGTGGGCGGCGAAGTAGCGCTCCGAGCGGTCCAGCCCCTTTTCGGTGATCA
This sequence comes from Gemmatimonadales bacterium, assembly GCA_035280265.1. GTDB lineage: Bacteria > Gemmatimonadota > Gemmatimonadetes > Gemmatimonadales > GWC2-71-9 > AG41. The sequence goes on along the minus strand of DATEGE010000098.1, from coordinate 7,189 downwards.
GCACGTATCGCCCGAGGCGCAGGAAGAAGGCGCGCCCCAACCACCAGGCGAGCCCATAGTTGGCCAGCGATCCCGTCACGCTCCCCAACACGCCGCAGGCCACGGCGAGCGCGAAGCTCATCTCTCCTTTGGCGGCGAGGTAGCCGGCCGGCGGCATCACCAGCTCGCTCGGCAGCGGCAGGAACGACGATTCCACCGCCATGAGGGCGACGATCCCAGGATATCCCATCCCGCGGAACAGGTTCAGCAGCCAGTCGATGAACGCGTTAAGCATCGAAGCCGTGCTCCCCCAGCAGCGGGACGAAGCGCGCCGCACCGAGCGGCGTCTTCCGAAGCTCTGGGCTCTCGCCCGGCCTCCGTTCCACCAACGTCAGCACCTGCGCGCCGCGTGCACCGAGCGGGATCAGCAACTTGCCGCCGGGCGCCAGCTGCTCCGCGAGCGGCGGCGGTACCTCGGGTCCACCCGCCGCAACGAGGATGGCGTCATAGGGAGCATACGCACTCCAGCCGAGCGTGCCGTCCCCGAGGAGCACGGACACGTTCGTGACGCGCGCCTCACGCAACGCCCCCTGGGCCGCCATGGCCAGGGCCTCCACTCGCTCCACCGAGAAAACCGTGCCGGCGAGGGAGGCGAGGAGCGCCGTCTGGTAGCCCGACCCGGTGCCGATCTCGAGCACCCGCTCTGTGCCCCGCAGCTGCAGGGCCTCGAGGGTGCGCGCCTGGGTGAACGGCTGGGAGATGGTCTGCCCGGTGCCGATGGGGAGGGCGGTGTCTTCGTATGCTCGATGGCGCACGGCCGCGGGCACGAAGAGGTGCCGGGGCGTCTCGGCGAAGGCCTTGAGCACGGCGAGGTCGCGGATCCCGCGCGCGCGCAGCGCTTCTACCAGCCGCGCGCGGTAGCCCGCGAACGTGTCGGCCGGACCGCCCCAAGTCAGTCGCTCGGGAGCCATTGGCGCACGACCTCGATGAGCCCATAGTTGGTCATGTCCATATGCAGCGGCGTCACGGAGATGTAGCCGTCGCTCGTGGCGCGGAAGTCCGAATCCGCGCCGCCCGTCCAGGTGATTCGGCCCCCGCCGATCCAGTAGATGTCCTTGCCCCACGGATCCTTCATCAAGGCGATCTCCTCGCTGAACACGCGGCTGCCGAGGTGCGTGACGCGCACGCCCTTCACCTGATCGCCTGGGATGGCCGGGAGATTGATGTTGAGGAGCGTCTCCTTGGGAAAGTCCTTGACCGCTAGGATGCTCTGCAACAGCGCGCGCAGGCCGTCCTTGTGGGTCTCGAGGGTGTCGAGGTCGGAGCCGGCGTAGGAGACGGCGATGCTCGGGATGCCCGCCACGAGCCCTTCCATCGCCGCCGCGACCGTGCCCGAGTAGAACACGTCCTCGCCCATGTTCTGGCCGTGGTTGATGCCTGAGATCACGAAGTCGGGTTTCTGAGGCATGAGCATCCCGATCGCGAGGAGCACGCAGTCGGTGGGCGTGCCGTCGAGCTGGAACGTACCGTCAGGTCGTCGGGTCGCGCGCAACGGGCGGTGCAGCGTGAGCGAATGCGACGTGCCGCTCTGCTCGCGGTCGGGGGCGACGACGGTCACCTGGCCGAGGGAGCCGCACACCTCGCCCAGCACCGCGAGCCCGCGCGCCAGGATGCCGTCGTCATTAGAGATCAGGATGTTCATCGTGCCCCAAACAGTATCTGGCGGCCGTAGCGGGTGAAGACGCGTGCCAGCCGCCACGTGTCGATCCAATGCCGGAAGTGGCTGTCCACGCCCCCCCCGTCGCCCTCGTACAGCGTCGCCACTGGCACCGATCGCACGGTCATACCCGCGACCAACGCCGCGAGCAGAAACGCCGCTTCAAAGTCGTAGCTCCGCTCGGCCGGTCGGATCGCCTCAGCAGCCCGCCGCGATAGCGCCCGGAACCCGGTTTGCGCGTCGGGGACTGGGACGCCGCCGATGCGGGACGCGAGCGCCGCAGACAGCCAGTTGGTGCACCGCCGGGCCCACGGCATCGCAGCCGTCCGGGCGCGGGCGCCCAGCACCACATCGGCGGATCCCTCCAACACCAGCTCCGCCAGGCGGGGCACCTCCTCCGGCGCGTGCTGCCCGTCCGCATCGAGCGTGACGATCACGCGAGCACCCGCCCCGCGGTTCTGCTCCAGCGCCGCCGCGATACCGGTGGCGAGCGCCGCCCCCTTCCCGCGATTTCGTGAGTGAACCAGCAGCGTCGCCCCGGCTCCTCGTGCTCGCTCTCCGGTCGCGTCCGTGGACCCGTCGTCGACGACGTATACCGCGGCGCCCGGGGCGGCCTGTCGGCTGCGGCTCACGACGTCGGCGATGGTGGCGGCGGCCTCGTAGGCGGGGATGACGATGGCGACGACGCCGTCAGCGCGTTCCGGCATTGGGAGCGGCGCTCCCTTCCAGAATCGCCAGCACCGCCTTCAGCTCGGCGCGCAGGTCCTTGACCGTCTGGGTCGCGAGCGCCCGCCGCGCTTCGGGTTTGAGCTCTCCCGACCGCCGGTACTGTTCGATCTTCTGGCGGGCCCCCTCGATCGTGTATTTCTCCGTGTACAGCAGGTGTTTCACGAGCATGATCAGCTCGATCTCGCGCCGCTGGTACACGCGGTTTCCGGAGCGGTTCTTGGCGGGGTTGAGGAAACGGAACTGACTCTCCCAATACCGCAACACGTGCGGCTTCAAGTCGGTGAGCTGGCAAACCTCGCCAATCGAAAAGAACTCTTGGACGGGATGCGGCGCGCTCATCGGTCCTCCCCGCTCCACTGCTCGGGCTTGAGCTCGCGCTCCATGAGGTCGGAGACGGCCTGGCGGGGCGATTTGCCCTGAAACAGCACGGCGGCCACTTCGCGCGCGATCGGCAGCTCCACGCCGTGCCGCTCCCCCAGCGCCACGGCCGAGCGAGCGGTGGTCACGCCCTCCGCCACCGAGGTGCGACCCGAGAGCGCCTCCTCGAGCCGCCGGCCGCGCCCCAGCTCCACGCCGAGCGAATGGTTGCGCGACAGCGCCCCGGTGGCCGTGAGGACGAGGTCACCCAGCCCCGCGAGCCCCGCAAACGTCGTGGGCTCGGCGCCGAGCGCCACGCCCAAGCGGGTGATTTCGGCGAGCCCGCGCGTGATGAGCGCGGCGCGGGTGTTGTGCCCCATCTCGAGCCCGTCCACGATCCCCGCGGCGAGGGCGATCACATTTTTGAGCGCCCCCGCGAGCTCTACGCCGGTCACGTCCGTCGAGGAATACACCCGGAAGTACGCGGTCGACAGCACCCGCTGCACCTGTTGGGCCACGGCGTGCTCGCGGGCGGCGGCGACGACGGCAGTGGGCTGGCGGGCGAACACTTCGACGGCGAACGACGGCCCTGACAGCACGGCGATCCGCACCGTCTTGGGCAGGACCTCCGCCAAGACGCACGACAGCGTCGACAAGCGCTCAGGCTCGAGGCCCTTCGACACCGATATGACCAGGGCCCGCCGCTCGATGGCGGCGCTCGCGCGCGTCATCACCGCTCGCACCGCGTGCGATGGCGCCGCCGAAATCACGACATCGGCCTCCCGCAGGGCCGTCGCGAGATCGCCTTCGGCGGCGAGCGAGGAGGCGAGCTTGGCGCCGGGCAGGAACATGTGATTCACGCGCTCCCGGGTCACGCTCTCCACCACCTCGGGCTCCCGGGCCCACAGCGTGACGCTATCAGCCCCACCCTTGCGCGCGAGCAGATCCGCCAGGGTGGTGCCCCAGGCGCCCCCGCCGATCACCGCGACCCTGGTCACGCGGCGACCCCCTTCCGCGTCCGGAAGCGATTCTCGGTTCCCTCGCGCAACCGCCGGATATTGTGTCGGTGCGAGTACACGATCAGGCCAGCCAGCGCGACCGCTGCCCAAACCGTGTAGGGCTGGCTTGCGGCGGGCGCGGTCAGCCAGACCCACAGCGGGAACAGCACCGCCGCCGTGAGCGACGCCACCGACACGTAGCCCGAGAACCACAGCGTCGCGGCCCAGAGGCCCAGCGAAATCGCCACCGCCAGCGGGGCCAGGGCGAGGAACATCCCGGCCGCCGTCGCAACGCCCTTGCCACCCTTGAAGCGCACGTACGGCGAGAAGATGTGCCCCACCACCGCGGCGAGGCCCAACGCCACGGGAAACCATCCGGGCCCGTTGGACCACGGTCCGAGGATCGCGACCGGTACGGCGCCCTTGGCCATGTCGATCAACGCGACCGGAATCGCATAGGCCCAGCCCAGCACGCGGTACACGTTCGTCGCGCCGAGATTCCTCGACCCGTGTTCGCGCAGATCGATCCTGCGCCCCAGCTTGGCGGCGAGGTAGCTCGTCGGGGTGGCGCCGAGCAGGTACGCCAGCAGGAGCATGACGGCGAGCCCGTAATCGTTCATCGGTGCGCCGTCGCTCGTTTGCGGCGGAACTTGAGAGTCAACGGCGAGCCCGTGAATTGCCACGCCTCTCGGAAGCCGTTGATGAGGTATCGCGTGTACGCCTCGGGAATGGCCTCCGGCCGATTCGACACGATCGCGAACCGAGGCGGCGCGGTCCCGATCTGTGAAGCGTACAGCAGCCGCACCGACTCGCCCACCGGCTGCGGCGGCTGCTGGCGGTCCAGCAGGGCCTCGAGCACGCGATTCACCTCCGCCGTGGGCACCCGCTTCGCGCGCTGCTCCGAGACCTCGAGGATCAGGTCCAGCAATTTCATCACGCGCTGGCCGGTCTTGGCTGACAGGTACAGGAACGGGACGAACTGCAGGAAGGGGGCACGCTGCTCGATTTCCCGCTGCCCGCGCGCCGCAGTGTTCGTCTCCTTCTCCTCGATCAGGTCCCACTTGTTCACGGCGACGATCACCGCCGCGCCATGGTCCCACGCCTCGTTCGTAATCCTCAGATCCTGGACGTGCATGCCGTCCTGCGCGTCCACCACGAGGACGCACACGTCGGCGCGCTCGATCGCCCGCGTCGTGCGCAGGGTGGAATAAAACTCGATATCGTCGTCCACCCTGCTGCGTTTGCGGAGACCCGCGGTGTCGATGAACACCAGGGCGTGCCCCTCGTAGCTGAGCGGCGTATCGATCGCGTCCCGCGTCGTCCCGGGCTCGGCCGCCACCACCAGTCGCTCTTGGCCCAGCAAGCGGTTCACGAGGCTAGACTTGCCGACGTTCGGGCGGCCCACCACTGCCACGTGGACCGTTGATTCCTCGCTCGCCTCCGGGGCGCCGGGCAGCAGCGCCACCACCCGGTCCAGCAGGTCGCCCGAGCTCTTCCCCACCGCCGCCGAGACCGCGAACGGGTCCCCCAAGCCGAGCTCGTAAAAGGCCAGGTGTCGTGTGTCGGCCGGCAGCTGGTCGGCCTTGTTCGCAACCAGGATGACGGGGCGCCGTGCCGTACGCAGGTACTGTGCGATCTCCAAGTCCGCGGGGTGAACCCCCTCGCCCACGTCCACCACGAACAGCACGACGTCGCTCTCGGCGACCGCGGTTTCGATCTGGGTGCGGATGGCGCGGTTGAGGGCGTCCTGCGCGCCCGGGACGAGGCCGCCCGTATCCACCAGCCAGAAGCGGCGCCCATTCCACTCGACCGCACCGAAATGTCGGTCCCGTGTCACGCCGGGCCGATGATCCACGATCGCCTCGCGGCGGCCGATCAGCCGGTTGAACAGCGTCGACTTGCCCACGTTGGGCCGGCCCACGATGGCGACGGTCGGGGCGCCCTTCACCGCTGCCGCTCCCCAACCGCGGAACGCACAGGGCTCGCTTCGTCGGTTCCGCGTTCCGCATTCCGAGTTCCGCGTTCACTCAACACGTCCACAAAATCACCCGACAGATACACCGGAATGGGCAGGCGTGCCACGAGCTCGTCGGCGCACACGTCGTCCATGAACATGAGGTCGTCGTTCACCGCCTCCGCCGGTAGCAATGCGCAATCGAGATCGGCTCGCGTCGCCAGCGCCCGCTCGATCGCAGCGGCCGGAAGCAGCCCCGCCGTGGTCACCGAGGGACCGAACAGCGTGTTCGTGACCACGATCAGCTCAAAGCTCGCCCCGGTCGCGGCCGTCAGCCCGCTCAGTACTTGCGGCAGCAACGGCCCCATGGCCGTCCCAGTCACCACGCCGATTCGCTTCCCGCCCAGCTCCGGGAGCCGATCGGCGGCCGCCGCAATACGGGTCTGGAGATAGCGAACCGCTCCCACGCCGTTTTCGCGTTGCTCGAAATCGCCGTACCACTCGGCGGCAGGGAGCGGTGCACCCGCTTGCAGGTAGAGATCGTCGGCACCGTAGCACCACGGGCTCCCCCGCTCCGTCACCGCACGGGCCGCGGCACGATCGACGGCCGCCAGCGCGGTCCGGCACTCGTCACCGGTCGGCTCGCGTACCAGGTCGCGCTTGGAGAATTCGGTCAGCGCGACAGGCACAACTGAAACCGAGAGAACAGCGGACCCGAGGCCGTACAGGTCGTCCAGCGTGCGCTCGAGCGACACGCCGGCGTTCACTCCGGGCACGAGCACCACTTGCGTGTGGAAAGCGATACCCCGCTCCCCGAACCAGCGCAGCTGAGGGACGATCGCCGGCGCCTCCGGATTGCGCAGCAGCCAGCGACGGATCGTGGGATCGGTCGCGTGCACCGAGACGTACAGCGGTGAGAGACGAAATTCGAGGATCCGGTCCACGTCCCACTGTTTCAGGTTCGTGAGCGTCGCGAAGTTGCCGTAGCGGAACGACAGGCGGTAGTCGTCGTCGCGAATGTAGAGTGGCGCCCGCATCCCAGTCGGGTTGCCGTCCACAAAGCAGAAGTCACAATGGTTGGCGCAGCGACGGATACGGGGCGGCTCCAGGGTGACGCCCATCGGCATACCCTCGGGGCGCTCGATGTCGTACTCCACTGCCTGGCCATCCGGCAGCCGCGCCGCCAGCACGAACCGGTCGTCGGCGGTAAGAAACTCCCAGTCGAGAAAGTCCTCGAGCACCCGGCCGTTCACGGCCAGGAGCTCCGCGCCGGGGACGAGCCCCAGCTCGGCGCCGATGGAGTCGGGCGCCACCGACTGGACGCGGATCACCGGGCCGCACTCGCCTTCAAGGACTTTGTGAACCCTGACGTTGCAACTCCAACGCAGGACGTGACTTCGGAAACTCTTGAATATAGACTTAGAAGTGACCGGGCGCCACGTCCCTGTCAGCGTG
>DATEGE010000097.1:0-8264 GCA_035280265.1 Gemmatimonadales bacterium | reverse complement strand
ACATGGGCAGCATGCTCGCCCTGACGCATCTCGACCGCCCTGACCTGAAGGAAGAGACCTGGACTCCCACCACGCAGCCGCGTTTGCGCGGCCGGGCCGCCGAGGTGCCGGAGCTCTTCTCCGTCCTTCGCGCAGGCGACGTTCTGGCGCACCACCCGTACGACTCGTTTGCGACCTCGGTCGAGGCGTTCATCGATCACGCCTCCAGCGACCCCGACGTGCTCGCCATCAAGCAGACCCTCTACCGAACGTCAGGTCCCGCCAGCCCCATCGTGCGCGCGTTGATCCGCGCTGCGGAGCGCGGCAAGCAGGTCGTCGCTCTGGTGGAGATCAAAGCGCGCGGCGACGAGCAGGCAAACATCGGCTGGGCCCGCGCACTCGAGGAAGCGAACGTGCACGTCGTCTACGGTCTGCTGGGACTGAAGACCCACGCCAAGGTCACGCTGGTCGTCCGCCGCGAGGGCGGCCACATCCAGTACTACCTGCACGTCGGCACGGGCAACTACAACCCGAGCACCGCGCGCGCCTACGAAGACATCAGCCTGCTTTCCGCGGACTCCGACCTGGGCGCCGACGTCACCGAGCTGTTCAACCTCCTGACCGGCTACAGCCGTCAGAGCAGGTATCGCAAGCTGCTGGTCGCGCCGACCAACCTGCGCCTGGGCATCACGCAGCTGATCGAGCGCGAGGGCGTAGTCGGCGGCCGGATCATCATCAAGGTCAACAACCTTATTGACCAGGAGATCATCGACGCGCTGTACGCGGCATCGCAGTCCGGCGCGCAGATCGACCTTCTGGTCCGCAGCATGTGCTCGCTGCGGCCCGGCGTGCCCGGATTGTCGGAGCGGATTCGCGTGCGCTCCATCGTCGGCCAGTTTCTCGAGCACTCGCGGGTGTTCAGCTTCGGCAACGGAGGCCGGCCCGAGTACTACCTCGGCTCCTCCGACCTCATGCCGCGCAACCTCGACCGGCGGGTCGAGGCCGTCGTGCCCGTCACCGACGCCAAGCTGCGGCAGCGGCTGCAGTCGATCCTCGACGTGTCGCTTGCGGACGACGTGCTGGCGTGGGAGCTCGGGCCGGACGGGTCGTGGCGGAAGGTGCCGACGGTGCGTGGGCTCAACTCACACGTCAGATTCAAAGAGCTGGCCATCGAGAGCGCTCATGGCAACGGGGTAAGCGGCGTAGCGCATGCTTGAAAGAGAGGTGAAGCTCGGGGCCGGCCCCGCGTTCCACCTCCCCGACCTCGCCGGAGTCATCGAAGGCGTCGCGGTGGCGCCGCCCGAGACGGTGCGCATGGAAACCGTCTACTACGACACGCCCGACCTCCGGCTTGCGCGCTGGGGAGTCTCGCTTCGCCGCCGCGCCGGGGAAGGTTGGACGCTGAAGCTCGCCGCCCCGCCGTCGACGCCTGGCAAGCCCGCGGCGGTTCTCGAGCGCGACGAGCTGACATTTCAGGGCAGCGCGACCAGGCCGCCCGAGGCGGCCCTCGAGGTGGTGCGGGCGTACGTCAGGAAGGCTGAGCTGGTGCCGGTGGCGCGCCTGTCCACGGTGCGCAGGCGGGTTCGTCTGGTCGACGCCACCGGGACGAGGGTTGCCGAGGTCGTCGACGACGAGGTGTCGGTGCGCGACGGCCGGCGCGTGGCGGCGCGGTTCCGCGAGATCGAGGTCGAGGTGCCCGGTACCAACGGCGCCGACGGGGCGTCTGACGCCATCCTTGTGCCGCTGGTCACGCGGCTGCGCGGCGCCGGCGCTGGCGCGCCCGACCCCACCCCAAAGCACATCCGCGCCCTCGGCCCGCGAGCGATCGAGCCACCCGAGGTCTCGCCGCAGCCACTGCCTCCCGCCGCGCCGGCCAAAGACGTGATCCGCAACGCACTCGCCGACTCGATCGCGGCTCTGCTTCGCCACGACCCGCTGGTCAGGTCGGGACGCGACCCAGAGGCGGTTCACCAGGCCCGCGTGGCGAGCCGCAAGCTGCGGTCCAACCTGCGCACATTCGGCCCGCTGCTCGACCCGGACTGGACGGAGCCGCTCCGCTCCGAGCTGGGCTGGCTTGCGATGGGCCTCGGAGCCGTGCGCGATCGCGAGGTGCTGCTGGAAAGGCTGCGCGTGCGTGCAGCGGCCCTGCCCGCGAGCGACCAACGGTCGGCGGCGTCGCTGCTGCATCTGCTCGAAGTGGAGATCGACGACCTGCGGAAGAAACTGCTGGCCGACCTCGACTCGCAGCGCTACATCGATCTGCTCGAGCGCCTGGTCGCCGCGGCCCACTCGCCCCAGACGCTCGCCGACGCCGAACAGCCCGCGACCGCGGTCCTCCCCGCGCTGGCCACGTCGCCCTGGCGCCGGCTCCGGTCGGCTGTGCGCCAGCTTCCCGAGACGCCGACCGATCCGGAGCTGCACCGCATCCGAATTCTCGCCAAGCGCGCGCGATACGCCGCCGAGGCGGTGGTGGCGGTGGCCGGGGACGTGGCGGTCGAGTTCGCTCGCGCCGCGGCCAGGCTCCAGACCATCCTCGGCGAGCACCAGGACAGCGTCACGGCGCAGTCGTGGTTGCGGTCCGCGAAGGTCACCGGCAAGCGCGCTTTCGTGGCCGGCGAGCTCATCGCGCTGGAGCGCATCGCGGCGGACGACGCCCGCGCGAAGTGGCACCGGGTCTGGGAGGCGCTCGACCGCAAGCGCCTCCGTGAGTGGATGCCCTGAGCCGTTCTTTCTATGTCGTACGGCACGCCAAAGCCGGCAGCCGCAGCCACTGGACGGGTGACGACGGGCTGCGACCGCTCAGCAAGAAAGGCCGGAAGCAAGCGGAAGAGCTGGTCGAAATCCTGGAGGCGTACCCGATCCGGGCCATCATCTCGAGCCCTTACGTGCGGTGCGTCGAAACCGTGGAGCCCGTCGCGCGTGCGCGCCAGATGGACGTGAATTCATCGGCAGCGCTCGTCGAAGGCCATGGCCTGGACGGGCTGAACCAGTTCCTGCTCGATCCCGCGCTGGATCAGATCGTGCTCTGCACGCATGGTGACATCGTGTGGGAGCTGGTCGAGTACCTCGTGAACCGGAAATTGATCAGGCCAGGCGACGGTGGCTTCGCGAAAGGATCGACGTGGGTGCTGGAGGTCGATGAAGAGGTGGTGAAAGCGGAATTCCTGCCGGCCCCTTGATCCAGAGACTGCGGCGCCAGATGGCCGCGGCCGCCAACCCAACGCGAGCCGCCGGCATGCAGGCTTACATGAAATCGACAATGCCGTACTACGGCGTCAACATGCCCGCGCTCCGCGCGATGACGCGGATGCTGTTCGCCACTTCGCCGATGTCCTGTCGCGAGTGGCACGAGACCATCCTTCAGCTCTGGCGCGGCGCGCGCCACCGTGAGGAGCGGTATGTCGCACAGATCCTGCTGGAGATGAAGCCGATTCGCGACTGCCTCACCCCGCGCGACATGCCCTGGCTCGAAGAGATGGTCGTGACTGGCGCCTGGTGGGACCTGGTCGACGAGCTGGCGACGATCATCGGTGACGTGCTGCGCCGGTATCCGAAACAGATGCGCCCCCTCATGCGCACGTGGAGCACCGACACGAACCTGTGGAAGCGCCGCGTCTCGATCATCTGCCAGCTGCGTTTCAAGCGCGACACCGACCTCGAGCTGCTGTACGCCAACATCGAGCCCAGTCTCGCTGACCGCGACTTCTTCGTCCGCAAGGCGATCGGCTGGGCGCTTCGCCAGTACGCCTGGACAGACCCGCAAGAGGTCGCTCGCTACGTGCGCGAAAACGAGTCTCGCTTGAGCGGTCTGAGCAAGCGCGAGGCGCTCAAGAACATCGGCTAACGTAGGGTTCGGTGACGGTCACGCTGCGGGGACCTGGGCTGACGGAAGACCAGGTCGTGGCGGTGGCCCGTCACGGCGAGAAGGTGGCCCTGGCCTCCACGGCACGCACCAACATGGAGCGCAGCCGCAGGCTCGTCGAACGCGCGGCGACCTCACGCGAGCCCGTGTACGGCGTCTCCACGGGATTCGGCGCGCTCGCCGGAACGCGGATCGCTCCGCTGCGCCAGCCTGAGCTGCAGCTCGCCCTCATCCGCTCGCACGCGGCGGGCGTCGGGCCGCCTGTGGATGAGGAGGTGGTGCGCGCCACGATGCTGCTGCGTGCGCGCACGCTGTCGATGGGCCTTTCGGGGGTGAGGCCCCTCCTGGCGGAGGCGCTCATTGCGATGCTCAACGAAGGCATCACGCCCGTGGTCCCGCGCTTCGGCTCTGTCGGCTGCAGCGGCGATCTGGCGCCGCTCGCGCACATCGGTCTGGCGCTGGTCGGAGAAGGCGATGTGATCGACGGAAGGTCGGCGAAGCAGGCGCTGCGCTCCGCGAAGCTGAAGCCGGTCAAGCTCGAGACCAAGGAAGGTCTGGCTCTCATCAACGGCACCGACGGCATGCTCGGCATGCTGCTTCTCGCGTGCACTGATGCGGAGCGTCTTTTCAAGACCGCCGACGTAACCGCGGCGATGTCGGCCGAAGCGCTGCTCGGCACCGATCGCACATTTCAAGCCCGGCTGCAGGAGGTGCGTCCGCATCCTGGGCAGATGGCGAGCGCGGCCAACCTGGCGCGCCTGATGGAGGGCTCGCAGATCGTGGCCTCGCACCGGCACTCGCAGCACGCGGTCCAGGATTCCTACTCGGTGCGCTGCAGCCCGCAGGTGGCAGGGGCGGCGCGGGACACACTGGACTTTGCGCGGCGGGTAGCCGCGGTGGAGCTGTCGTCGGCCATCGACAACCCGATCGTGCTCGAAGACGGTGAGGTCGAATCGAACGGCAACTTTCATGGCGAGCCGCTGGCATTTGCCGCGGACTTCCTGGCCATCGCAGCGGCGGAGATCGGGTCGATCGCCGAGCGCCGCGTCGACCGGCTGCTCGATCCGCATCGATCGCAGGGCCTCCCACCGTTCCTCGCCGAGGAGCCGGGCGTGAATTCCGGGCTGATGGTCGCGCAGTACACCGCGGCGGCCCTGGTCGCGGAGAACCGCCGCCTGGCGGCGCCCGCCAGTGTCGACTCGGTGCCCACCTCCGGAATGCAGGAGGACCACGTCTCGATGGGATGGGGCGCCGCGCTGAAGCTGCGCAGCGTGCTAGACAACATCACGTCGATCCTGGCTGTCGAGCTGTGCGCAGCCTCCCGGGCGCAAGAGATGCGCAGGCCGCTCCAGGCGGCGCGCGCGACTGCGGCCGTCCACGACGCGCTGCGCAAGAAGGTTCCGGGCGTGGGGCCGGATCGCGTCGTCGCACCGGAGCTCGCGGCTGCCGAAGAGATGATTCGCAGCGGCGCCATTCTCGACGCAGCGGAAGCGGTCATCGGTCCGCTGCAGTGAGCCGGACCGTACGAGCGCCGCGGGGCGCGACCATGATGTGCCTCGGCTGGCCGCAGGAAGCCGCGATGCGCATGCTGATGAACAACCTCGACCCCGAGGTCGCCGAGCGTCCGGCAGATCTCGTCGTCTACGGCGGGACAGGTCGCGCAGCGCGCTCGTGGGAGGCGTTCGACGCCATCGTGCGCGAGCTGCACCGCCTGAAGGGCGACCAGACGCTCCTCGTGCAGTCCGGCAAACCGGTCGGGGTGTTCGACACGCACGAGTGGGCGCCACGGGTGCTCATCTCCAACTCGATGCTGGTGCCGGAGTGGGCGACGTGGGAGGAGTTCCGCCGCCTGGAAGCGCTCGGTCTGACGATGTACGGCCAGATGACCGCGGGGTCGTGGATCTACATCGGCACCCAGGGCATCCTGCAGGGGACGTACGAGACCTTCGCCGCGATCGCTCGCAAGCGCTTCCACGACACGCTTGCGGGAACGATCACGCTCACTGCCGGCCTGGGCGGCATGGGCGGCGCGCAGCCCCTCGCGGTGACGCTAAACGGCGGGGTGGCGATCTGCGTCGAGGTCGATCCCGAACGCATCCAGCGCCGGCTTGACCATCGCTATCTCGACGTTCGGGCTGACGGCTTAGATCACGCGCTCGCGCTGGCGCTCCAGGCAAAGAAGTCGAAACGCGCGCTTTCTATCGGGCTCCTCGGCAACGCTGCCGAGATCGTGCCGGAGCTCGCCTCGCGCAACATCGAGGTCGACATCGTCACCGACCAGACGCCGGCGCACGACCCGCTCAGCTACATCCCCGCCGGTCTCGATCCTGACGACGCCGCGGAGCTGCGGCTCGACGAGCCGGCGACCTACATCAGTCGCGCGCGCGAGAGCATGGTCCGCCACGTCGAGGCGATGGTCCAGTTCCTCGACCGCGGCGCCGAGGTGTTCGACTACGGCAACAGCCTGCGCGCAGAGGCGCGGCTCGGCGGCAGCGCGCGGGCCTTCGACTATCCAGGATTCGTGCCCGCCTACATCCGGCCGTTGTTCTGTGAGGGCAAGGGCCCATTCCGGTGGGTCGCCCTGTCGGGCGACCCGGCCGACATCGCAGCCACCGACCGTGCGATCGTCGACGAGTTCGGCGGCGATCCCGCGCTCGTGCGCTGGATCGAGGCGGCCGGTGAGCGGGTGAAGTTCCAGGGCCTGCCGGCACGTATCTGCTGGCTCGGATACGGCGAGCGGGCGCGGGCGGGCCGGCGCTTCAACGAGCTGGTGCGACGAGAGGTGGTGAAGGCGCCGATCGTGATCGGCCGCGATCATCTCGACTCGGGGTCGGTGGCGTCGCCCTATCGAGAGACCGAAGCGATGCTCGACGGCTCGGACGCCATTGCGGACTGGCCGGTCCTCAACGCGCTGCTCAACACCTCGAGCGGCGCATCGTGGGTGAGCGTCCATCACGGTGGAGGCGTTGGCATCGGCCGCTCGATTCACGCCGGCATGGTCGTGGTCGCGGACGGAAGCGCCGAAGCCGAAAGGAAGCTGGAGCGCGTGCTGACCAACGACCCGGGAACGGGTGTTATGCGTCACGCCGACGCGGGCTACGACCGCGCGCTCGAGGTTGCCCGCGAGCGCGGTGTGCGCATTCCGATGCGAGAGTGAACGGAAGCGGCCTCTGGCACGCCGAGCAGGCGTGGCTCGGCCACCGCGCCGAAAACGTCCTGATCGCCGTCGAGAACGGACGCATCACGTCGATCGAGGAGGGGCCGCCGCCACCGCCGGACGCGGTCGCGCTCAAAGGCTGGACGATCCCTGGGCTCGCCAACGTGCACAGCCACGCGTTTCAGCGCTTGCTGCGCGGCGAGATCGAGTCGGGCGGCGGTGACTTCTGGGAGTGGCGTGCGCAGATGTACCGGTTCACCGAGTGGGACGCGGCCGACTATTTCAAGCACGCGCGCTTTGTGTTCCGAGAGATGCTCGAGGCCGGCATCACGGCGGTTGGCGAGTTCCACTACCTGCACTCCCACGGCAACGAGCTCGGCGAAGCGCTGATCGACGCGGCGAAAGAAGAAGGCATTCGCATCACCCTCATCGACGCTTGCTACCTCCGCGGCGGGCTCGACGGCAGGCCGCTGGAGGCCGAGCAGCTCACGTTTTCGGATAGCGACGCAGACAGATGGGCGCGGCGCATGGACCGGCTGAGCGAAGCCGACGGAGTGCGCCTCGCCGCGGCGATCCACAGCGTTCGCGCAGTCGACAGCGAGTCGATGCGAATCGTGGCCACCTACGCACGCGAGCGGCGGATCCCTCTGCACGTTCATCTCGCCGAGCAGGCGGCCGAGGTCGCCGAGTGCATGAAGTACGAGTTCTGCACGCCGGCCGAGCTTCTCGATCGTGAAGGCATCCTCGGACCCGACCTGACGGCGATCCACGCCATCCACGTCAGCGAGCACGACATCGAGCTGTTGGGTGAGAACGAGGTGTGCGTCTGCGCATGCCCGACGACGGAGCGCGATCTGGGCGACACCGTCGGTCCGCTGGGCGCGCTGGTCGATGCGGGCTGCACGTTGAGCGTGGGCAGCGACTCGAACGCAGTCACCGACGTCCTCGAAGAGGCGCGCGCTCTCGAGCTCGATCAGCGGCGCGCGACCGGGACCCGCGTCGTGCACCAGCCGGAGGACCTGCTGCGTGCCGCGACGGTCGGTGGTATGCGCGCGTTGGGCTGGGACGCCGGCCAGCTGCGCGAGGGGATGCTTGCCGACTTCGTCACGCTCGATCAGCCGGCCGGGCTGTGGCGCGAGCTGAACCCGGCGTATCTCGTCTACGGCTTCTCCGGTCACGACGTGACCAACGTCGTCGTCGGCGGCAACACCGTGGTGAGCAGATGAGGCGGCTGCACAACATCGGCCGCCTGTTCACAGGCACGCC
>DATEGE010000096.1:0-3321 GCA_035280265.1 Gemmatimonadales bacterium | reverse complement strand
GCCAGCGCTGACCAGAAACGGGAGTTCTGACACCACCATTGGCACCACTGCCCTCAGAGTGGGTCGCGCTACTCTGAGACCGTCGTACTGAACCTCAGCCTGTTCCCGTCGGGATCGATGACCGTCATCTCCCGGGCGTGCCACTCGGCGTCGCTGGGCGGCTCGGCCGGCTCGATGCCGCGCCGGCTGATCTCGCGAAACAGCGCATCGACGTCGTCGACCACCAAGTAGGCGCCCCCGCCTACCTGGCAATCGCCGGCGTGTTCGGTCAGGAGGAGCGATAGACCGTCGCGAGTGAGTTGAGCGAAGACGGGGAGACCGGGCTCGAAGCGGTGCTCCCAGTCCACGCTGAAACCAAGCCCATCCACGTAGAAGGCACGAGTGCGCTGCCAGTTGGTCATGCGCAATTGTGGGAAGACTCGCTGACTCATGCCGAGCGCCAGCGCGCGTCGACCATCCGACGGCCGACCTCGAACGCGTCCGAGACCGAGATAACAGTGGTATCAGGGTGGCTCGTCGTCCACGCCATGGCAGAGTCGCGGTCCGGGAAGAAGAAAATGTAATGACAGAAGCTCGCCATCGCCTTCAGAGCATCTGCTTGAAATGTCTGGGCAGTCGGGAGCAGAAACGACATAACGGCGCTCTGAGGCTGCACGTCTTTGACTCCGTCTGGAGCAACCCTGAGACGAACGTTGGTGCGCATACTTATTACTTACTCCTCGTGGTGAGCATCTCGCGCATTTTGGCTGCGAAGCGCCGCGGGTCGTATTGCAGATAGGGGCGGTTGAATTCCTCGGCGTGCGCATCCTCCAGATAGTCCGCTCTCGGAGGTGCCGCATCCTCCCAGCGCGCCTGCCGTCCGTACAACATGAAGATCCCGGCGCACGGGCCGCTCAGCGCCAGCATCCGATCGTACGCGTCCGTGAGGACTCGATGTCCGTCCCAGTATTGTGCTGCCCGCGGGTCGGTCACGATTTGGGTCACTCGCCCAACATCTTGTTGGCGGCCGCCGTTCTTCGGCGCCCAGACGACGTAGATCCGAAGGTTCGCATCGTCGATGGTCGCGAGCACGTCCTGTTGCGCCTGCTTCGCGCCACGGAGGCATCCTCCGCAGGTCGGACTCACATACATCAGCAACCGCACTTTGCCGGCATCGGCATTGAACGCGTTCTTGAGCGGCTGGGCTGCGCCGTCCAAGGTGATGTAGGTCCCACCGGGGCCTGCCCCGAGCTTTAAGGCCAGCAACAGACCCGCGGCGATCAGGCCGAACTTCATCACGATAGTCATAAGACCACCCCTCCTTTCAGCCACAACCGGTTTGCGAGGTACTGAATGACGACCGCTCCCATCCATAGCCCCAGCGCCACCCATAAGACGAGTCTGGTCCAGCTACCCGCCGGCACAGGACACGCTCCGCCGTCGCGCGCCCGTCGATACGTGCTCCAGAAGGCGCCGGCAAGCAGCACGAGCGAGCCCGTTAGGAGATAGACCCGATAGGGCTTGAACGCTGCCGCCAAGATCGCGCCGTTCACGCCCAGGAGCGCGATCGCGAGGGGCCCGATGCAGCAAATGCTGGCGGCCGCGCTCGTGACGGCCGCCGCAGCCCCGCCGAGGAGCGAGCTCGCCCGGAGCAGCCGGTTCGTCACCTGCTCTCAAGCGCGGACCCGTACCGCGCGGCAATCATGCGGCGCCCCAGCTCGAAGGCATCGGCTAGGGACATCACCGAGGTATCGGGGCGGCTCGCCGTCCACGCCGCGGCAGCCTCAGCGGTCGGGAAGAAGAAAATGAAATGGCAGAAGCTCGCGATGGCCTTGAGCGCGTCCGCCTGAAACGTCTCGGCGCTCGGCAGGAGAAACGACATGACCGCGGTCTGAGGTTCAACGTTCTGGACCCCGTTCGGTGTGACCGTGAGCCGGATGCGTGCGCCGCTCTGAGGGACGGGGGACGACACGTCGGCGGCCCGGCCCAGGATGCCGGGGATGAACAGACTGTCCCACGCGCACCACGTGTATAAGGTCCGGCCGTCCACGATGAAGCGATGAGGCATTCCCTCCAGGGCGAGGCCCCCAAACCCGATGACCCGTCCCTCCGCGTCGGCGTAGGTCAGGGGCTGGAGATTCGGACTCTTGAGAAGCTCCGCGACGTCGCCCGTGGTCATGTGCAATGCTTGGGCGAGACGCGACGGGGCCACCGGCCGCCCCTCCGCCAGCTGGCGATAGATTTCGACCCCTAAGCGCTGCTCCTCACCCGTGATCGCCGGGAGCCGGGCGAGGAGATCGGAGGCCAGTTGACCGATTGTCATGATGCTGTGCGTCATGGAAACCCTCCCGTATCAAATCGGGGCGCGACCCTGTCTGATGAGTCGTCGTGAGTGCTGTTCCACGACAACGTAGCGATGGGAACCGCAGCCGTCTTGTAGGGGAGTAACGCCGATCGTTGTACCGGATTAGCGTCGCGTAAACCGTGACCGGAACGCGCCGGGCGTCATTCTGATGAGATGCGTGAACGTGTTGGTGAAGTGGCTCTGATCGGCGAAGCCCGCGGACAGGGCGATCTCGCTCAGCGGCGCTGGCGTCGCGACGAGCTCGCGGCACGCGAACTCCAGGCGACGTTGCCGGATGTAGTGCCCCACGGTGCAGCCGAAGTGGGCGCGAAACGCCCGGGCCAGGTGCACGCGGTGTACCCCGGCCGTTCGTGCCAGCGTCTCGAGCGGAAGCCTCTTGGCGAACTCATCGTGGACCTGCTCGCGGGTCCGCTCGAGCCATGCTGGGGCAGCGCCTCGGAGTTCGAGGCCCGGCCGGCTGGCCAGCTCGCCCAGCAGCGCGAGGACGGCGCTTTCCAGGGCGACCGCCGACAGATCGTCCCGGAGCTCGAATTCAGCGGCCAGCTCAAACGCCAGCCGAGTCGGCACGGCACGGCGGGGGACGGTAAAGCCGTCTGGGGAGACTCGGGCGGCCCCGGACGGCAGCAGGCTGGGATCGATTTGGACGGTGAGACAGCGGCTGCCCCGATCGGAAATCCGATCCGAGTGCACGTCGCCTGCGGGGTGAAAGACAAGCGAGACAGAGTCGCACCGCAACCGCGTCTGCCCCAGCCGCTCCTCGTAGCCGCCAGCCAGCGCCAGGCAGAGGTCCGGCCATGTGGTGGCGTGCGGCGGGATCTCTTGGTGCGGGGCATAGAGCGTCTCGGCCATCCTGACGCCGCCGACGTCCAAGACTTTGATCTTGCTGCCAAAGTCGGGTCCCCGCGTATGGAGATTCATCGAGGCATGAGGATCACGCGGCGCAGCATGACAGCTTCGCGACGTCCTTCGTGAACGCC
>DATEGE010000095.1:0-5733 GCA_035280265.1 Gemmatimonadales bacterium | reverse complement strand
GCGCGGGGCGACGCCCGCGCGGTCGCCCGGTTGCGCGCTGCGCTCGACAGCGCGGAGGCGCGGCAGCGCGGCCTCGCCGGCGCAGCGGCGATGGACTACCGTTCCATTTCGCTCAAGAATCAGGGCGCGGTTGCGCTGTTGGTCGTGCAATTCTCCGATAGCCAGATCTTCAGCGGCACGGCGTTCGCCGCCGACTCCGATGGCACCCTCGTCACCAACCGTCATCTGCTGGTGGGGGAAGCGGGCAACCGACGACCACTACGGATCGGCGTCAAGTTCTCGGGAAGCCGGCAGTGGTTTCCCGGCCAGTTTGTGGGGGTGGCCGACTCCTTAGGCGGAGATGTCGGCGCCGTCCGCGTGGACATTCGGGGAGGCACGCCGCCCATCGCCGGGTTCGCGACTGAGGCCGGCGCGCTCGCACGCGGCGATCCCGTGGCGATCGTCGGCTACCCGCTCGGCGAGGACCTCCCGATGGAGCGGGCCGGGCAGAGCGGAGTGATCGCGGACCCGACGCTCACCGTCGGGACGATCAGCAAGGCGTTGCCGACGGTAGTGCAGGTCGACGGCTACGGCGCTCCCGGCTCGTCGGGGAGTCCGATCTTCGATCGCTCGGGCCGCGTGGCGGCGGTGCTGTTCGGCGGGAACCAGGAATCGAATGGCAAGATCATCTACGCCGTCCCTGCAGGACTGGTCACTGCCTATTTGAGCCGGCTGGGGCTGCGGAGTAGAAGCGTGAGCGGTGAGCGCTAAGCGGTCGTCCTGCTCTTGGCCGAACCGAAAACACTCGGTTCACCGCTCACTGCTCACCACTGACCGGTCACGCTCTCGATCACCCACCGCGCCGCCGCCCGCTGCATGAGCGCCTGCCCGTGCCAGCACAGGAGGATGGGGACCGAGCCCGGGATCTCCGCCGCGAGGCGCGGATGCCCGAACAGCACCACGAGTTGTGCTCCTGGCACGAGCCGCCGCAACGCCGCGCGCGACCGTGCCCCCAAGTCGGCCCGCCCCTTCCAGGAACGCGGCTCCGCGTAGACCAACACGATCCGTCGCACGTTGCCCGTCACACGCTGCCCGATCGACACGCCCGCCTCGCGCAGCGTGTGATGGAACACGTCGCGCGGCGGGATCGTGTACGGACCACCGACGTCGTCATCGATGATGGAGATCGCCACGGGTGCGGTGATACGGGGTGGATCGCCGCGCACCAGGTGCGCCGCTCGGTCGGCGAGCCCGTCCGCGAACGTCGCATGGTCTACGAGATCGGGCTCTCCCTGATCGGGGAGTTGGCCCCAGGCAGCGAGGGTCCGATCGTAGCGGGCGAGCGCATCGTCGGCGCGGGCCGTCGGGATCTCGGTCCCGACCGCGGCGTCGAGCGCCTGCACGACGCCGTGAAAGTCGCTCGGGTAGAGCAGCGCATCGCATCCAGCCGCGACTGCCTGCACCGTGGCCGCGGGCACCGGCTGCGCGGCGCTGGCCCCTGCCATGATCAGCGCGTCCGTTACGACCAGTCCCGTGAAGTCGATGGCACTCCGCAAGTAGCCCAGGATCGGGGCCGAGAAGCTCGCCGCCCGGCCCGAGGGATCCCAATCGGGATAGGCCACGAACGCGCTCATCACGCTCCCGACGCCGGCCCGCACCGCGTGCTCGAACGGCACTCCGTCCACCAGGCGTAGCTCGGCGCTCGGCGTCGGCACGCGGGGTAAGGTCTCGTGCGAGTCCTGTGTGGTCCGCCCGTGTCCCGGGTAGTGCTTGGCGCATCCCTGCACGCCGTGCTCCTGCAGCCCGCGAATCCAGGCGGCCGCGTGCTCGCCCACGCGGACGGGATCGGTCCCGAACGAGCGGGTTTGCACGATCGGATTCCGGGCCTCGAGGTCGAGGTCGCAGACCGGTGCGAACGCCCAGTTGATCCCGACGGAGCGTGCTTCGACGCCGGTGATCATGCCGCACGCAGCGGTCGCGTCGAGGTCGTCCAGCCAGCCGAGGGCGGCGGGCGGTGGCAGCTCGGTGAGCCCCTGCACCTGCTGCGCGGCACCACGCTCGAGATCGGCGCCCACGAGGAGCGGACGCCCGGCTTGCGTGCGCAGGTCACGCGTCAGCGCCACCACCGCTTCGCGGGTCCCACCGAACACGATGAACCCGCCGACGCCGGCGGCGAGGGCGGCGTCGATCTTCGGGCGCTCGTGCGCGAAGCGTCCCCGCCGCCACCGGAGCGACGGGAACACGAGCCGCGCCAGGGTCGCTGTCACGCCGGCGTGATATGGCCGAGAACGCGCGGGCCGCGCGCACCCGTCGCAGCCGGCAGGTTTCCCGGGCGGCCCAGGATCGTGAGATAGCCGAGGAACGCGAACACCAGCGCTTCTTTGGCCTCGCCGTCGAAAAACAGACGATCGAACGGCACGACCGTCCGCGGCTGTACACGGGCCGCGAGGAGCTCGACGAGCCACGGGTTACGGGCGCCGCCCCCCGATATCACCAGCTCGTCGTCCGGTCGGGCCGGCGTCCAGCGCTCGATGCCGCGAGCGATGGTCTCGACGGTCAGGGCCGTCGCTGTGGCGACCGCATCGTTGTCCGAGCCGCCCGCGCGCCGCACGTCTTCGAGCAGACGCATCGCGTACTCGGGTCCGAACTGCTCGCGCCCGGTGCTCTTCGGCGGGCGCGTCGCGAAATACGGATCGGCCAGCACGGCGTCGAGCACCGTGCGGCACGGCTTCCCGCGGCGCGCCCGCTCGCCCCCGACGTCGAACCGCGCGGAGGGGTCGATCCTACGCGTGACCGCGTCGACCACGGCGACGCCTGGGCCAGTGTCGAACGCCACCGCGCCCGTGAGGTCGCCGCGACGAGGCGCCCACGTCACGTTCGCCATGCCGCCGATGTTCAGGAGCAGACGTCCGCGCGTCGGATGGCCGAACAGCAGGACGTCGGCGAGCGGGACGAGGGGGGCGCCCTGACCGCCGGAAGCCACGTCGCGCGACCGAAAGTCACTCACGACCCGCACGCCCAGGCGCTCTGCGATCACGGCCGCGTCTCCCAGCTGCAGCGTGGCACGGCCGGGCTCGTGCCAGATGGTCTGCCCATGCGACGCGACGAACGCGAGCTCCCGGGGCGTCACGCTCGCCGCCGCGGCGAGCTGCAGCACCGCCCCGGCGAACCGCTCGCCCAGCGCCACGTGCAACAGGGCCAAGTCTTTCGCGCCGCCGCGCGCGATCGCATCGATGATCTGCCCGCGCTCGCTTGCCCCGTACGGATCCTGACGGAACGCGACAAGCTGGGCGTCGAGGGGTTGTTCGGTGAGGCGGACGAGCGCCGTGGCCACACCGTCGAGCGACGTACCCGACATGACGCCGACGGCGAGCGTGCTCGTCACGTGACCCACGGTGGGTCGCCCGCGGCGCCCCGAACGAAGCCTCTCGCCCCGGCGAGCAGCCGCTCCGCAGTCGCCTTGTCCACGCCTCGCTTCGCCATCACGATCGCCAACTTCACGCTGCCGCCTGCGGCCTCGATCGCGCGCCGCGCCGCTGCCCGGTCCACGCCGACGCATTCCATCACGATCCGTTGGCCGCGGTCGCGCAGCTTGTCGGAGAGCGCCATCAGGTCCACCATGAGGTTCCCATAGGCGCGCCCCAAACGAATCATCGCGCCGGTGGTGAGGGTGTTGAGAACGAGCTTGGTGGCCGTGCCGGCCTTCAGGCGCGTGGATCCCGTGAGCGCCTCCGGGCCGACCTTGGGCAGGATGAGCACGTCGCATGTCTCGACGAGCACTCTAGGAGGGTCGGAGCAGGACAGCAGTCCCGTCCGCGCTCCGATCGTCTGGGCGCGGCCCAGGGCGGCGCGCACGAACGGCGTGGTGCCGCTCGCGGCGATACCGAGCACAAAGTCGCCCGGTGCCACGCGCGCGTCGTCCATCGCGGCCATGCCGGCGTTGACGTCGTCCTCGGCGCCTTCGGCGCTCCTCACGAGCGCCGTGTAGCCCCCCGCGATCACGCCCACCACCATCTCGGGCGGTGTCCCGAAGGTGGGCGGGCATTCGCTAGCATCCAGCACGCCCAGCCGCCCCGACGTGCCGGCCCCCACGTAGATCAGCCGATCTCCCGCCTGGAATGTCGCGACGACGAGATCGATGGCCCGCGCGAGCGCCTCGCGCACTGCGTGCACCGCGGGCGCCACGGTGGCGTCCTCGGCGTTCATGAGATCGACGATCTCGAGGCTCGTAGCGACGTCGATGCGCTGAGTGCGAGGATTGCGCTGCTCGGTGAGCCGCGGGTCGCGGTAGTCGGATGGGGAGCCGGTCATCGGATGGCCCCAAGTTAGACGGCGACCTGGATTCGGACCAGCGGGGGTTCCCCAGTGCCGTGATGACGAACTTGTTACGAGCCGGCGGAGAGCCAATCGTCCATGGTCTCCATTTCCGGCGCCCCATCACCCGTTGACCCGAACTCGGGTCGACGTGCACAATTCGACATGCGTCGATCGCTCGGTGTCGCCCTCATACTGCTGCTCAGTGCCTGCCGCGGGGGATCCAACCTGCCCGCCACGATCCCGGTCACACCGGAAGTCGTCATCCCTCCGGCCGTTGCGGTCGTCGCTCCCGATTCGGGTGCACCCGCTGCCCCGGCGGCGCGCCGCGCGGTCATCGCCGCGGATTGGCCCTTGGGCCATCGCGTCAGCCCCGTCACCGGTGAGCACGCCATGGTCGTCACGTCGCACCAGCTCGCGAGCGATGTCGGAGTCGACGTGCTGCGCCGCGGCGGCAACGCCGTCGACGCCGCCGTCGCCGTCGCGTTCGCGCTGGCCGTGGTTCATCCAGTAGCCGGTAACATCGGGGGCGGCGGGTTCATGGTCGTGCGGATGCGCGACGGCCCCGTGGGCGCGCTCGACTTTCGCGAGACGGCGCCCACGGGAGCGAGGCGCGACATGTACGTCGACACGGCCGGCAACGCGACCGCGTCGTCGCTCACGGGGCAACGTTCCGCTGGTGTCCCGGGCAGCATCGCCGGAATGTTCGAGGCGCATCGCAAGTTCGGCCGGCTGACCTGGAAGGAGCTGCTCACGCCCGCGATCGACCTGGCGCGCGACGGCTACGTGCTCGACGGCCCGCGCAGTCGGGTGATCGAGCGCGAAGCGGAGCGGCTCGGTCGCTTCCCCGCCTCACGGGCCCGATTCCTCGTGGACGGGGCGGCCCCCGCTCCGGGAACCCGCTTCGTGCAGCCCGAGCTCGCCCGCACACTGCAGCTCATCGCGGACAGCGGTGCCGCCGTGTTCTACACCGGCAGTATTGCTCACCTGATTGTGCGCGAGATGGCGCGCGGCCGCGGGTTGATCACGCCGCAAGACCTCGCCCACTATGTCCCGAAGTGGCGCGACCCGATCGAAATTCACTACCGCGGCTACACGATCTACACGATGCCACCGCCGTCGGGCGGCGGCGTGACGCTGGCGGAGATTCTCAATGTGATGGAGGGGTACGCTCCGCTCCCGCCGTTCGGCAGCGCGGAGCTGATGCACCTGCAGACCGAAGCGATGCGTCGAGCTTACACGGACCGGAACGCCCTGCTGGGGGACCCGGACTTCGTGCAGATGCCACTCGAGCGCCTCCTGTCGAAGCAGTACGCCGGATCGTTGCGCGCGGAGATCGATCCGCGGCGCGCGACGCCCCCGGCAACCGTGTCAGGGGGGCGCTCTGAGGGAACGGAGACGACTCACTTTTCGATAGTGGACTCGGAAGGCTCGGCGGTC
>DATEGE010000094.1:0-12719 GCA_035280265.1 Gemmatimonadales bacterium | reverse complement strand
GCTTGCAGTCGTTCACGATCGATAGTGTGGCTGGGAGCGGGCACTACATTCATGAGGAACGGCCCGAGGCGGTCGTGGCCGCGGTTCAATGGATCCGGGCTGAGCTAGCCGTCATGTAGGTCGCGCGTCGCTCGCACCTAGGGGTGTGTTGTCTCACCGCTTCATCTCCACGCCGTCTCCTCGTGATGAGTATCTGACCCGCGAGTCAGCAAGAGATTCCGATAGCGCTGCCGCGCGAGGCGAACCGTCGCCGGGCGCCAAAGCGCGGCGTGCTGCCCGCCTTGCGGCGACCATGACCAATGTGATGTGGCTCATGTCCGCAAGCGGACGTTCGCTGCAGACTTGACGTTGCAGGGCGAATTCACACGCGCCAGCGCTGCTCAGAGCAAAGCCGTCGAAAGGCGGCGACGCAGAGCTACGGGACTACCGCGAGAAGACACTCGCTACGTCCGCCGGGCCGCCAGCGATCCCAAACGGTCGATTGCTGGCGGCCCGTTGCGTGTTGCATCGTGACATGATGGACTGAGTGACCATTACGGAGACGACGTAGGAGACCTGATATGACATTCCTACACAAGCTGGCGCGGCGGCTGGCACGCCTCAAAGCGGGCATAGCGATCGGCCTGCTTGCAATCTTCGCGTGCGAGAAACCCACTGCCGTCACCGACGGCTCAGGGGTCCTCGCCCGCTTGACCGTCTCTCCCAAGACGCTGACCCTGCTCCCGAACCAGACGGCGCAATTCATGGCCGTCGGGCTGACGGCTGCCGGTGACACCGGCGCCGTCGCGGTGAGCTGGACTGTGACCGGCGGCAGCATCGTCGACACGAGCAGCAGCGGCCGCCAGCACTATCTGCAGTACAAGACGCCGCCCCAGCCTGGGGACTACAAGGTGGTCGCGACAGCCAACGGCGGCACCTTGGCCGACTCGGCAGCCGTCACCGTCACCCCACTCCCGGTGGCATCGGTGAGCGTGAGCCCGGCGAGCCCCTACATCACGCCCGGGCAGACGGTGCAGCTGACTGCAACCACCTATGACTCGACGGGTGCTCCCTTGACGGGCCGGGTGGAGACCTGGGCGACGAGCAACGCGGGCGTCGCGACCGTCGACGGCAGCGGGTTGGTAACAGGCGTCGCTGTCGGCGCCGCCACGGTCACGGCCACGAGCGAGGGCAAGAGCGGGACGGCGGTGGTGAGGGTGGCGGTGGCCGTCACCAACCCTGGGACCGTGACGGATCTCGCGGTCGCGGGGGCGACGAACACGTCGGTGACCCTGTCGTTCACGGAGGTGAGCGACGGGGCCGGCCAGCCGGCGAGCTATGACGTCCGCTATGCGGTGGGCACGATCACGTGGGCGTCGGCCACGAGCGTGACGCAGGGCAGTTGCAGCACGCCGGTGGCAGGGACTGCCTTCGGCGCGAAGCGGACGTGCACGGTGCTAGGGCTCGTCGCGACGACGGGCTATCAGTTCCAGCTGGTGGCCTTCCGCGGCACGTTGAACGTGGACGCGGTGTTTGGGGGCTACTCGAACGTGGTGGGCGCGACGACCCCCTGACGGCACGCGCTCGTAACGCCGACCGGACGGCACGCCGAACGGCACAGTTGCGGCACATAATCGGCTACCAGAGGTCGCTCCCTCGCGCTAAGTTGTTGAGCGGTAATCGAGGAGGGCTAGACCTAACTGGTAAGGCGGCGGTCTTGAAAACCGCTGGGGGCAACCCCGTGGGGGTTCGAATCCCCCGCCCTCCGTTTCACTTAACGCGCCGACCAGCGCGGGTGCGCTGCGATGGATCAGCGACCCGCTTGAGAGCTAGCAATTAATGAATCGGAACGGCGCCGAGCGGCACGAAACGGAAGCCGTCGGCAATGAGCATGGGCACCAGGGCACGCGTCAGCTCGGCGCTGCGATTCGCCCTTGCGATGATCGGGAAATCCGCCGTGTAGTCGTGTAACAGGACAAGTCCCTTCCCCTTCGTCTTTGCCTGAACGCGGTACCAGATCGCCACAACCATGGGATCGACGCCGTCACGCCACGCCGCCCAGTCAGTGCAATCGATCGACCAGTTGAATGGCCCCACGTGCCTCGCGCTCAACGTGCGATCGGCATTGAGTGTTGCCGCAACCTGCGGATTCCAAGCGCCGTACGGAGGCCGGAAGGCTAGCGGGTCCCCATCGAGCAGCGCGGCGGTTCGCGTCAGTTCGTCCACGATGTCGCAGCCGCTCTCGAGCTGTGCGGTAAGCCCGCCGTAGTAATGCGTCCAGGTGTGATTACCCAGACGGTGGCCGAGCGCGCGGACTCGCGCGAGAACGTCCGGCAGCCGTTCGATGGACTCCCCGACGACAAAAAACGTCGCTTCGATGCCCATGCTCGACAGGTACTCGGCAACCGCCAGCGTGTTGGGCCCCGGCCCGTCGTCGTAGGTCAGGACGAGTTCGCCGTCCGCCAGCTCAGCGCCAGTGATCGGTTCGGTGCCAAACATCGTGGCCCAGATATATCTCAAAAGCAGATCCCTTCGCTACGCTCAGGGCGCCTATGGCGCTCTCCCGCCTCAAGGCGCCGCTTAATGAAGTTCATTCCTGAGCCATGAGGGCGGCGATCTGCACTCGGTACGGACCTCCCGAGGTCCTACAACTGCGCGACGTACCCAAACCGGTTCCGGGAAGACGCGACCTCCGGATCAGGAACCACGTCGCGGCGGTCACCGTCAGCGACTGCTACATGCGGAGCGCGGTGCCGACCGCGCAGCTCAGGTTTCGTGTGATGATGCGGCTCGCGGTTGGGCTGAGGAAGCCTCGGCGCCCAATCCTCGGGGCAGTTCTGGCGGGAGAAGTCGAGGAGACGGGCACGGGGGTCCGGCATTTCCGCGCTGGCGAGCGCGTGTATGCGTTCACCATGCTGCGGCTCGGCGCGTACGCGGAGTACGCGTGTGTGGCGGAATCGAAGATCGTGGCCGCGGCGCCGCTGAACCTCACGGCGGCCGAAGCGGCTGCCCTTCCCTACGGCGGCCTGATCGCGCTCCACTGTCTGAGGAAGGCCGGAGTCGGCCCCGGCCAGCGCGTCTTCATCTACGGCGCATCGGGGGCCATCGGCACCGCCGCCGTGCAGCTCGCGAAGCACTTCGGCGCGCACGTCACGGCGGCGTGCGGTCCCACGAACCAGAGGCTCGTGACGTCGCTCGGGGCCGATGGGGTGCTCGATTACACTGCGGACAGGCTGCCGCGGGACGCGCGCTACGATCGCGTGATCGATGCGGTCGGGCGGCGCAAGACGTCCGCGCTCAAGGTGGCGTCCCAGACGGCACTGGCCTCCGGTGGCCGTTACCTGTCGGTTGATGATTCGCTGCCGCGATTCGGGCCTCCCGATCTCGTCTTCCTCACACAGCTCGCCGAGCGCGGCGCGCTCAAGCCGGTGATCGATCGGCGCTTTCCACTCGAGCAAATCGCCGACGCGCACCGTTACGTGGAGCAGGGACACAAAAAGGGAAACGTCGTCATCGAAATCACGTAGATTATCGCGCGCTGACATCGTATGCACATCCGTACGGGAAGGGTCGGGTTTTCGCGAATGACACCGCATATGCAAATGACCGCGTTTCTCTTCTCGGTTCTCGTGTTTCTGTCCGTACCTCGCGTCCGGGCACAGGACCCCGAACGTACGGCCGTCCTGGCCACCGTTCAGAAGGTCTTCGATGGGATGCGCACGCGCGACACGCTGCTCATTCAACAGGCG
This sequence comes from Gemmatimonadales bacterium, assembly GCA_035280265.1. Classification (GTDB taxonomy): domain Bacteria; phylum Gemmatimonadota; class Gemmatimonadetes; order Gemmatimonadales; family GWC2-71-9; genus AG41. The sequence goes on along the minus strand of DATEGE010000094.1, from coordinate 8,991 downwards.
TTCGATACCAGCGGGCGTCTGCTCAGGGTCGCGGGCGGTGCCGCGCCATCGGTACGCGGCATCTCGGCGTCCCGATTCGCCGGTATCGTGCGTGGAGCCAAGGAAGGCGACGTCTGGAATGAGCGCATCTTCGATCCGGAAGTGCGCGTGGACGGCAACATCGCACAGGTCTGGGCCTACTATACTTTCCACCTGAATGCGACGTTCACTCACTGCGGGACCGACGCGTTCATGCTACTGAAGCTGGGCGACACGTGGAGGATCACCCAGCTCATCGATACGGAGCGTCAGCAGGGGTGTACGCACTCGGAACAGCGCGACTAAGAACCGCGTCCTTTCCTTGACAGCTCAACCGCCGGGTGCCATTGTTCCGACAGCGCTCGGGGCGCACGCGGGTCCGCGCGAAGGACTGAGTCCACCCTCCTAAACGAAGTTCCCTGCACGGCAGTCTCCGTGCTGGCCAGCCTGCGGACCGCTGGCACTCAGCATGGAGGCTCTATGGCAGCCAAGCAGCTCCCCGCGCGTCCCAACCTCGATCAGCTCAAACGGCAAGCGAAGGAGCTTCAGCAGTCGGCGTCGGTCCCGCTGCACGAGGCGCAAACGCGACTCGCCCGCGAGTACGGCTTCCGCTCGTGGAATGCCCTGCGAGAAGAAGTCGAAGCGCGCACGCTCGAGTTTGACGCCGCCGTCACGGAGTTCGTCGCAGCGGCGACCGACGGCCGGCGCGACCGCGCCGCGCGAATTCTCGCGCTGCACCCGAAGATCGCGTCCGCCACTCTCCACACCGCGCTCGTCCTGGGCGACGCGAGCGGCGTCGCCGCCCGACTCGAAAGGGATCCGTCACTCGCCACGACACCCGGCGGAACGCGTGGCTGGCAGCCGATCCATTATCTCTGCTACACGGCACTGGGAGCCGGCTCGAGCGGTCTGGCCGACATCGCGCGCCGCCTCATCAGCCTCGGCGTCGATCCCAACACGCGCTTCCCCTGGCTGCATCACAACGTCCGTCGGCCGGTGCTGTGGGGCGCCTCGCGCATCGCGCAGTCGTTGCCGCTGGTGACCGTGCTGCTCGACGCCGGCGCGGATCCCAACGACGGCGTCACCCTCCCGCTCGCGGCCAGCGCCGGCGACATCCCGGTGCTCGAAGCGTTGCTCGCACATGGCGCCAACGTCGATCAGCCGTGGGCCACCGACGGCGCGAGCTCGCTCTATGCGATCCTCAACTGGAGTCGCACACCGGCAGGCGTCCTGTGGCTGCTCGAGCATGGCGCCGATCCCAACGCCGTGTTCGCCGAGAACGGCGAGGCGCCGCTGCACGTGGTGGCGCGCGCGTGGGATGTGGCGCTCGCCCAGGCCATGGTCGCGCGTGGAGCCGACATCGAGCGCCAGCGCGCCGACGGGCGGACGCCGTACGCGGTGGCCGAGCTGAATGGCAATCGCGCGGTAGCGAACTGGCTGCTCGCGCAGGGCGCGTCGCCTGAGCTGCCGGACGTGGACCGGCTCGTGGCGGCGTGCAGTCGTGGCGACCGCGCGGCGGCGGAGGCGCTGCTCGCCACACAACCCGCACTCCGCAACGCGATCACCGACGATCACTACATCGCGTTCCACCAGGCCGCCGAGCGTGGGGATGTGCCCGCGCTCGAAACCATGCTCGCCTGCGGGTTCGATCCCAACCGTCCCGACGCCGGGATCGGCAAGACGGCGCTCCATACGGCCGCGATGGAGGGCTGGCCCGACGCGGTCCGCGTCCTCCTCGCACACGGCGCGTCGGTGCACGTGCGCGACCGCGAGTTCAAGGGGCAGCCGCTGATCTGGGCGGCGGAAGGATCGCGCCAAGGGCGCGAAGGTCGGGACTTTGCCGCGGTGGGAAGGTTGCTGCTCGACGCCGGATCACCGGTGGAGTGGGAGACGGGGGACGAGCCGGCAGAGGGGATTCTCGAGATCGTCACGGCGTGGCAAGCAGTCATCAACGTGCGAGCTTCCCGTTGACTACGCCCGTTCAATCACGGGCGCACGACCTTCGGCGCGTCATCGGGCTCGCGGGCGGAATCGCTCTCATCGTCGGCATCACCATCGGCGGCGGGATCTTCCGGAAACCTGCGACCATCGCCGCGCTCGTCCCAAATCCGCTTGTTATCATCGGACTGTGGGCGGCCTTCGGTCTGATCAGCGTCTGCGGAGCGCTCGCGGTGGCGGAGCTGAGCTCGCTGCTGCCGCAGGCGGGCGGCGTGTACGTGTTCTTGCGGGAGGCATACGGCGATGCCGCGGCATTCGTCTTCGGCTGGTTGTATGTGTTGGTCACAACCCCTACCGCTGTTGCCGCGCTTTCCGTCGTCTTCGCAGAGTTTCTGCTCAATGTGCTCGGCGTGCCGGCAGACGCGAGGGTACAGATGATCGCCATCACTGCCATCATCATCCTCACGTACGCCAATGTGCTCGGGGCGCGAGTCGGGGCGGCGGTGAGCGAAGCGACAACCCTCGTCAAAGTGATCGCGCTCGCCGCGATCATCCTCGGCGCGTTTCTCTTAAGCAAAGGAAGTCTCTCCCACCTTACCGAGGGCGGCACCGTTCAGGGCAGCGGACTGGCGCGCGCGGTCGCATCGGTCATCTGGACCTACGACGGCTGGATCGCCGTCAGCATGATTGCGGGCGAGGTCGTGGCACCGGAGCGGCTGATGAAGCGGATCATCGTCATCGGGATGCTCGTCATCGTCACCCTCTACGTCGGCGCGAACCTGGCGTACTTGTACGTGATGCCGGTCAGCGTCATGGCGCAGCAGAAGGAAGCCATCGCGCGGACGGTCATGACGACGATCGCCGGACCCGCCGCCGGCACCGTCATCATGCTCGCGATCATGACGAGCATTTTCGGCGCGCTCAACGGCAACCTGCTCGCCAAGCCGCGGGTCGCTTACGCGATGGCGCGCGACGGCTTGATATTCTCGTTTCTCGGGGATTCCCATCCGCGCTGGTCCACGCCGTGGGCGGCGCTGCTGATCGAGGGCGGGGTCGCGATCATCATGGTCCTCGTCCTCAAGGATTTCGATACGCTCACGACCTACTTCGTGGTCGTCGAGTGGGCCGCGCTGATCTTTGCCGTCGGAGCGGTGTTCGTGCTACGACGGAAGCTGGCGGAAGCGCCGAGGCCGTTCCGCACGCCCGCGTATCCCGGGGCGCCGCTCTTGTTCGTGGTCGGCACCGTCGCTGGTCTGTCGGCCATCATCTGGGGAGAGATCCAGGTCGGCAACTTTTCGCCGATCTACGGTCTGGGCATCGCCGCGGCAGGATTCCCCGTTCATCACCTTTGGAAACGATTGACGAGGAGCTCATGAGAAACGCCGTCGTGGCCGAGCAGGCGCCGAAGCCGATGGGTCCGTATTCGCAGGGAGTTATCGAGGGAGGTCTTGTTTTCGTTGCCGGACAAGGATCCATCAACCCGGTGACCGGGACGCGAGAGCTCGGCGACGTGCAGTCCGAGACGAAGCGCACGCTCGAGAACGTGCGGGCGATCCTCAATGCCGCTGGCTCATCACTCGATCACGTAGTGAAGTGCAACGTGTATCTTCGCGACATCAACGATTTCGCCGCGATGAACGAGGTGTATGAGACGTTCTTCGTGGCGCCGTTTCCGGCACGCACCACGATCCAGGCGGGCGCGCTTCCGGGCGGCATCGCCGTGGAGATCGAGTGTATCGCGAAGCAGGCTCGATAGTGGACGCGCTCGACCTCGACACACCCGCGGTTTACGTCGATCTCGACGCCCTCGAGCGCAACATCGCGCGGATGCAGCAGCAAAGTCGTACGTGGGGTGTCGAGCTCCGGCCGCACGTGAAGACCCACAAGATCGCCGAGATCGCCAAGATGCAGCTCGACGCAGGGGCCATCGGGATCACGGTCGCCAAGGTGGGCGAGGCGGAGGTGCTGCCCGGCGACGATGTGCTGGTCGCCTACCCGCTCGTGCAGGCGAAGCTGCCGCGTTTGAGAAAACTGGCGCACGCGCGACGCGTAAAGGTCGCAGTCGATTCTTTGGAAGTCGCTCGACACCTCGCGGGGATCGACACGCTGGTGGAGATCGATGTCGGCGTCGGCCGCTGCGGCGCGCAGTCCCCCGCACAAGCCGTCGCGATCGCGAAGGCGTGCTCGAATTTCCAGGGGATCTTCTATTGGCCGTCGTGGCTCGACGAGGCAGGCTTCCGGGCGGCATGCGTCAAGATCGACGCCGTGCTCGATGCGCTCGCTGCGTCGGGGTTCGAGGTGAAGATCGTCTCGGGAGGATCGACGCCAGGCGCCGCTAGAACGCCGCTGATTCCGCGGACCACTGAGATCCGACCTGGCACGTATGTCTTCTATGACGCGAGCAGCCTCGAGGCGGGGATCTGTGTAGAGACGGACTGTGCGCTGCGAGTGCTCACCACGGTCGTCAGCACTTCGGTGCCGGGTCAGTGCGTGATCGACGCCGGGTCAAAAACGCTCTCGAGCGATCAGACGGTCGGTGCGGGAACGTACGGCCATGTCGTCGGGCGCCCGTGGACCGTGCGCAAGGTGAATGAGGAACACGGCTACGTGGAGATCGAAGGGGCGCCAGCGCACATCGGAGAGAAAGTCTGGGTGGTGCCAAGCCATGTCTGCTCGACGGTCAACCTGCATGACGAAATCTGGTACGGCCGCCGCCGCCGTGTGGAAGGAAGCTGGAGAGTCGCTGCACGGGGGAAAGTGCGTTAGAACCGACGAGCGATCCACGGCGCTCCGCGATAAGAATCCGCGACCACCCAGGCGCCCGCCCCGATAATCCAAGAGTCGAGCGTCTCCGCCAATCGCGCCGGATCGGTCGGGGCCGCGAACAGTGCTGGTAGCCACACGAGGAGGGTGAAGCCCGTGATCATCACCGCCTCGAGCGTCGCCGCTAGACGGGGGAGCGTCGCGGCAAGCACACCCAGGCCCGCGGCGATGTGCCCGGCCCCGCAGAAGTAGGCCCAGCCTGCCCGTCCGGGCATCCAAGCCGGCACGAGCGAGATGGTTTGCTTGATGTAGAAGAAATGGGACAGCCCAATGGGCAAGAGGGCGGCGCCGAACAGCCAGCGTGCGAGACGGACACGGCGCTCGCCCGACGGCACGACGCGGCTCCAGGCCCCGGGGTCGCCGCCAAGCTTCGCGTACAGGACCCACCCAGCCGCCGTGAGTACCGCGACCTCGCCCAGGCTTTCCCAGTTGACTTCAACGAGCGGCGCTCGGAGGACCGACGGCACTCTGAGCAACACCATCCAGAGCAGCAAGTAGCCGAAGAGCACCCGGGAAGCCATCAGGGTACCGCGCTTCGACAAGAGCGCTCCGCCACATGCCAGGAGGACGAGGCCTGAAACACGCACAAGCGCCGCATGCCCGGGAACCCACGCCGGAACGGGCTGCCATTGCTGCGCGAAATCGCCTGATACCAGGTTGAGGACGCCGACGGCGATGAGCCCCAGCGCGAAGTACGGAAGGCCGAACCCGCTCGCGTCTGGGTTCAGAGGTCGGTCCCGAGCTGTGTCGGTCATAGCGGCTCCCAGCGAACATACTGCCCTGTCCGGTGTCCTGCGGCCTTCCGGTACGCCGAGAAGCAGTCTGTGTTGCCTGGCCGCTACAGCTCGTCTCGTGACATGCCCTGCCCTGCCGAGGTCCTACCATAAAGCGTCAGTCGGCGGAGGTTCTTATGCGCGCAGCTCGTCGTTCATCCATCGTTGCTATCCTGTTACTCCTGTCAGCTGGATCAGCGTCAGCGCAAGACTCGTTCGAAGACGGACTGTGGGGCTACTTGGGTCTCGGTATGGGCGTCGCAACCATCAGGTGCAGCGCTTGCACGAGCAGTGGGCGCTTCACTGGGCCCGAGTGGAGTGCGCAGGTGGGCGGCACGGCGAATAGACACCTGCGGATCGGTCTCTCGCTCGATGAGTGGTGGCATCCGGGGTGCGACAAGTGGACAAAAACGGTCAGCGGCTCGCTGCTGTACTACCCGTTGACGGTGCGTCGCGGGCTCTTTGTGGAAGGCGGCCCAGCGTTATCGAGGGTGGTGGTCTGGCTGAACGACAGCGCCGGCCTCGCGCGGCATGGGTGGGGGTTCACCGCAGCCGTTGGCTACAACCACGTGCCTCAGCGCATCGTGTTACTGGCACCACGTCTGGCGTATTCCTACAGTTCAGTCGGGACCATCTACTATCCCCTCGGGAGCACGAACGCGTTCGCGAAGCGATGGAGGCACAGCGTCGTGTCCCTCGGCATGGGTGTCGGCTTGGACTAAGAGGGGAATAAGAAGGGGCACACGCGAGTGCGCCCCTTCTATCGTCCCGGATCCCTCCCAGTATCGCGCTTCAAGTCGCGACGGTCGTGACGCACGTCACTCGTGTGCGCCGCGGCACTGGGCGTTGAGCGCCACGCGCCAGTGCCGGTGAAGCTCAGGCTGTGAGTCGCGCCCGCGCCTGGGCGAAGACCACGTGCCACATGTCGCGGGTGAGCTTTCGGGTGTTCGTGTTCTGACGACTCGGGTGGTACGACGCGATCACCACGGTTCCATCCGCGAGCTGACTCAGCGCGCCGTGACGGAACGGCGGGCGCTCGCGCGGCGCGAGTCGCGTCCACCAACCGGCGGCTTTGAGCCAGGCGTCGTGCGCCACGCGGCCCAACGTGACCACCACTCGCACCCGTGAGAGCTGCCGCACTTCTTCGGCGAGATAGGAGCGGCAGCGGTCGAGCTCTATGCGACTGGGCTTGTTGCCGGGCGGGGCGCAGCGCGCCGCCGCCGCGATGTAGCAGTCGTCGAGCCGCAGGCCGTCGTCGCGTGAGGTCGAGCGCGGTTGGCTCGCGAACCCGAAGCGATGCAGCGCCTCGTACAACCAGTCGCCGCTCGAATCCCCTGTGAACATCCGGCCGGTGCGGTTCGCGCCGTGCGCCGCCGGCGCGAGCCCCACCACGAGCAGCCGCGCGCTCGGGTCTCCGAAGCCCGGGACTGGCTTGCCCCAGTAGTCCCAGTCGCGGAACTCACGCTTCTTCTCGCGGGCCACGCGGCGGCAGTAGGCGCGCAGCCGGGCACAGCGGGTGCAGGCGATGATTTCGCGATTGATCGCGGTGATCGAGGTGATCATAGTCGCAAATTCACCCCTCGCTGTCGCAAAAACACCCTAGCTAGGCGGAAGCCGTCCGATCATGCTGCTGATAAAGCTCGCGCCACAAGCCGCAGTCGCCATCAGTGGAGGTACCCGTGAACGCCCCTCTCCCTCCCGCTTCTCTTCCAGAGCACGAACTCGCGCTTCAGAAGCTCGGCCTCGAGGTCGAGAAGTTGCGCGGCGAAGTCCGCCAGCTCCGGTTCCCGAACCTGGGGTGGCTTGCGGCGCTCGCCACGGTGCTGATCAGCTCTGTGGGCTTGGGCCTGCAGTGCAGCCGGTCGGACCTCGATTACCGAGAGAGTAACATCAAGAAGTTGCTGACCGAGTACGATGTGGCCAACAATCAGGTCGTCAAGGCGCGTCTCGATACGCTCATTCAGCGCGACAAGAGCGAGCTGGCCGACCTCGCCACCCAGCTACAGAAGCAGGCCAGCCGAGTGGCACAGGCGATTGCCGAAGCCGACCGCCGCATCGCCGCGACGCACGCCGCCGATTCGACGAGTCACACCTCCGCCCGGGCGGCGCTCGCGACGGCGCGACACGAGATCGATAGTCTGGGCGTGACGATCAGGCAGCGCGCGGAGCAGAGTCGCGATACGTTGAACATCATTCAGGCCGAGATTACCCCGCCGAGCGGCCTTAGTCCTGGCTCGCCCATCGTGGTCACGCTGACGTTGCCGTATCCCGCGACGGTGAAGTACCGGCGCTGGATCACCCGCGACCTGGTGAACATCCTGGGATCGTTTGGGGCCGGCGAGACGCGGATTCGCTTACCGTATGGGGGCTATATGTACTTCGACGCGACGAGCAGCGACTCGACGCACGAATCCACTCAAGCCGCCGACTGCCGTCACGACTGCACCGTCGTTTTCGAGTAGGCGCCTCAGCGCGAGGTGTTAGGGGAACCGGAGGGGGAGACCGTTGTGCACGCTGGTGCCCACCGTGACTGCCTGTACGGCAATCGCGCCGCCGAGCAGCCAGCTGCGAAGCCGCGGCGGAAGTGCTGCGGCGGCGCCCAAGACGGTCAGGCCGGCAAGGGCGGTGTACGTATTGATTCGCCCCACGGAGGGACGCTCACCCAGCAGTGGATTGGCTTCCCGAAAGTTGGACCACCCATCGCGCGCCAGCGCGCGAGTTTGCGCCGCGTCGATCATCAACGTGACGACGAACGCGCTCGCGAGGGCCGTGTGGGTCTTATTCCAGGACAGACGCCGGGGAAGCCCGGTGATGGGCGCGGTACTCAGGCTGGGTCGCCAGGGATCCGTGACGGCCACCGCTTGGAGGACCTGCAGGTCCAGGGTGGGTCGAGCGGTGCGCACGCGGGAAGGCGCGATCAGCAATGGGGTTTTCAGAGCTTGTTGCGCGCTCACTTCGGCGGCCCACGGCGTGAGGCCCGCCGCCAGGATCAGGACCGCGAATCGCGTCATGCCCGACGGGATGGCAAAGGCGGTGCCACGGCCGTGCAACAGCGCTCATGGAAGATCGCGTAACCGCGGCACTCGTATTGGGCCACGTTTTCGTGCGTGCTCCGCCGGGCCCGCACCTGTTGCGACGATGCGCCGCTTTCGTGGCAGGGATGAACAGGTCGGCTAGCGTCGGGGCCCGGTCAGCTCGGTGAGGCGCTGGCGGGCGACCCGGAGCGTCGAGTCCCTGGTCAGGGCCGCGCGGTAGCTCTCTACAGCGGCCGCCGTGTCTCCCAGCTGGCGATGCACGTCTCCCTGCGCCAGCGCGATGCTCGCCGAAGCAGGATAGAACTCCGCGTTCAAGCTCAAGAGCGCGAGCGCGTTGTCGGTATGCCCGGCGCGCGCTTCCGCGCGCGCGAGCTCCGTGAGCGTCGCCTCGCTGAAGTCGTAGG
>DATEGE010000093.1:0-34193 GCA_035280265.1 Gemmatimonadales bacterium | reverse complement strand
CCCCGCCCCCCCCGCGCACCCGGCGGCCGCGGCGATGATCGGACTCGCCGAGATCGTCGCGGGCCTCGAGCGCGCCCAGCTGCTCGTCGCCACGCCGGATCTGCACAGCTGGCCCGCGATCTCCGGCCTGACCGCCGATAGCCGCAAAGTGACGCCAGGCGTGTTGTACTGTGCCGTGCGCGGCTCGGTGCAAGATGGGCACGAGTTCGTGGCGGCGGCACACGACCGCGGGGCTGCCGCGGCGCTGGTCGAGCGGGAGCAAGCGGTGGACCTGCCCCAGGTGTTGGTGCGCGACGGGCGACGAGCGGCGGCGGCCGCTGCCGAGACGTGGTACGGCCGACCGGCGGCGCGGCTGGACCTGATCGGCGTCACGGGCACGAACGGGAAGACGACGTCGGTCACGCTACTCCGTCACGTTTTGGGGGAGGCGCTCGAGCCGATGGGGTCGATCGGCACGCTGGGCGCGGTCGATCCGACGGGCGCCCCAGTACCGAGCGAGGCGGGGAACCTCACCACGCCGGGACCGATCGATCTGCAGGCGACGCTCGCGAGCCTGGTGGAGCGGGGCGCGCGCGGCGTCGCCATGGAGGTTTCGTCGCACAGCCTCGACCAGGGGCGCGTGGATGGGCTCGCCTTCCGCGCCGCCATCTTCACCAATCTGACGCGCGACCACCTCGACTACCACAAGACGCTCGAGGACTATTTCCGCGCCAAGGCCAAGCTGGTGCAGTATCTCGCCCCCGACGGTCTCGAGGTGGTGAACGCCGACGATCCCGCATGGCAACGGCTGCGGCGCGAGCATCGCCGCGTCACGTTCGGCGAACGCGCCGGCGACGTGACGGCGCGCCGGGTCACGCTCGACGGTGGGGGAGGGGGAGGGGGAGGGGGAGCGCGCTTCGAGCTCACTACCCCAATGGGGGGTGCCGCGGTGCGTCTCCCGCTGTTGGGTCGCTTCAACGTGGCCAACGCCCTGGGAGTGGCCGCGTGCGCGTGGGGTCTCGGCGTGCCGGTCGAGACCATCGCCGAGCTGTTGACGCGAGCGCCGCAGGTCCCGGGTCGCATGGAGCGCATTGCGGAACGGCCCTGCCTGGTGCTGCGCGATTACGCCCACACGCCGGACGCGCTCGAGCGGGCACTCGAGACACTCCGCCCGTTGACCAAAGGACGGCTCATCGTCGTATTCGGCGCGGGAGGCGATCGCGACCGTGGCAAGCGGGCTCCAATGGGCGAGGTGTGTGCCCGCCTCTCCGACGTGGCGATCGTCACGTCCGACAACCCGCGAACCGAGGATCCCGAGCGGATTCTCGACGACGTGGAGGCGGGGATGCGCGGTAAGCCGCACGAGCGCGAGGTGGACCGCCGCAAGGCGATCGCCCGCGCTCTCGAGTTGGCCCGCTCGGGAGATACCGTCCTCCTCGCTGGAAAAGGGCACGAGACGTACCAAGTCATCGGGACGGACAGGCAACCGTTTGATGAGCGGGCGGTCGTGCGAGAGTTAGGGGCTTCGTGAACGCGGAACGTCGAGAAACGCGGAACACGGAACGCGGAACGTGGAACATCAAGACGAGCTCCTCGGACTCTGCAGCCCTCCTCACCTGTTCCGCGGTGCGACTTCCGCGTTCCGGTTTCGGGGAGGGGCGGTGAGCGCCTGGGACTCGGACGCCGTCGCCAGCGCCTTAGGGACGTCGGGACCCCGCGGCTTGAAGTTCACCGGGGTGAGCACCGACACGCGGCAGCTTGCAGCGGGCACGCTGTTCGTCGCCCTCAAGGGCGACCGCTTCGATGCACACGACTTCCTGCCTCAGGCGAAGGCCCAGGGCGCCGGCGCCGCGGTCGTGCGGCGTGGCACGGCGCCCGTGGATGGGTTGCCGCTGTTCGAAGTCCCGGACACGCTCGCGGCCTTGGGCCAGCTCGCGCGCGCCAGGCGCCGCATGCTGCCCCGCGGCAGCCCGGTCGTCGCGATCACCGGCTCGAGCGGCAAGACCAGCACCAAGGAAATGATCCGCGCGGTGTTGGCGACGACCTACCGCGTGCACGCCACCGGCGGCAACCTCAACAACCTCGTGGGCGTGCCGCTCACCCTACTGGCCACGCCCGACGACGCCGAGGCGCTCGTCGTAGAGGCGGGCGCCAGCGTCCCCGGCGAGATTCCACGGCTGCGCGAGGTGATCGAGCCCACGATCGCGGTGATCACCAACGTCGGCTACGCCCACGTCGAGGGGTTCGGCTCGCTGGCCGGCGTGATGCAGGAGAAGCTGTCGCTGGTCGATGGCGCGCGGGTGGCCGTGGTCGGCACCGACCCGCCGGAGCTGGCGCGCGAGGCCCGGCGCCGCACCACGACGATCGTCGCGGGGACGAGCCCCGCGGCGGACATCCGGCCCGACTCGGCGGAGCTCGACGACGAGGGCCATGCGCGGCTGGTGTGGCGGGGGCAGATCGCCACGCTCCCAGTCGTTGGCTTCCATCAGATTGAGAACGCGATGCTGGCGCTGGCCGTGGGGCGCGAGGCTGGGGTCGAGCCGGCGCGCGCGGTGGCGTCGCTGGCCACCGTGCAGCTGCCCGCGGGGCGTGGCGCGGTGCTGGCGATTGGCGGCCTGATGGTGATCGACGATACCTACAACGCCAACCCGAGCTCGCTGCATTCGGCGGTGCGGCTGGCCCACTGGCTCGCCGAGCGGCGGCACCGGCCGCTCGCGGTGGTGGTGGGCTCGATGTTGGAGCTGGGGCCCGAGAGTGCCAGATTGCATGCGGCCGCGGCGGCGGAGATCGTCCCGCTCCAGCCGGCGGTCGTGGCCGCCGTGGGAGCGTTCGTGGCCGCCTTCGAGCCGCACCGCGCGGCGCTGGGCGAGCGCCTGCTGACCGCCGCGGATGCCGATGCACTCGGGCCGAAGCTGAAGGCCGCGCTGCGCGGCGACGAGGTCGTGCTCGTGAAGGCGTCCCGCGGCGTCGCGCTCGAGCGCGTGCTGCGCTACCTGAACTGACCGGAGCGGGATCAGACGTGCTCTATCACTTGCTCGCGCCGCTCGCGAAGCAGCACATTTTTTTCAACCTTTTCAATTATCTCACGTTTCGCGCGGCTGGCGCCGTCGTCACGGCGCTGTTGCTCGCGTTCGTGCTCGGGCCCGGCATCATCCAGCGGCTGCGCGACCGGAACGTGGGACAGGTGATCCGCGCCGAGGGGCCGGCGAGCCATCACGGCAAGCGCGGCACGCCGACCATGGGCGGGCTGATCATCCTGCTCGCGACGGTCGTCCCGACGCTGCTCTGGGCCCGACTCGACAGCCGTTATGTCGTGGTGGCCGTCGTGGCGATGCTGTGGGCGGGCGCCATCGGGTTCCTGGACGACTATCTGAAGATCGTGCGCGGCAAGTCTCAGGGACTCGTCGCGCGCTGGAAGCTCGTCGGCCAGGTCACATTTGGGGTGGCACTCGGGGTCGTGCTGTTGCTGTGGCCACTCGCAACGAATCTCGAGCCCGCCTCGACCCAGTTGCCGCTCCTGAAGTACCGGCTGCTGTACTTCTGGCCTTGGGCCTACGTCGTGTTCGTCACTCTGGTGGTGACCGGCACGTCGAACGCGGTAAACCTCACCGATGGGTTGGACGGTCTCGCGACCGGGCTGACGGCCATCCTCGCGGGCACGTTCGCGGCGTTCGCGTACGTGTTCGGCCGCATCGACTGGACTCGCTACCTCGGTGTGTACTTTCTGCCCGGCGCCGAAGAGGTGACCATCTTCTGCGGCGCGCTGGCCGGGGCAGCCCTCGGATTCCTCTGGTTCAACGCCCACCCTGCACAAGTCTTCATGGGTGATACCGGCTCGCTCGCGATCGGGGGCGCCCTCGGCGCGGTGGCGATCATGCTCAAGGCGGAGTTCCTGCTGCTCATCGCCGGCGGGGTGTTCGTCGCCGAAGCGGTGTCGGTGCTCGTGCAGACGGGCGCGTACCGTTGGTACAAGCGGACGCGCGGGAAGGAATACGCCGATGCCCACCGCGTCTTCCGCATGGCGCCACTGCACCATCACTTCGAGAAGCTGGGGTGGGCCGAGCCGCAGGTGGTGACGCGGTTCTACATCCTGGGGGTGATGTGCGCGGCGATCGCGCTGGCGACGCTCAAGGTGCGATGATCGAGGACGCGTGGCGTCGGGGCGTGGTGGCCGTCGTCGGGTTGGGGAAGAGCGGCGTCGCCGCCACGCGACTGCTCGCGCGCGAGGGCGTCGCCGTGTACGCGAGCGACGCGTCCGACCATCCCTATGGAGGCAACGATCTGGCGGCGATCCGCAGCCTGCCCGGGGTGACGCTGGAGGTGGGCCGTCACGACCTGAAGCGCATCGCTGATGCGGCGGCGGTCATCGTGTCTCCGGGCGTGCCGCCCGACGCTGCGCCGCTCAGCGCCGCGCGCCAAGCCCACGTCCCGGTCTTCTCGGAGATCGATCTCGGCTTTCGCGCCCTGACACAGTCGGGCGGCGGCACCCGCTGCATCGCGATCACCGGCACGAACGGGAAGACGACGACGACCGCCCTGGTGGCGCACCTGTTGCGGGCCGGCGGGATCGCGGCCGAGGCGGCGGGCAACATCGGTCGCCCGCTCACCGAGGTCGCGCTCGAGGGCAAGCCGTACCAGTGGCTCGCGGTGGAGGTGTCGTCGTTCCAGCTGCACGACAGCCCGCACTTCGCCCCCGATATCGGCATCGTCACGAACCTCGCCCCCGACCACCTGGACCGCTATCCCAGCGTGGAGGCCTACTATGCCGACAAGCGCCTGTTATTTCGGAATGCCCGACCGGGAGACGTATGGGTGTTGAACGGCGACGATCCCGCCGTGCTCGAGCTGGCGCGAGACGCGCAAGGTCGGCGCGTGCTGTTCTCCCTCACGCGGCAGGCGGATGGCAGCTTCGACACGGCGGGTGGCTCGCTCCGTCTCGGTAATCAGGCGCTGCTGCCCCGCGCCGAGCTCGGTCTGTTGGGCGATCACAACGTCGCCAACGCGCTCGCTGCGGCGCTGGCCGTGCGCGAGGCCGGCGCCGCGCCGGCGCACCTGGCCGAAGGATTACGGTCCTTTCACGCGCTGCCGCACCGGCTGGAGCCGGTGCGCGAGGTGGGCGGGGTGCGGTGGATCAACGACTCCAAAGCCACGAACATCGCGTCCACGGTCGTGGCGATCGCAGCGATGGACCGGCCGTTCGTCCTGCTGCTCGGCGGGCGACACAAGGGAGAGCCGTACACCCGGTTGGCGCCCCTGCTCAAGGACCGTTGCCGGTTGGTGATCGCCTACGGCGAGTCCGGCGACCTGATCGAGCGCGACCTCGAGGGGAAGGTGACGCTCGAGCGCGGCACGACGTTCGAGGACGTGATGGCGCGCGCCCGCCGGTGCGCGCGCCCGGGCGACGCGGTGCTGTTGTCCCCGGCGTGCTCGAGCTACGACATGTTCAAGAACTACGAGGAGCGGGGCGCGACGTTCCGGAGAATCGTGGAGCAAATGTGAAGGACGCCCGCTGGGAGACCCGGCTGCTGGCGCTCGTCACGGCGATCCTCGTGGTCTTCGGCTTGGCGGCCGTGTACGGCGCCTCGAGCCTCCTGACGATCGCGGGCGGGCAAGTCGGCTCGTCGTTCGCGCTGAAACAAGCGCTCGGCGCGGCCGTGGGCGGCATCGTCGCCGCGTGGCTGGCGCGCTCCGATTACCACCGCTGGCGGCGCGCCGCGTGGCCGGTGCTCGCGGTCGTCGCGGGGCTGTTGCTGCTGCCGCTGCTGCCCTTCTCGCACGCGGTCGCGCCGAGCATCAATGGAGCCCGACGCTGGGTGAATCTCGGGTTCGTCATGGTGCAGCCGTCCGAGCTCGCCAAGTTCGCGGTGGTGCTGTGGACGGCGATGCTGGCGGCCAAGAAGGGCGAGCGCATCCGCACCTTCGAGTATGGACTGTTGCCCTTCATCGTCGTGCTCACCCCGGTGATCGGCCTGATCTTCTTCGAGCCCAATCTCTCGATGGCGCTGCTCGTGGGGCTGCTCGCCGCGGTGGTGTTGTTCACGGCGGGGGCGCGCATCGGTCACTTCCTCGCCCTCGGGGTCGTGGCCACACCGCTGTTGTTCGGCGCGGTAGCGAGCGCGCAGTACCGGCTGGCCCGCGTGGTGACGTTCCTGAACCCGGGGAGCGCACCGTCCGAGGCGACGTGGCAGGTGCACCAGTCGCTGGTGGGCATCGGGGCGGGGCGACTGCTAGGGGTGGGGTTGGGCCAGGGCCAACAGAAGCTCGGCTATCTCACGTACGCCTACTCGGATTTCATCTTCTCGACGATCGGTGAAGAGTGGGGCTTCCTCGGCGTGCTGGCCATCATCGTGCTGTTCGGCACGTTCGTCTGGCTGGGCTTCCGGATCGCGCGGCGCGCGCACGACTCGTTCGGACAGCTCCTGGCGGTGGGCCTCACCGGGTTGATCGGCATCACGGCGGCGCTGCACATCGGCGTGAGCCTCGCGCTGCTCCCCGCCACCGGCATCACGCTGCCGTTCATCTCGTACGGACGGTCGAGCCTCTTCGTCGCCCTGGTGGCGGCCGGTGTGCTGATCAGCATTGGGCGTGGTCGGCGAGCCGCTGGGGCATGAGGGTCCTCCTCGCCGGCGGCGGCACAGGAGGGCACCTGATGCCGGCCTTGGCGCTGGCTCAAGCCCTGCAAGACGCGGGGCGGGGGATCGAGCCGCTGCTCGCCGGCGCGGAGCGCGGCATCGAGGCACAACTGTTGCCCCGCTATCCGTTCCGCTACGAGCTCCTGCCGATCGAGCCGATCTACCGACGCACCTGGTGGAAAAACTTCCGGTGGCTGCTGATCGGAACACGGGTGTGGCGCGCCGTGGGCCGGCTGCTCGAGGTCGAGCGGCCCGCCGTGGTGATCGGAACCGGTGGCTACGCCGCCGGTCCGGTCGTGTGGCGCGCGCAGCATGCGGGAATCCCGACGGTGGTCGTGGAAGAGAACGCGTCGCCCGGCCTCACCACGCGCTGGTTGGCGCGGCGCGCGCGGCAAGTGCACCTCGGGTTTCCCGAGGCGCGCGAGCGGTTGCGCTTCGGCAAGCGCACGGCGGTGTTCACGCTCGGCAACCCCGTCCGCCCGCCCGAACCAGGAGACCGCGCCGCCGCCCTCGCGGAGTTCGGGCTTGCCCCCTCACGACTCACGCTGTTGGTGTTCGGCGGGAGCCAGGGAGCGCGGGCGATCAACTACGCCGTCGCGGGGGCGTTGGAGCGACGCTTGCTCGACCAGGTCAACGTGTTGTGGGGGACCGGCGTCGCGCAGGAACCGGCGCTGGGGCGTTATGGCGTAGGAGGACGGGTCGTGGTCCGCGGGTTTTTCGATCCGATGACCGCCGCGTATCGCGCCGCCGATCTGGTGGTGGCGCGCGCCGGCGCCATGACGGTGGCCGAGCTGTGTGCCTGGGGCAAGCCGAGCATCCTGATCCCGCTTGCTACCTCGGCTGGGGATCACCAGACGCACAACGCCAGTGCGCTCGCTGCGGCTGACGCCGCCATCCACCTCCCGGAGAAACAGCTCACGCCCTACACCCTGGCCGAGCCGGTCGTCACCCTCGCCACCGATCCGTCCCGACGCGAGGCGCTCGCGGCTCGCGCGAAGGGCCGAGGGCACCCCAACGCCGCTCGCGAGATCGTGTCGAGGATTTTGACACTGATCTGATAAAATGGTCGTGGCGTCTTTCACAAGTTTCGTAGATTCGCTATATTAGCCCCCCACTAATGAACTTGTTTGCTATGGTGGATCCCCGGCCGGTCCACTTCATGGGGATCGCCGGAGCGGGCATGAGCGGGTTGGCGCTCCTCAGCAGGCAGCAGGGCGTAGCGATAACGGGATGTGATAACGACCCCTCAGGCGCCGCCGATTTGGCAGCTCTGGGGGTGGAAATATGGCGGGGTCACGATCCAGGGCACGTCACGGGTGTCCGAGCAGTGGTCGTCACCGCCGCAGTACCGGGAGACCACCCGGAGCTGGAGCGAGCACGCGCCCTAGGGGTCCCGGTGGTACGGCGGGCTGACGCCCTCAGCCAGGCCGTCGCCGGCGGAACGGTGGTCGCCGTGGCGGGCACGCACGGCAAGACGACCACCACGGTGATGGTCACGGAGGCGTTAGCGGCCGCCGGGCGGGATCCCACGGGACTCGCCGGCGGCCGTGTCGCTCGGTGGGGCGGCAACGCGCGGCTCGGCGGACGCGCGCTGTACGTCGTGGAGGCGGACGAATACGACCGGGCGTTTCTGTCGCTCGCCCCCGCCGTGGCTGTCGTCAACAACGTCGAGGCTGACCACCTGGAGTGCTACGGCGGCAATGTGGCGGCGCTGGAAGACGCGTTCGTGCAGTTCGCGCATGGTGCACGCCGCGCGATCGTGGGAGCCGACGACGCGGGCGCGGCGCGAGTCGCGGCTCGCCTCACGATTCCGGTGTGGCGGGTAGGGACCGGCAAGGACGCGGACGGGCGGATCGTCGATGCCGAGCTGACGGAGCGCGGATCGACCGCGCGGATCGCGTTGCCAGGAGCGGGAGGCCACCCTGTGACGCTGCGGCTGCGAGTGCCGGGACTGCATAACGTGCGGAACGCGGCCGTGGCGCTTGCGGTGGTGCGGGAGTTGGGCGCCGAGCTCGAGCCGGCGGTCGCGGCGCTCGCAGAGTTCACCGGCGTGGGACGGCGGTTCGAACGCGTCGGAGAGGCGCGCGGCGTCACGGTGGTGGACGACTACGCGCACCTTCCCACGGAGGTGCAGGCGACGCTCGCCGCGGCGCGGCAGATGTTTCCGCGACGCCGGGTGGTGGCGGTGTTCCAGCCGCACCTGTTTTCGCGCACCGCGCTCCACGGCGAGGCCTTGGGCCGGGCGCTCGCGGCGGCGGACGTCGTTGTCGTGGCGCCGATCTACGCGGCGCGCGAGCGGCCGGTCCCGGGAGTGAGTGCGGACCTCGTGGCCCGAGGCGCCGCGCGGGCGGGCGCGACCACCGTCGCGGTGCGCGAGCGTTCGGGGCTCACCGAGCGGGTGGCGGAAACGGTGCGGGCCGGTGACGTGGTCTTCACGTTAGGCGCTGGTGACATCACGCGAGTCGGGCCCGAGCTGCTCGCCCAGTTAGGGACCGAAGGGAAGGGCGGTTGAAACGTCGCTGGCCGAAGTGGCGCCGTCGCGCGTTCACGGCGTTGGGAGGATCGGGACTCCTCGCGCTCTCGTGGTTCGGCGCGCCGGTGGCGCTGCGACAAGTGGCGCTGTTTCGGGTGCGGCAGATCGAGCTGGTCGGGGTCCGCAATCTGGCGCCCGAGGCCGTGATCGCCGCGCTGCGGCTCGAGCCGCGCGCCAGCGTGTTCACCGACACGCGGCTGCTGGCCGATCGCGTGCGCGGACTGGCGGGGGTGGCGGATGCGCGAGTGGTGCGGCGTCTGCCGGCGGCGTTGATGGTGGAGGTGCGCGAGGTCGAGCCTGCGGCGCTCGCGCCCGCCGCCTCCTCGCAACGCGGCGGCCTGGTCCCGGTGGATGCCGCGGGCAGGCCGTTGCCGTTCGACCCGGCGCGCACGGGACTCGATCTGCCGATTGCCGCGAGCCGGGACTCGGGCGTCGTGGGCGTGCTGGCGCTGGTGCAGTCGGTCGATCCCGCGCTGTTTCAGACCATCACCGGGGCGCGCGTGGCGCCACGCGGTGCGGGCGGCGTGGTCCTGGAGCTCGGCGCACATCGCGTGCTCGTCGCGCGCGACGCCGGGCCGGAGGTGGTTCGAGCGGTGGTGCTGGTGGCGCAAGATCTCAACGCCAAGGGGCGCCGGTACGTCGAGCTCGACGCCCGGTTCGCGGGCCAGGTGATCGTGCGCCGGAGGGCGACCGCGAGTGGAGGGGGGGCTGCTGGCGCGTGAGCCGGGACCGCCAGCTCGTGGCCGGGCTCGATCTCGGCAGCACGAAAACGTGCGCCGTGATCGCCGAAGTGGTGGGGGATCTAACGCGGCAGCCGCTCGCCAAAGTGCTGGGTGTCGGGCTCGCCAAGAATTCCGGTGTGCGGCGCGGCATGGTGCGCGACATCGACGAGACGAGCCGCTCGATCGTCACCGCGATGCGCGACGCGGAGCGGATGGCGGGCGTCAAGGTGGGCGCGGTCACGTGCGGCATCGCGGGGGAGCACGTCTCCGCCCGCACATCGCCGGGAGTGGTGGCCGTGTCGGGCGACGAGATCTCCCCCGACGACGTGGCGCGAGTCAACGAGGTGGCGCGGGCGGTGTCGCTGGGCCGGGATCAGGAGCTGCTGCACGACATTCCGCAGGAGTACGTGGTCGATCAGCAGCGCGGCATCTCCGACCCCGTGGGCATGACGGGGACCCGGCTCGAGGTGGAGATGTACCTCGTGACGGTGCAGTCCACCGCGGCGCAGAACCTCCGCAAGAGCGTGGAGCGGGCGCGCTACCGCCCGGCGGAGCTGGTGCTCGAGCCGCTCGCGGCGTCGTACGCGGTGCTGACGGACGACGAAAAAGAGCTCGGCGTCGCGCTCGTGGAGGTCGGCGGCGGGTCGACGGGCGTGGCGATCTTCCACGAAGGGAAGATCCGTCATTTAGCGTCGATCAAGTTCGCCGGCACGCACGTCACCAGCGATCTGGTGCAAGGGTTGAGCGTGACGCAGGCGGACGCGGAGCGGCTGAAGGAGCGTCACGGGGTGGCGTACCAGCCGCTGGTGGACGCCTCGGAGATGGTGAACCTGCCGTCCACGCCGGGCCAGGGCGCGCGTCAGGCATCGCGCGAGCTGCTGTCGCACATCATCCACGAGCGGGTGGACGAGATCTTTCAGCTCGTGCAGCGCGAGTTCGAGCGGGCGGGGTACGGGGGCGGACGGTTGCCGGCCGGCGTCGTGCTGACCGGCGGCACCGCGCACCTCCCCGGTATGGTGGAGCTGGCCCGCGACGTGTTCGCCCTGCCGGTGCGGGCCGGGATGCCGGAGCAGGGGATTTCGGGGCTGGTGGACAGCGTACAGGCGCCGCGGTACGCGGTGCCGGTTGGGTTGGTGCTGTACGCGGCACGCCGGCTGGCGCACGGCGGCGGGTCAGCGGGAGCCGGTCAGCTGGTGAAGAGCGCGGGAGTCGAAAAGCTGTTCGGACCGCTCAAGCGATGGCTGCAAGACTTCTTCTGATCGGTCACCCGGGGGAGCCAAGGGAGCCATGATCTTCGAGCTCGAAGAGACCGTATCGCAGAACGCGCGGATGAAAGTCGTCGGCGTGGGCGGTGGGGGCGGGAACGCCTTGAACCGCATGGTCGACGAGGGACTCCAGGGCGTCGAATTCATCTCCGTGAACACCGACGCGCAGGCCCTGCTCAACAACAAGGCCGACGTGAAGGTACAGATCGGGAAGAAGCTCACCCGCGGGTTGGGCGCCGGGGCGCGCCCCGAGATCGGGCGGCAGGCGATCGAGGAGAACCGCGACGAGGTGCTCCACTCGCTCCAGGGGGCCGACATGGTGTTCGTCACCTGTGGCATGGGGGGCGGCACCGGCACGGGCGCGTCGCCGATCATCGCGCAGATGGCGCGCGACCTGGGCGCCCTCACCATCGGGATCGTGACGAAGCCGTTCCTGTTCGAGGGTCGCAAGCGGATGCGTCAGGCCGACATGGGAATCGCCGAGATGCGCAAGCACGTCGACACGATGGTCGTCGTGCCGAACGAGCGGCTGCTCGCCGTGGTCGGCAAAGGGATTCCGTTCCAGGATGCCCTCAAGAAGGCCGATGAAGTGCTGCTGCACGCCACGCAGGGCATCTCGTCGCTGATCACCGTGACCGGCATCGTGAACGTGGACTTCGCCGACGTGCGGACGGTGATGCAGAACGGCGGGGCCGCGATCATGGGCACGGGGATGGGACGGGGCGAGAACCGCGCGATGGAGGCCGTGCAGCAGGCGATCTCGTCGCCGCTGCTCGACAACATTTCCATCGCGGGCGCGACCGGGGTGCTGATCAACATCACGGGCGGCGAGGATCTCACGCTGGGCGAGGTCACGCAGATCTCCGACGTCGTCAAGGATGCGGCGGGCGAGGACGCCGAGATCATCTTCGGTACCGTGAACGACCCCGCGATGCACGGCGAGATTCGCGTGACGGTGATCGCCACGGGATTCGACAGATCGGCAGCGGAAGCACCGGCCCGCGCGGCGCCGGGGGTCCTCCCTTTCCGCGAGCGGGCGACCCGGCCGACACCGGTGCCGCCCGCAGGATACGTGAAGCCGGCGGAGCAGGCGGTGCGTCGCTCCGCCCTGCCGCCACCCACCGAGCTGAACGAGCTCGAGATCCCCACGTTCATCCGGCGCCAAATGGACTGATGGCCTGGCGGGTCAGTCATTACGTCGTCGCAGGGGCGCTCGTCGCCGGTGGGCTCGCCTGGGCGACGCGAGACGCGTGGCCCTGGCGCCGGCCGCTCACGGCGCGGCCGATCGTGGTGGACGCGGCGTACGTCGACGTCACCGAGCGCCTCGGCCGCAAGGAAACCCTGTCCGAGGTGCTGGCCCGGGGCGGGATCACCGGGCGCGACTACACCGCGTTCCTCGCCGCCGCCAAGCATCTACCGGTCCGACGCCTGCGACCGGGGCTCGCGTTCCAGCTGCGGCGCCTCAAGACCGTCCCCGTCGCGGGCCGGGTCAGCGTGCGCCTCTCACCCGAGCGGCGGCTTACGGTGACGCGCGCCGGAGCCGGTTGGGTGGAGACGATCGACACCATCCCCTGGATCGTCACGCGCCTGCGGGTCACGGGCGTGATCGAGTCCTCGCTGTACGACGCGCTCGACCGCGCCGTGGCCGACAGCTTCCTTCCGGCCGCGCAGCGGCGCCAGCTCGCCTGGGCGATCGCCGACGTGTACGACTGGGAGGTCGACTTCACCCGCGATATCCGGCCGGGCGACCGCTTCACCGTGCTGCTCGAGCGACTCGAGTCGGCGGAGGGAGAGCGGCGGTTCGGCCGCATCCTGGCGGCGCGAGTCGAAGTAGCGCGCTCACCGCAATATGCGTTCGCGTTCGAGGATTCGAGCGGCAGCGTGACGGGGTTCTATGACGAGCGCGGGCGGTCGCTGCGACGCGCGTTCCTGCGGGCGCCGCTCCAGTTCCGGCGCGTGTCGAGCCGGTTCGGCGCGCGCTACCACCCGATCCTCCACATGTGGCGGGCGCACGAAGGCGTGGATTTCTCGGCCCCGTACGGGACGCCGGTGCGCGTCACCGCCGACGGCATCGTGACGCGCGTGGGCCGCGAGGAAGACGGCTACGGCAACGTGGTGGACGTGCGCCACGCGAACGGCATTCGCACACGCTACGGCCACCTCTCGGCCTTCGCGCGCGGGTTGCACCAAGGAGAGCGCGTGGACCAGGGAGAGACGATCGGGTATGTCGGCTCGACGGGACTCTCGACGGGCCCGCACCTGCACTATGAGTTCCTCGTGAACGGCCGCCCCTCCAATCCGCAGCGCAAGGACATGGGCGCGGGCACGCCGATCCCACGGCCGCTGGTCGCGAGCTACAACGCGGTGCGCGACCGTCTGCTCGCGCAGCTGGAGCCGAAGACACCCGCCGCGCCCGGCGCACCCGTCGTTGCTGCCGCCAGAACCGCTCGCGATTAGTTTCCTTTCAATCCGTGGAGCTCTATCCCGCCGTTGACATCCAGGGCGGGCGCGTGGCGCGTTCCGCCTCGAGTGAATCACCCGTCGCCTTGGCGCAGCGATATGCGCGCGAGGGCGCCCGCTGGATTCACCTCGTCGATCTCGACCGCGCACTCGGCAGCGGCGAAAACCGCGAGCTGATGCGGCGCGTGCTCGCCGCTACGACGCTGCCCGTGCAGGTGGGTGGCGGTCTCTCGGGTGAGGCGGAGATCGGGGAGCTATTCGCGCGGCGCGCGCGCCGTGTGGTGATCGGGAGCCAGGCGGCCGCGGATGCAGCGCTCGTGGGACGGCTGGTGGCGCGGCACGGCCAGCCATGCCTGGCCGTCGGGATCGATACCCGGGACGGCCGCGTGGCGCCGCGCGGGTCGAATACGGTGCTCGATCTATCGCCCCTCGAGCTCGCCGGCCGGGTACAGGCGGCCGGCGTGCGTACCGTCATCTACACCGACGCGGCGCGCGACGGCGCGCTCGCCGGCCCGGACATCGCTGGCGCGCGCGCGATCGCTGGCCTTGACCTGGACGTGATCGTCTCAGGCGGGGTCGCGTCGCTCGACGACTTGCGGCGCGCTCGCGACGCCGGGCTCGCCGGGGCGATCGTGGGTCGGGCGTTACACGAGGGCCGGTTCACGCTGCCGGAGGCGCTCGCGTGCGTCGCGTGACGCTGGGATTCGCCGCACTGCGGGCGGTAGCGGCCGGGGCGCTCGTGCTGCTGTTGTGGAACCCGAGCGCGGCTCACGAGGCGACGGGGGAAGCGACGTTGGTGCTGCTGGATGCTTCACTCAGCATGGCGGGGCACGGCGGCCACTGGCGGCGAGCGCTCGACACGGCGCGGGCGGTGGCTCGGGGCTCGGGGCTCGGGGGTCGGGGGTCGGGCAGTATCATCTGGAGGTTCGGCGACCGCGTGACCGCGTTCGACACATCACCGCCAACGGACGGCGCGAGCCGGCTCGCCCCCGGGCTCGCCGCGGCGGCGGGACACGGTGGTGAGGTCGTCGTGGTGACGGACGGGGCGATCGCCGATCGGGCCGATCTCCCTCCTGACCTGGTGCGGCGCGCGCGAATCGTGGTGCTGCCGCGCCCGGCGTTTTTCGATGCGTTCGTCGCGTCCGTCGACGGGCCGCGACGGGTGGCGGCGGGGGACACGGTCCGATTGACCGTCGGTTACGGGACCGCCGGCAAAAGACCGGGGAAGGGGGAAAGGGAAAAGGCGACGCTCGCGGTGAGCCTCCGAGACCGGCGGATCCTATCCAAGCCGGTTGTCTTGCCGGACAGCGGCATCGTCTCCACCGAACTGACGCTTCCCCCTTCCGCGGCCTTTAACGGGCCCGCTACCGGCCCTTCCCCCGCCGGCGGCTGGCAGGCGCTCGAGGTGCGGTTGGAGGGTGTGGCCGGCGACTCCGAGCCCCGCGACGATGCCCGGCTGTTCTTGCTGGAGGTGAGTCCGCAACCCTCGGTCGTGCTCCTCGCGGCGCCGCCCGATTGGGAGACGCGGTTCCTCGCGCGCACGCTGCAGGAGGTGGCGCGCGTACCCGTGCGTGCGTTCGTTCAAGCCGAAGGAGCGAGTCGCTGGCGCGACGCGACGACGCTCGAGGAGCGGACGCCCGCGGTGGTGGCACGCGCGGTGGCCGGGGCACGGCTCGTGGTAGAAGCGGGCAACGCCACGGCGTTCGCGCCGTTCGCGATCAACGGCGCCGTCTTGCGGTGGCCTGACACCCGTCGCTTCGACGGAGACTGGTACGTAGCCGCGACTGGCTCCTCGCCGCTCGCGGGAGCGCTCGCCGGCGTCGCGTGGGACTCGCTACCGCCCCTCACTTCCGTGGCCGACTTGCCCTCCGCGCCCGACAGCGCGAGCAGTGTGGCGCTCGAGGCGCGGCTGGCGCGCCGCGGCGCGTCCCGGCCGGTGGTCGTGCTCGCCGAGCGGGACGGCCGGCGGCGCGCCGTGATCGCGGGGAGCGGTCTGTACCGTTGGGCGTTTCGGGGCGGCGCGAGCGGCGAAGCGTACCGCGCGCTGGTGGCCGGGTTGGTCGATTGGCTGCTCGAAAAGGGAGCAGGGAGCGGGGAGCGGTTCCTGCCGCTGACCTACGAGACGCCTAACGGGACGCCGCTGGTGTGGCGCTGGGTTGGATCGGAAGGACCGCGAGACGTCACCTTGACGCTCTCGACCGAACGGGGACAGCTCGTCGACACGCTGCGGTTCGACGAGACGGGCCGGGCGGAGCTGCGGCGTCCCCCCGGCACGTACCGCTACACGGCGGCGGGAGGCGGTGAGCGTGGGATCGTTGCGGTGGAGACGTATTCCGACGAGTGGCGACCGGCGGCGACCGCGCTCGCCGACCAGCCCGGGGCGCCGGAAGGGCGGCTGGTGAGCGTGCCGCTGCGCGACCGCTGGTGGCTGTTCGCCTTGGCGATCGCGGCGTTCGCGGCCGAGTGGGCGTGGCGACGCCGCCAGGGCTTGCCCTGATGAGCGGGACCCTGTGGGAGCGGTTGGCTCGCGTGTTCGGCGCCGGGGCAGCGCGCGAGCGCGGCGCGGCAGAGCGGATCCTGCTCGAGGCGGACTTCGGCGTGGAGGCCACGGAGCAGATCCTCGATCAGGTGTCGCAGGGGCGGGGCGCAGACGGCGACTTTCGAGCGGCGCTGGAGCACGCGGTGCTCGCGGCCTTGGCGAGCGGCGCGACGCCGGGCGGTGACCCGGGAAGGCTCGCCCGCTCGGCGACGCCGCCGACCGTGATGCTGGTGTTCGGAGTCAACGGGGTCGGCAAGACCACGACGGTGGCGAAGCTGGGTCACCGGCTCACGCGCTCGGGGCGCGCGGTGCTGCTCGCCGCCGCCGACACGTTCCGTGCGGGCGCCGCGCTGCAGCTCAAGATCTGGGCCGACCGGCTGAAGGTACCTTGCGTGACTGGGGGAGGGACGAGCGACCCCGCGGCCGTCACATTCGATGCGATCGCGGCGGCGCGCAGCCGCGGTGTGGATACCGTGCTCGTCGACACGGCCGGTCGGCTGCATACGGAGGATCAGCTGCTCGACGAACTGAAAAAGGTGGTACGCGTCGCGGGCAAGCAACAACCCGGCGCGCCCCACGAATCGCTGCTCGTGCTCGACGCCACCGTGGGGCAGAATGCCGTGCACCAAGCGCGCGCCTTCGCCGCCGCCGTGCCGCTCAGCGGGCTGATCGTGACCAAGCTCGACGGCACCGCGAAGGGGGGGAGCGTCGTGGCACTCGAGCGGGCCGTGAAGGTGCCGATCCGGTTCTTGGGCACCGGCGAAGGACTGGACGATCTTGAAGTCTTTGACGCGGAGCGGTTCGCCCGAAGACTGGTCGGCCAATGAACCTGCGACGTGTGACATGGGACGGGTGATGAGGCACTGGTGTCGACCTTACATCTGAACACGTCCGTCAAGTACCTGAAGGGCGTGGGCCCGAGGCGCGCCGAAGCCCTCGCGCGGCTCGGCATCCGCACCGTGGGCGATCTCCTGTACCACGTCCCGCATCGCTACCTCGACGCCACGACCGTCACGCCACTCGGCAAGGTGCACGTCGGCGAAGAGGTGACCTGTGTGGGACGCGTGGTGAGCACCGGCGTGCTGCCCACGCGGCGGGGGTTGCGGGTGTTCCGCGCGGTGCTGCGCGATGAAACCGGGGGCGGTCCGCTGGAGTGCGCCTGGCCGGGACAGCCGTTCCTCGAGCGGCAGATCCGGAGCGGGCAGCTGCTGCTCGTCACCGGGCCCGTGCGCTATTACCACGGCCGCCAGCTGGTGCCGCGCGAGTTCGTGATCCTGGCCGATGAGGGGGAGGCCGGTCCCGAGCGCGGGCTGGTGCTCCCGGTGTATCCCGCAACCGAAGGCCTGACGCATCGCCAGATTCGCGGGCTGGTGCACCAGCACCTCGACGCGCTGCTGGCGCTGGTGGACGACCCGCACCCGCACGCGTTGCGCGCCGCGAATGGACTGCCGGAGCTGCGCGCCGCGCTCGCGGCGGTGCATCGCCCCGCCGGTCTGAGCGAGGCGGAGGCCGGCCGCCGCCGCCTCGCCTTCGACGAGTTGTTCGATCAGCAGCTGGTGCAGGCGCGTGCCCGCGCGCTCGCCAAGCGGGCGCGCGGCGGCATAGCGTTCGTCCTGAAGAAGGCGCTCACCACCCGACTGAAGGAACACCTGCCGTTCGAGCTGACGGCGGACCAGCGGCGCGCGGTCCGCGAGATCGCGGACGACATGACGGCGCCGTTGCGCATGCATCGTCTCCTCATGGGAGACGTGGGGACGGGGAAGACGGTGGTCGCGTTGTTCGCGATGCTGCTCGCGGTGGAGAACGACTTTCAGGCCGCGATTATGGCGCCCACCGAGCTGCTGGCCGAGCAGCACGTGGCGACGCTCACCCGGCTGCTCGCGGCGCTCGCGCTCGAGCCGGACCTCCTGATCGGGCGGCTCACGGCCATGGAGAAGGCGGCCGCCCGCGAGCGCATCGCGGGCGGCGCCTCGCGCCTGGTGGTCGGGACGCACGCCCTGATCCAGGAGTCGGTGCGGTTTCACCGGCTCGGCCTCGCCGTGATCGACGAGCAGCACCGCTTCGGGGTGGAGCAGCGCGCCGCGCTCGTGGAGAAGGGCGACGCGCCCGACGTGCTCTTGCTCACCGCCACGCCGATTCCGCGGTCGCTGGCGCTGACGTTGTACGGCGATCTCGACGTCACCGAGCTGCGCGAGCGGCCGCCAGGGCGCGGCAGCGTGAAGACGGCACTGCGGACGGAGGCGGCGCGTCACAAGATCTACGAATTCATTCGCAGTGAATGCGCCGCGGGCCGGCAGGCGTACGTGATCTATCCCGTGATCGACGAATCGGAGCGCGCCGACTTGAAGGCCGCCACCACCATGGCCGGCCGCCTCGCGAAGTTGTATCCAGAGCTGACGGTCGGTCTGGTGCACGGCCGGCTCAAGCCGGAGGAGCGCGACGCCACGATGCGGGCGTTCCGCGACGGCAACGTGCACGTGCTGGTCGCGACCACCGTGGTGGAGGTGGGTATCGACGTCCCCAACGCCACGGTGATGGTGATCGAGCACGCGGAGCGGTTCGGGTTGGCGCAGCTGCACCAGCTGCGCGGACGCGTGGGGCGTGGGGCGGCGGCGAGTCATTGCATCCTGCTCTCCGACGTCCGCGAGGCGACTGCCCGGCTGCAGGCCTTCACCGAGACCACCGACGGCTTCAAGATCGCGGAGCTCGATCTTCAGGAGCGGGGCATGGGCGTGCTCGCCGGGGCGCGACAATCGGGCGGCGTAGCGCTCAAGTACGCGAACTTCGCCACCGATCTGCCGCTGCTCGAAGCGGCGCGCCGGGCCGCGGGCCAGATCATCGCCCAGGACCCGACACTGGTGTTGCCGCAACACGCCGCGTACCGGGAGCGGATCGTGGCGCGATACGAGCGGGGGTTTGAGCTGTTCAGAGTTGGATGAGGGAAACGCGGAGCTCGGAACGCGGAACGGTCATCCCGGTTCCGCGTTCCCACTTCCGCGTTCCGCGTTTCGCCGCTAGTCTACCGCCCCAATGCCGGAATTCCATCGGATCGAAGAATTGCCGCAGGTCGTCGGCCAAACGGTTCTCACCCGCGGCTGGGTGACCACGACGCGCTCGTCGGGGAAGATCGCGTTCATCGCGCTGCGCGATGGGACGGGATACGTGCAGGTGGTGCTCTCGAAGAAGGACGTTCCCGAGCGGGCCTGGGGAGCGTTCGAGACGTTGACGCAGGAGACATCGGTGGAGGTGACCGGGACGGTGCGGAGCGATGCGCGCGCCCCCGGCGGGGTGGAGCTGACCGCCACCGACCTGCGCGTGCTCGGCCCGAGCCACGATTTCCCGATCACCCCCAAAGAGCACGGCACCGCGTTTCTGTTCGAGCACCGCCACCTGTGGCTGCGCAGCCGCCGCCAGGTGGCGATCGCGCGGGTGCGCCACGAGGTGGTCCAGGCGATCCGCGACTTCTTTTACGAGCGACACTTCGTGCTGGTGGACACCCCGATCCTCACGGGCGCCATCGGCGAGGCGGCCGGGAATCTGTTCGCGACCGAGTACTTCGACCTCGGCACCGCGTATCTGGCGCAAACCGGCCAGCTGTACGTGGAAGCCGCGGCGGCGGCGCTCGGCAAGGTGTACTGCTTCGGACCCACGTTCCGCGCCGAGAAGTCCAAGACGCGCCGTCACCTGACCGAGTTCTGGATGGTGGAGCCCGAGGTCGCCTGGAATGATTCCGACGCGAACATGGCGCTGCAGCAGGATTTCGTCTGTTACATCGTGGGCCGTTGCCTCGAGCGTCGCCCGACGGAGCTCGCCGAGCTGGAGCGCGACGTGAAGCCGCTCGCGGCGGTGCAGCCGCCGTTCCCGCGCATCTCCTACACCGACGCGGTGACCGAGCTCAAGGCGCTCGGCACGGAGATCGAGTGGGGCCAGGATCTCGGGGGGGAAGCGGAGACGCTGTTGGCAAAGCAGTACGACCGCCCGGTGCTGGTATTCAACTACCCCAAGGCGGTGAAGGCCTTCTATATGAAGGAGAACCCGGCGGATCCGCGCACCGTCTTGAACAACGACATGCTCGCGCCCGAGGGGTACGGCGAGATCATCGGCGGCAGCCAGCGGGAAGACGAGTACGACAAACTGTTGCGGCGCATTCGCGAAGAGAAGTTGCCCGAAGCAGCCTACAGTTGGTACCTCGATCTTCGAAAGTACGGCACCTTCGTGCACTCCGGCTTCGGGCTCGGCGTGGAGCGCACGGTCGCGTGGATCTGTGGCATCCCGCACATCCGCGAGGCGATCGCCTTCCCGCGCACGCTCTACAAGCTATGGCCCTGAGGCTTTCACCTCGTCCCACAGCCGGTCCAGCTGCTCCAGGCTCGCCTTCCCGATCTTCAACCCCCGCGCCCGGGCCAGCTGTTTCACCTGCTCGAAGCGTCGCTCGAACTTGCCCGTCGCCTGCGCGAGCGCGGCGCCCGGGTCGATGTCCAACTTGCGCGCGAGATTCACGACCGCGAAGAGCAGGTCGCCCACCTCGTCCGCAAACGCATCCCGCGTCTCGCCTCCCGCCTCCAGCAGCTCGTCCTCCAGCTCGCGCAGCTCTTCCGTCACCTTCTCGATCGGACCGCGCGCGTCCGGCCAGTCGAAACCAACGCGGGCCGCGCGTTCCTGTACGCGATACGCTTGTGCGAGCGGGGGCGCCTGCTCGTTGCTCCCTGCTTCCTGCTCCCTCTTCTGTCGTTTAGACATACGTAACGATAATCCGCGCCCCAACCCCTTTTCCCGCTTAGATTTCCCGGTTATCATACCCGCGCCTGTGAACGGGTCCATCAGCGCGCGTCAGTCCCGTGCGTGGGTCGAGGTAAGCCTCGCGGCTGTCGTCGAAAACGCTCGCACCGTCGCACGGGTGGCGGGCACGCGGCTCCTCCCGGTGGTGAAGGCCGATGCGTACGGGATGGGAGCCGTTGCCGTATCCAGGGCGCTGGAGGCGGTCGACCCGTTGGGGTACTGCGTCGCCACGATTGCCGAAGGCGCCGAGCTGCGCGCCGCGGGCATCACGCGTCCGGTGCTGGTGTTCATGCCGGCCCGCGCCGATCTGTTCGACCTGTATCAGGAGCACCGGTTGACGCCCGCACTGGGCGACGCGCGCAACATCGCCGCGTGGATCGCTCGCGGCGCCCGGGGTGGCGGCTTTCACCTCGAGATCGACACCGGGATGGGGCGGAGCGGCGTGCGCTGGGACGAGATCGAGCCGCTCGCCGACCTGCTCGACACGCCGTACCTCGAGGGGTGTTACACGCACTTCCACTCGGCGGAGCGCCGGGACGGCTCCGCCGAAGCGCAGGTGGACCGGTTCCGCCAGGCGATAGGGCGGCTGGCGCGACGGCCCGCGGTCTTGCACGTGGCGAACAGCGCGGCGGCGCTGCGCGGCCCGACCTTCGCGTTCGACGCGGTGCGGCCGGGCATCTATCTCTACGGCGGCTCGCCCGGCGAAGGCTATCCGGATGCCAAGCCGGTGGTCACGCTGCGCGCACGAGTCGTGGCGGTGCGGCAGGTGGGCGCGGGCGAGAGCGTGAGCTACAACGCGACGTGGACCGCTCCGCGCGAGACGACGATCGCCACGCTCGGCATCGGCTACGCTGACGGCGTGCGTCGCTTGGTGGCGGCGTCCGGCGAAGCGCGTGTGCTGCTGCGCGGCCGGTCGGTGCCGGTCGTGGGGCGCGTGACGATGGATCTGACGCTCGTGGACGTGGGCGACGCGCCGGTCAGCCCGGGCGACGTGGCCACGTTGGTCGGGTCGGCGGACGGCGCGAGCATCACGCTGGGGCAGGTCGTGGCCTGGAGCAACGCGCTGCCGCACGAGTATCTCACGGGGCTCGGTCCCCGGCTGCCCCGCATCTACGATTGAAGCGGGCGGCGATCATCGTGCTCGATGGGCTCGGCATCGGGCCGGCGCCCGACACCGCGGCGTACGGCGATGCGGGCTCGGACACGCTCGGCAACGTCGCGCGCGCGGTGGGCGGGCTGCGGCTGCCCAATCTGGAGCGGTTGGGATTAGGAAAGTGCCGGGACATCACCGGTCTTGCGCCCGGGGTGAGCGCCACGGCGGCTTACGGCGTCGCTATTCCGGCCTCCGCCGGCAAGGATTCCACCACCGGCCACTGGGAAATCTGCGGTGTGCTCTTGGCGAAGCCGTTTCGGACTTATCCGGATGGCTTCCCACGTGAGCTGCTCGACGAGTTCGCGCGTCGCACGGGCCGTGGATGGCTGGGTAACAAGGCGGCATCCGGCACCCGGATCATCGCCGAGCTCGGGGCGGAGCATCAGCGCACCGGGAAGTGGATCGTCTACACGTCGGCGGATTCGGTGTTTCAGGTGGCGGCGCACGACGCCACGGTGCCGCTCGCGGAGCTGTATCGCGCGTGTGCGGTGGCGCGCGAGCTGTTGGTGGGGGAGCACGCGGTGAGCCGGGTGATCGCCCGCCCCTTCACTGGCGAGCCGGGGGCGTACGTGCGCACGGCGGCGCGCAAGGACTTTTCGATCCCGCCGGTGGGTGAAACGCTGCTCGATCGGCTGGCGGCGGCAGGGGTGCCGCGCGTGGGAATTGGGAAGGTGGACGACCTGTTCGCCGGCCGGAACATCGCGAGCGAGCACACGCCGACCAACCGGGACGCGTACCGTCTGATCGAGCGTGCGTTGGATGAGACGGACGCGGGGTTCATTTTCGTGAATGTGATCGAGTTCGACCAGAGCTGGGGGCACCGCAACGACGTCGCGGGGTTCTATGAAGGATTGCGAGAGCTGGATGCTTGGCTCCCGCGGCTTCAGTCTCGTGTGCGGGGAGACGATCTGATCATCCTGACTGCCGATCACGGGAACGATCCCACGACGCCCTCGACGGACCATTCGCGGGAGGCGGTGCCGATTCTGGTGCTCGGTCCACGGGTGCGGGCGGCGGCGCTGGGTGAGCGGCGCACGTTCGCGGATATGGGGGCCACGGTAGCCGAATACTTCGGGGTCGGCGCGCTCGCGGCGGGCAGGTCGTTCCTCTCGAGCGTGCAGGCGTGAGCGCGGAGCTGGTGCGCCGGGCGCGCGAGGTGCAGCGGCACGCGTACTGTCCCTACAGCAAGTTTCGCGTGGGGGCGGCGCTCGAGGCGGCCGACGGGCGCGTGTTCGTGGGAACCAATGTGGAGAGCGCATCGTACGGGCTCACGATCTGCGCCGAGCGGATGGCGATCGGGGCGGCGGTGGCGGATGGCGCGCGCGGGTTCAGTCGCATCGTGGTCGCCACCGACGTCGATCCGCCCGCGTCACCGTGCGGGGCGTGCCGTCAGTTGCTCGCCGAGTTCGGGCTCGACCTCGAGGTGATCGCCGTGGGTCCGAAGACGGAGCGGCGTTGGGTGCTGCGCGACCTCTTGCCCGACGCGTTCGCGAAAGCGACGCTCGGCAAATGAAGCAGCGCCGTCTCTGCGCGATCGGCGCCGCGCTCGTCGTCGCCGCCTGCGTGGAGCAGGTGGCCGCGCCCGGCCACTGCCCGGAGTTCTGCCCCTCCGGCCAGATCGTCGTGGTGGACAGCCTGCTCGCCGCCAACATCTCCCGGGACTCGGCGTTTCGTGGGTATGTGACGTCCCTCGGCTCGCCCGTGGCGCTCGCGGCCGATCTTCCGGGCTTCGTCGACAGCCGGCCGATCTTCCGCATCCCCGGCCTCGGTCCGCGCCTCTCCATCAGCACCACCGACACGTCCACGGGGCCGATTCTCGGCGCCGATTCGGCGCGCCTTCAGCTGGTGGTGGTGCGGCGGGACACCGCGGTCCATAATCTCACGTTGCGGCTGTTCCGGCTGCCGATCACGATCGACTCGACCACCAGCTTCGCCGACCTGACTGGACCCTTCACCGACTCGCTGGTGCGGACCATCAACGTGGACACGCTGTTCGCCCAGGCGGGGCACAAGGACCCGATCACGGGGGACAGCATGGTGGTGGACACGACCACCCACATCGCGACGTTGTCCCTCAAGCTCGATACGGCCGCCGCCCGCTACGTCGCGAGCGACTCGGGCAAGGTGGCCTACGGCGTGCGCGTCAGCGCGGACTCGCTGGCGAGCATCGCGCTCTCCAAGTTGGCGTCGATCCAGTGGTACCTGCGCGTGGATTCACTCGGCGTGACGGTGGCGCGCAAGTCGGGCGTGTTGAATGAGACGTTCTCGAACTTCGTGTTCAACCCCCCCGCGCTTCCGATCGATTCGACGCTCGCCGTGGGAGGCGTGCCGTCGGCCCGGAGCCTGCTGCGCGTGACCTTGCCACGCGCCATCCGGGACTCGTCCCAGGTGATCCGCGGCACGCTCATCCTCGTGTCCGCGGCGGCGGTGCAGGGTGCGCCCCCCGATTCCTTCGTGCTCGAGGCGCGCCCGGTGCTCGCGGACTTCGGGGCCAAGTCACCCTTGGACTTGCGAGTGGTCGACACGGCCGTCATCCATCCCGGCCGGCGCGACACGGTCGCCATCGAGGTAACGACCATGCTTCAGCTCTGGGCCAGCGACACCACCGCCCCGACCACTATCTTGCTGCGGTCCCGCACGGAGGGACAAACGTTCGCCGAGGCGCGGTTCTATCCGTCGAGTGCGCAGCCGTACCGGCCTGCGTTGCGGGTGACGTTCGTGCGGCGCTTTCCGTTTGGGAAGCAATGAGGATGGTCAGTCGGTTAGACGGGTGGACGGTTAGAGGAATGACGCTTGCCGCGACGCTGCTCGCCGTCCATCCGCCTGACCGTCTAGCCGCTCAAGACTCCCAATTCGGCATTCGCGGCCTCGGCACACCGGGCCGATGGGAATCGGTGCGGGCGCGCTCGACGGGTGGTGCGTTCGCTCCGTTCGACCCGATGTCGCCGCTCATGGAAGCGTCGATCGCCGACGTCGGACGGCTCACGGCGACGGCGGCCGCCGGCGCGTCCTACCGCGAGGCGGAGATCGGCGGTGCGACCACGGCGCTCCGCGCCACGCGGTTTCCGGTGATGCTCGTCGCCGGGCCGGTGTCGTCGCGGTTTGCCGTGACGGCTGGCTTCTCCACCTACCTCGACCGGACGTGGGCCGTGACGCTGCGCGATTCCGCGGTGCTGCGCGGCAATTTGGAGCGTTACAACGATGAGCTGGTGAGCGACGGGAGCATCTCGGATCTGCGGCTGGCGGTGGCGAGTCGTGTGTCGCGCCACATCGCGATCGGCGCCGGGGCGCACCTCCTGGCGGGCTCGACGCGCGAGGTGGCCCAACGCCACTTCGACGACTCGACGTTCACCGTGATCCAGCAGGTCGGCGAGGTGAGCTACGACGGGTTCGGGGTGTCGGGTAGTGTGCGCATCGACATCGCACCCGGACTGGCGCTCGCCGGTTGGGCGCGCAGCGACAACCGGCTGCGCGCGCGGGCGGCCGATACCGTGACCGCCGAGACCGACCTCCCGCACATGCTGGGCGGGGGAATCGTGATCGCGCCGAGCACCCGGGTCCAGTTCGCGAGCTCGGTGGCGTGGCGCTCCTGGTCCCACGCCGGAGCCGGGGCCTTCAACACGTTGAGCTGGTCCGGAGGAGCGGAATTCGGCTTCCCCACGCTGCAGTTCCGCCTGGGGGCGCGCGGCGGGCAGATGCCGTTCGGACCCGGGAGCACCGCGCCCACCGAGTTCGCCGCCGCCGCGGGCGTGGGCCGCGCCTTCGCGCAGGGCCGGGCGCTGCTCGACCTCGGCATCGAGCGCCTCCAGCGCCGGGGCGGCGGTCTCACCGAGCGCGTGTGGACGGTGCTCGTCGGCCTCACCGTGCGGCCGTGAACGTCTACTTCCACACCTTCGGCTGCAAGGCGAACCAGTACGACACGGAGCTGGTCCGTCAGGCGTTCGCCGATCAGGGCGCGGTGGTCGTGGCCGATCCCGCCGCCGCCGACGTCGCCGTCGTGAACTCCTGCACCGTGACCGCGGAAAGCGAGGCCAAGCTGCGGCGCCTGGTGCGGCGCTGCGCCCGCGACCATCCGACGCTCCGCACGGTGGTGATGGGATGTGCGGCAGCGCTGGACGACGGTCGCCTCGCGGCGCTGCCATCGGTGCGCGCCGTGGTGGGGGGCGCGGATCCTCGGGCGGTGCTCTCCGCGGCCGGGTTCAGCCATCCGCGGGTCGATGCCGTGCTGCGCCGCTTCCCGGCCAACGCCCGCGGCTGGCTCAAGATCCAGGACGGCTGCGACGAGCACTGCACCTTCTGCGCGACTACCCTGGCGCGGGGGGCGAATCGCTCGCGGCCGCTTGCCGAGCTGCTGGAAGAGGCTCGGGCGCTGGCCCACTACCACTCCGAGATCGTGTTGACCGGTGTGCATATCGGGACGTATGGGCAAGATAGGGGGCAGGGAGCCGGGAGCAGTCCACTCCGCTCCCTGGGTGAGCTCCTCCGCGCGCTTATCACTGCCGTGCCCGCCCCCCGCTTTCGGC
The DNA here is from genome assembly GCA_035280265.1 of Gemmatimonadales bacterium. Classification (GTDB taxonomy): domain Bacteria; phylum Gemmatimonadota; class Gemmatimonadetes; order Gemmatimonadales; family GWC2-71-9; genus AG41. The sequence continues at coordinate 7,608 of DATEGE010000093.1, read as the reverse complement.
TCTCCTCGATCGAAGCCACCGAGGTGGACGATACGATCGCGCGCCTGTTGCTCGAGGCGCCGCGTCACCTCGCGGCTCATCTCCACGCGCCATTGCAATCGGGATCGAACCGGGTGCTGCGGCGCATGGGGCGGCACTGGTACACGGCGGACTCTTACCGGGCGCGCATCGAGTGGCTGGCGGAGCGGCTGCCGGTGTTCGGGTTGGGCGCCGACATCATCGCGGGATTCCCGGGCGAGGCGGACGCGGACCATGGCGCCACGCTCGAGCTGGTGGACGCGCTGCCCTTCACCTACCTGCACGTGTTCCCCTACAGCGAGCGTCCCGGCGTGGCGGCGGCCCGCCTCCCCGGCATCGTGGCGCCGGCGGTGATCCGGCAACGCGCCGCGGAGCTGCGCGACCGAGGCGAGGCGAAGGCGCAGGCGCACCGCGCAGGGCGGTTGGGGCAGCGAGCGGACGGGGTCGTCACGGGGCGCGGGACGGGCGAAGTCGAGGTGCTGACGGAGGACTATCTCTCCGTCTATCTTCCAGTCGCAGAGTGGGACGGGCGCTCCCGCTTCGAGGTGACGGTTCGCTAGCATGCCGCGCATTTACATCGAGACCTACGGCTGTCAGATGAACGTCTCGGACTCCGAGCTGATGCTCGGTGTGCTGGGACGGGAGGGATACGTCCGCACCGACGATCCCGCCCAGGCGGACGTGCTGCTCGTGAACACCTGCGCGGTGCGCGACCACGCCGAGCAGCGGGTGCTGTCGCGCATGGGCGAGCTGAAGGGCTACAAGCGGCCGGGGGGGGCAGTCGTGCTGGGGGTGGTGGGATGCATGGCGCAGCGGCTGGGCGCGCGGCTGCTCGAGCGAGTCCCACAGGTCGATCTGGTGGTCGGGCCCGACGGCTACCGCGGGCTCCCGGAGTTGATCGCGCGGGCGCGCGGTGGGGAGCGAGCGGCCGACGTCGAGTTCCGGCACTGGGAGCACTACGAAGACGTGCCGCCCCAGCGGGACACGCTGGTCTCGGCCTATGTGACGGTGCAACGTGGCTGCGATTATCGGTGCACCTTCTGCATTGTTCCGATGACGCGCGGGCCGGAGCGGAGCCGCAAATTGGCCGACGTGGTGCGCGAGGTGACGGGCCTCGCCGCGGGGGGGGGGACCACGGAGGTGACGCTCCTTGGCCAGACGGTCAACAGCTATCACGACGGCACGCACGATTTCGCCGATCTGCTGCGGGCGGTCGGAGCGGTGCCGGGCGTACGGCGCCTGCGGTTCACGTCGCCTTATCCCACGGACTTCACCGACCGGGTGGTGGCCGCCATGGCGGAGACGCCCGCCGTGTGCGAGCACGTGCACCTGCCGGTGCAGAGCGGCAGCTCGCGGGTGCTCAAACGGATGCTGCGGCGCTACGATCGCGAGCGCTACCTCGCGGTGGTCGCGGCGCTGCGGGCTGGGGTGCCCGGGATCGCCCTCACGACCGACATCATCGTGGGGTTCCCGGGCGAGACCGAGAGCGACTTCCAGGAGACGCTGTCACTGGTCGAGCTGGTGGGCTTCGACGACGCTTACACCTTCAAGTTCTCGCCGCGCGAAGGGACGCCCGCTACGCGCCTCAAGGACGCCGTGCCGGACGACGTGGCGGGGGAGCGGCTGGAGCGGCTCATCGCGCTGGTGCGCGCCACCGCCCGCCGCAAGAACGTGGGGCTCGTGGGCACCACCCACGAGGTGCTCGTCGAAGGCCGCGCCAAGCGGGGCGACTCGCTCCAAGGACGCACCCGCACCAACAAGGTGGCGCTTCTGGGGGGGCCCGACGCATGGATCGGCGAATACCACACGGTCCGGTTCACCGGGACGACAGGCTCGACCTTCACGGCTTGCCCGCTGGGGCAGGGGCAGGAGCTGGCCGTCGTGGGGTGACGAATGTGACGTACGAGGTGCTGCAGCGGGAGTACGAGAAGCTGCGTCCCCAGCTGCCGCGGTTTTGCGGCTGCGAGACTTGTCGCGGCGACGTTCTCGTGTTCGCGCTCAATCGCCTGTCGCCCAACTACGTGTCGACCCCGCAGGGCGAGGTGCTGATAGAGCTCAAGCTCGACAGCGATCAGGAGAAGGCCAGGCTCGACGTGGCGCTGCTCGACGGGTTCCGTCGCGTGGGGCTCGCGCCGCGCTGTGGGGCCAAGTCGGTGCAGCTCTTGTAGCTCGTTAGGCGGCCCCCGGCCCCCCGTGCGGCCGCCGATCCTCTTCCTCACAATCGCTTTCACTGCGGGCCTATGGAGCGGCCTCCAGCCGTTCCTGGTACGTGGTGAGTGGTGCGTGGTTGCGCCCGTGCTCGTCGGAGCTTTGGTGCTCTCCCGCCGGGCGCCGCTCGGCGCCGCGCTCGGCATCATGGGCGTCGCGGGTCTCGTGTGGGGGATGGCCGCGACGCGCGAGCGGGCGGCGACGTGTGCGGGAAAATGGAGCAGGGAGCAGCGCGCAGGGAGCGGGGAGCAGGGAGCGGGGAGCAGTAAGGCGGCCACGGTGCGTCTGGCCGATCCCGTGGCCGATACTGGCGGCGTGGTCGAAGCGGACGTCGTTCCCGGGCTGTGTGGCGGCGCGGTACGGCTCCGCTGGCCCCAGCAAACCGCGGCGCGCGGCGGCACCACGTGGGTGGTCGCGGGTCGCTGGGTCGGATCCGTCGATCGCGGCGTGCTGGTGGTGCGACGGATGCTGCCACTCGATCGCGCGCCGCGTGGGCGTGGTGCGGTGCGCGATCGGCTGGCGGCGCGCACCGCCGCGCTGTTCGGAAGCCGGGCGCCGCTCGTGGACGCGTTGGTGTTCGCGCCGCGCGTGGAGCTCGATGCCGCCGTGCGTGAGCGTTACGCCCGGTCGGGGCTGGCTCACATCCTCTCGATCTCGGGGCTGCACGTCGGGTTTCTCGCTGCCTGGCTCGCGCTGATCCTGGCGAAGCTTGGCCTGCCGCCGCGCATGCGCATGGCGGCCGCCGCGCTTTCGTTGGGGCTGTATCTGTGGCTCATCGGGGTTCCACCCCCGGCGGTGCGCGCGGTGGTGATGCTGGTGCTCGCGGACGTCGCTCGCCTGCGACAGCGCGTGGTGGCGCCGGCGGGCACGCTGGCGCTGGCGGCGCTGCTCGTCGTGCTGGTGGATCCGTGGGCGGTGCAGGCGGTCGGCGCCTGGCTCTCGGTGGCGGCGATGGGCGCGGTGATATGGGCTGAGCGGGTGTTTCGGGGCCGCCACCTCGTCGTCCGGCTCGTGGCGCCGTCACTCGCGGCCACGCTCGTCACGGCCCCGGTCAGCGCCTGGGCGTTCGGCACCGTCGCGCCGATCGGCGTGCTCGCGAATCTCGTCGCCATCCCGCTCGGCGCGGTCGCGGTGCCGGGGCTCGCGTTGGCGTTGCTGCTCTCCTGGATCAGCGCGGCCGTCGCGCAGCTGGTCGCGGCGGGATCGGGGCTCGCCCTCGCGCTGCTCGATCTCGTGGCGCAGTGGGCCGCGCAGGTGCCGGGCGGCCACGTGGTGATGATCGCGGGCTGGCAGGCGGCGGCGCTGTGGGCGGGTGTGACGGCGGTCGCGTGGTGGCTGTGGCATTCGCCGCGGCGGCCCTGGGTGATCGGAGCCCGCATCGCGTTCGCGGCTACGGTTTTCATCGCGACGACCTTCCGTGACGTCGTCGCCCTCGACGCCTGCCATTGCTTGGCGGTATTTTTTCTCGACGTCGGGCAAGGAGACGCGGCGTTATTGCGTACGCCGCACGGCCGATGGATTGAGATCGACGGCGGCCCACGCCTTCCCGGAAACGATGCCGGCCGGCGCGTCGTCATCCCGTTCCTGCGGCGTCACGGCGCGGGCGCGCTCTCTGTGGTGGTGGCGACCCACGGCGACGCCGATCATCTGGGCGGTCTCCCGGCGGTGGTGGAGGCGTTTCACCCCGATCTCGTGCTCGAGCCAGGAGAGCCGTTGGGCCGGCCGCTCTATCTCGAGTTCCTCGCGGCGGTCGAGGCGTCGGGGGCGCGCTGGCATGCGGCGCGCGCGGGGGACCGCGTAGAGGTAGACAGTGTATTGCTCGAGGTGTTGAGCCCCGACTCGGTGTGGATGCAGCTGCCGCTCGATGTGAACGATCACGGCGTGGTGTTGCGGGTGACGTACGGCGAGGAGCGGTTGCTGTTCCAGGCGGACGCCGGCCTCCCCGTCGAAGCCCAGCTGGCGGGCCAGGTGGGGCCGGTGGAGCTGCTCAAGGTAGGCCATCACGGGTCGAGGACGGCCACCTCGGACGCGTGGCTCGACGAGCTGGCGCCGCACGAGGCGGTGATCAGCGCGGGGCGTCACAACCATTACGGCCACCCTGCGGCGGAGGTGGTGGCGCGGCTATTGCGACACGGCATCACGCTGTACCGGACGGATGCAAGCGGCACGATCACTTTCTCCACGGATGGTCATAGTGCGCGGGTCCGAGATAATCACGATTGAGCGGTTCATCCTGGATCAGGAGCGGCTGCACCCGGAGGCGACGGGCGAGCTGTCCAACCTGCTGTACGACATGTGCCTGGCCGCGAAGATCATCTCGCGGCACGTGCGGCGCGCGGGCCTCTCCGACATCCTCGGCTCCGCCGGGGGAGCGGTGAACGTCTCGGGCGACCTGCAGCAGAAGCTCGACCTGTTCGCGAACGACGCGGTGCGGAACAGCGTGCAGCACACCGGTCGCGTGTGCGTCACCGCGTCGGAAGAAGACGAAGCGCCGGTGCCCGTGCCCACGGGCAAGCCCGCCGGCAAGTACGTCGTGTTGTACGACCCGCTCGACGGCTCCACCAACATCGACGTGAACGTGTCGATCGGCACCATCTTCTCGATCCACAAGCGCGTCAGCAAGCGGACCGGTCCCGCAGGCATCACGGACTGTTTGCAGCTGGGCAGGAAGCAGGTGGCCGCGGGGTACATCCTGTACGGCTCGAGCACGATGCTCGTGTACACGACGGGGCAGGGGGTGCACGGCTTTACCCTCGATCCCACCATCGGCGAGTTTCTGCTGTCGCATCCCGACATAACGACCCCGCCGGTGGGCCGCTACTACAGCGTGAACGAAAGCAATTGGGACCGGTGGAGCCCCCCGGTGCAGCGCGTGGTGGCGGCGTTCAAGAAGGGAGAAGGGAACATCCAACCCAAGAACGCCCGCTACATCGGCTCGCTCGTCGCCGACTTTCATCGCAACCTCATCTCGGGCGGCGTGTTCCTCTATCCCGCGGCCACCAACTATCCCCGGGGCAAGCTGCGCCTGCTGTACGAGGCGGCGCCGCTCGCGTTCGTGGTGGAGCAGGCCGGCGGCCAGGCGACGGACGGCTGCCGGGCGATCCTCGACGTCGTTCCGGAGAGTCTGCATCAGCACACGCCGCTCGTCATCGGCAGCAAGGCCGACGTCGCGTTTGCGGCGCGGATCCTCGGCGCCGAAGCCGGCGCGGCAGTCGCAGTCGAGTGACCGAGCGGAAGCCGGTATACGGGCCGGCGGATTGGACGGGGGATGCGGCGCGCGACCTCGGCTCCCCCGGGGAGTTTCCGTTCACGCGCGGCGTCCACCCCACCATGTACCGTGGCAAGCTGTGGACGATGCGACAGTATGCCGGCTTCGGCACCGCGGAGGAGACGAATGCGCGGTTTCGTCACCTCCTCGCCGCCGGCCAGACCGGTCTCTCCGTCGCCTTCGATCTCCCCACGCAGATGGGCTACGACTCCGACCATCCCATGGCCGAGGGAGAGGTCGGCCGGGCAGGAGTCGCGATCGATACAGTCGACGATCTCGGACGGCTGTTCCAGGGGATCCCGCTCGATCGGGTGTCCACGTCGATGACGATCAACGCCACGGCGCCGATCCTGCTCGCCATGTACATCGTGGTGGGGGAGGAGCAGGGAGTGGCGCGGGCACGACTGCAGGGGACCGTGCAGAACGACATCCTCAAGGAATTCATCGCGCGCGGCACGTACATCTATCCGATCGGGCCGTCGTTGCGGCTCGCGATCGACGTGTGCCGGTTCGTGGCCGTCGAGCGCATGACGTTCAATCCGATTTCGGTGTCGGGCTATCACATGCGCGAGGCGGGGGCGACGGCGGCGCAAGAGGTGGCGTTCACCTTCGCCAACGGTCTCGAGTACGTGCGCCGCGCGGTCGCCGCCGGACTCGACGTGAACGAGTTCGCGCCGCGTCTCACGTTCTTCTTTGCCGCGTTCACCGATCTCTTCGAGGAGGTCGCGAAGTTCCGCGCCGCGCGCCGGCTCTGGGCGCGGCTCATGAAAGAGCGGTTCCAGGCGAGCGACGCGGCGTGTCGCCTACGGTTTCATACTCAGACCGGGGGCTCGACGCTCACGGCGCAGCAGCCCAAGAACAACGTAGTGCGGGTGGCGATTCAGGCGCTCGCCGCCGTGTTGGGCGGCACGCAATCGTTGCACACCAACGCGTATGACGAGGCGTTGGCGTTACCCACGGCGCAGAGCGCGACGCTGGCGCTGCGCACTCAGCAGATCTTGGCGCACGAGACCGGGGTGCCCGAGACGGTCGATCCCGCGGGCGGCAGCTGGTACGTCGAGGCGTTGACCGATCGGCTGGAGCGCGAGGCGCGCGAGCTGCTGGGGGAGATCGAGCAGGCGGGCGGTGCGGCGCGGGCGATCGAGCGGGGCGTATATCAGGACGCGATCGCCCGCAGTGCGTATGCTGAGCAGCGGGCGATCGAGGGGCGGGGAAAGGTGGTGGTGGGGGTGAACGAGTACGAGGACGATCAGGCGGTGGCGTCGATTGCGGCGCCCGACTACACGGCTTTGGCGGCGGCGCAGCGGCGGCGAGTGGCGGAGGGCCGCGGCAGGCGGGACGCGGCAGCCGTGAGGCGGGCGCTGGAGGCGTTGCAAGCCTCGGCGACCGATCCCTCGTCGGCACTGATGGACCCGGTCCTCGACGCCGTGCGGGTGCGGGCGACGGTGGGCGAGATCAGCGACGTGCTGCGGGGGGTGTGGGGCGTGTATCGGCCAGCGTAGGTGAGTGCGGTTCCGCACTTTTTCGCTCTTGTGGTGGTTTCCTCTCTCAGTAGGGTATGTGCGTGGACTCTCCAAGCGCGGCGTCCGGGCCCAAGACTTTGCTCGGCCGGCTGCGCGCCGCAGTGCGGCTCCGTCATTACAGCCCGCGCACCGAGCAAGCCTACGTCGCATGGGTGAAGCGGTACGTTGTCTTTCACGGGCGGCGGCATCCGGAGACGATGGGCGAGCCGGAGGTGCAGGCGTTTTTGACTTATCTGGCCGAGCGAGGCCGGGTGAGCGCCTCGACGCAGAACCAGGCGACGGCGGCCTTGCTGTTTCTCTACGAGGCCGTGTTGCGTCGCCCGCTGCGGGTTGCGGCCGATGGCGTGGTGCATGCGAAGGAAGCGCAGCGGTTGCCGGTCGTTCTGACTCGAGCCGAGGTTGGTGCCGTAGTGCGAGAGCTGCGTGGTGTGCCGCGGCTAGTGGCACTGCTGCTCTACGGATCCGGTTTGCGCCTACACGAGTGTTTGCGGCTGCGGGTGAAGGATATCGACTTCGAGCGGGGCGAGATCCGAGTGCGCCAGGGGAAGGGTGGGGGCGACCGGGTGACCACGCTCGCGGTCGCAGTGCGTG
>DATEGE010000092.1:0-14413 GCA_035280265.1 Gemmatimonadales bacterium | reverse complement strand
CGCTCCCGCCCCCACTCCCGCCCCGCCTCCCCCGGCCAGAATCAGCGCGTGCACCGCGCTGCCACCGCCGAGGGCGTCGGCCAGCCGGCGGGCGCCGGTCACGACCTCCGGGGACACTTTGCGAAGGGCGCCGTCCCGCTGCTCGAGCACCGCCAGCACGTCGCTCAAAGGACCTTGGCTTCCTCGCGCAGCAGACGGACCAGCTCGGGAACCGCCGCGGAGCCTTCGCCCAGGATCTTCCCCGCCCTTCGCTCGGGAGGCAGCGTGAGTGCGAGGACCTCCAGCGCCCCTGGACCCGGCGCGGTCGGCTTGACCTCGAGCGGCTTCTTCTTCGCCGCCATGATTCCCTTGAGGGCGGGATAGCGCGGCTCGTTGAGGCCCTTGTCGGTGGTGAGCACCACTGGCACGGGAAATTCCACTACCTCCACCCCGCCTTCGATCTCGCGTTCCGCCGTCCCTTTGCCGCCGCCGATCTCGAGGTGCGCCACCGTCGTCACGCACGGCAGGTCGAGCAGCTCGGCCACCATCGGGCCGACCTGATGGTTGTAGTCGTCGATCGCCATCTTGCCGAAGAGAATCAGATCGAATCCGGCATCCGTGAGCTCCGCGGCGAGCACCCGCGCCGTCTCCAGGCCATCCGGATGAAGTCCCTGCGCCTCGAGCAGGATGCCACGATCGGCGCCCATCGCGAGCGCCGTGCGGATCGTTTCCTGCGCCGCCGCGGGACCGAGGGCGATGATGACCACTTCGCCCGGGCCCCCCGCTCGCTCCTTTTGGCGCAGTGCCTCCTCGACGGCGAACTCATCGTAGGGATTGAGGATGAACTTCACGCCGGCTTCGTCGATCGACTTGCCGTCAGGGGCGATCTTGACGCGCGTCTCGGAGTCGGGGACGCGCTTGATGCAGACGGCGATTTTCATGCGGTCATCCGTTATCCATCATCCCAGGGTGATGGGGAGGCGCAGGAAAGGAAACCCGGGAGCGAACTGCCCGCAACGGGCAGGCTCTTGTTACGGATGACGGATCACGGATGATGGATTCAGAACTCCGCGCTCCCGCTCACCAGCAGATGCCGCGGCATCCCCGGCGTCACGAATCGCTGCACCGGATTGCCGGAGATGGTGGGATTCGCGGCGAACGTGCCGAACGTCACGTGCGAATGATGAAACACGTTGGGAACCGCGACCCGGACCTCGTAGCGCCCGAAGCTCGCCTCGAGCGCGGCATCGGCCACGGTGTAGTCCGGTAAGCGGCGCTCCGCGTTCGCTTCGTCGCCCCGCAGATACTGCGGCCCCACATAGCGGGCATCGAGCCGCGCGCGCACCCGCTCGCGCGCCAACGGGAGTGAGATTCCCGCATTGGCGCGATGCGCCGGGATCATCGGGATGCGGTCGCCCGGCGTGACGGTCTCGTTGCCCGGAGGCCGTCCGGTTGCCAGCACGGCCGTCGTGCGGAACGAAGCAACGGTGTAGCCGTAATTTCCGTACAGGCCGAGGCCCGAGCGCCCGCTCCACGTCAGCGATGCCTCGAGTCCCTCGCGCCGCGTCGCCCCGATATTCTGGAAGTAGCCCGTCGTCGCGGTGGGCGCGACGAAGAAAATGTCGTCGCGCACGTCGCTGCGATACAGGTCGGCGCCCAAGGTCACGCCCTCGCGGACCGACGGGCGATATTGCCACCCCAGCTCGTACGTCGTGGCGATCACGGGCCGGAGCGCGGGATCGGGTCCGAGCGCGAACGGCAGGGGGCACGCCGCGGTGGGATCGCTGCACGCGATCTCGACCAGTGCCGGTGTTCGAAACCCCGCGCTCCACGACGCGTACACCGCGTGTCCCGCGGCGCCGGTCCACGACACGGCGGCCCGCGGGCTGAGGCGCCGGAACACGTTGAGCCCGTTCTGGGTGGGATCGAGCAGGTCTTCGTACGGCAGGTGGACGTAGTCATAGCGGCCGACGACTGTGGCGACGACGGCCGGCGCCACGTCCCAGCTGACGCCGGCGAACGCGCCGAGGTCGAGCTCGTTGGCGCGCACCGAGTCGGTGAGCGAATCCGGCTGCCCGGGTCGCACGGCGTGCAGTCCCACGAGCGTGTGCGAGTATTGGCCGTCGAGACCGCCGAACCAGCGCAGCGCGCGGCCGCCTACGAGCGTCCGGCCCGCGAGCTGCGATGCGCCGCCCGCGATGCGCTCGTGATTGCGCTGGCGCGAGTCCGGGGGAGCGGCGTTCACGTTGAACTGGTCGGTCTCGAGGGAGCGGCCGAAGGCGTTCATGGAGAGCTGGGCGGGGCCCAGGGTGCGCTGCGCATTGAGGGTCAGCAGGTGGGACCGCGGCGCGAAATAATCGCCGCTCGTGAAGTTGCTGTCGGGCCTCGTGGCGGCCACGTTCTCGGGAAGGCTTCCAGCCTGGGAAATGCGGTTGTCTGCGCCGGAGTAGCTGAGCGTCGCGTTCCAGCCGCCCGCGACCATGCCGAGCTTGGCGAACGCGGTCGCGAGGCGGCTGGGCGTGGCTTGACGCCAGCCAGCGTTGCGCTCGTAGCGCACGCCCACGTAGTAATCCCACCGGCCCCCGCCCGGCCGGTCGCCGGCGTTGAGCTTCACCTCGTAGCGACCGTAGCTCCCGCCTGACACCTCGACCTCGCGCGCCGCCGGCGTGCTGCCGCGTCGAGTCACGAGGTTCACCGCCGCGCCGAGCGAGTTGCGCCCCAGCAGCACCGACGGCCCGTACGAGACGTCGACCCGTTCCACGTCCTCGAGCGGCAGCAGGTCGAAGTTGACCTCGTTGGCGTCCGGCTCGTTCACCCGCACGCCGTCCACGTACACCGTGACACCCTGCGGCAGTCCGATCGTGGGCGACACCTGAAAGCCGCGCAGCGTCACGTCGAGCTGTGCGGGCGTGCCGAGCTCGTCCGCCGCCGTGACGCCGGGCAGCATCTCCAGCGCATCGGCCAGGGTGCTCACGCCGCGGGCATCCAGCTCGGCCGTCGACAGGGTGGCGCTGCGGCCCGTGAGCCCCCGCGCCATGTCCGGCGCGGCGGGGAGCCGAACGCCGGTCACGACGACGGGAGCGAGGGTGTCGGGGTGAGTGGAGTCGGGCTGTTGGGCGGCGGCGAGCGGGGGCAGCAGGGCGAGCAGGGCGGCGCCGACGAGCAAACGCGGGGCATCTGTTCCGCGCTCCGCGTTCCGACTTCCGCGTTCAGTTGAACGCATTCATCCCCGTGATCTCCTGCCCCAAGATCAGCGTGTGGATATCGTGCGTCCCCTCGTAGGTGTACACCGACTCGAGGTTCGCGAGGTGGCGCATCGCCTGATACTCCGCCAGAATCCCGTTTGCTCCGAGCAGGCGGCGTGCTTCGCGCGCCACGTCGGTCGCGATGTTCACGTTGTTCCGCTTGGCGAGTGAGACTTGCTGCGGGGTGGCCTTGCCCTGGTCTTTGAGCCGGCCGAGCTGCAAGCACAACAGCTGCGCCTTGGTGATCTCCGTGAGCATCTCGGCGAGCCGCGCCTGCTGCAGCTGGAAGCCCCCGATCGGCTTGTCGAACATCACACGATTCTTGGCGTAGCCCGCCGCCTCGTCGTAGCACGCCATGGCGGCGCCCACCGCGCCCCACGCGATGCCGTAGCGCGCCTGCGTCAGGCACATGAGCGGTGACTTGAGCCCACCCGACTTGGGGAGCACGGCGTCCTTCGGTACGCACACGTCCTGGAGCACCAGCTCGCTGGTGTCGCTGGCGCGCAGGCTGAGCTTGCCTTTCTGGTCCTTGGCGGAGAAGCCCTTCGTGTCGGTCGGGACGACGAAGCCCCGGATCGAGTCCACGTCGTCGACCTTGCCGGTCTTGGCCCACACGACGGCGAGCTGGGCGGTGGAGCCGTTCGTGATCCACATCTTCGCGCCGTTGAGCAGCCAGCCGTCCTTGATCTCCTTCGCGACCGTGATCATCCCGCCGGGGTTCGAGCCGTAGTCCGGCTCGGTGAGCCCGAAGCAGCCGATGATCTCGCCGGACGCCATTTTCGGAAGCCACCGCCGCTTCTGCTCGTCCGACCCGAACGCGTAGATCGGATACATGGCGAGCGCACCCTGCACCGAGGCGAATGAGCGCACGCCCGAGTCTCCCCGCTCGAGCTCCTGCATGATGAGCCCGTAGGCGACGTTGTTCAGGCCGGCGCAGCCGTACTCCTCGGGAAGGTTGGCGCCGAACAGCCCCAGCTCGGCCATTTGCGGCACGAGCTGCATGGGAAAACGCCCTTCGACGTAGTGCTCCCCGATGATGGGGATGAGGTTGTCGTCCACCCAGGCGCGCACGGTATCGCGCACGGCGCGCTCTTCCTCGGACAGCAGGCCGTCGACGTCGTAGAAGTCGACGCCCTGGAACTTGGGTGCCATGGAAGCCTCAAGTCGGTGTGAGAAACCCCGGGGCATCGCCCGGGGCCTCAAAACTATCCCACCTGACCCGCTGGCAGGGAGTCCCGGGCCCGAGGCATTGCGCCCCCGCCCCGCGCGAAGGCGGTGGTGTCCGAAGCGTTGAACCGGCCGTGCTCCGCGGACCAGCGGAAGAACGTGATGTGGACGGCCGTGGGCTCGATCGTCACGAAGTTGAAGCTACCCGGGCGGCCGCCGCGGGTGCGTCGGCACAGCGTGCTGGCGGTAGAGACGACGACCCGGCCCTCGAGTACCTCGGCGCCTTCCTCATGGTCGTGCCCGCACAGCACCACCTCCGCTCCCGAGGCTACGATGCGACGCTGCGCTTGGCGCCAGCGGGCCAGTCCCATGCGGCCGGAGATGTCGCCGCGCAAGACGTTGTGATGCACTACCAAGACGCGCGCCTGCTCCGGCGACGCGGCGGCGAACAGCGCGCGCACCCGCTCCACCTCCCGCTTCGGCAGGTGCCCCTTCACCGCCATGTCGCGGGGCTGCATGGTGAGCGATCCCCACGCGACGCCGTGGGACGTGAGGGCCGCGGCGATCACCGCGCCAGGCAACGTGAGCGTGGGCGCCAGGTCGGCGCCGAAATACCGGGCGTACTTCGCGAACAGCGCCGCCTTGCCGAACGGAACCAGCGGCCGCAGCCACCACTGCACGTCGTGGTTCCCGGGGATGACGTGCACCGGCGCCGTGCGGGCGGCGACGCGCAGCAAGGCCCGCGCGCGCTGAAACTCTCCGTGCCGGGCGCGCTGCGACAGGTCGCCCGAGATCACCACCGCGTCGGGGCGGAGGTCCGGGATCAACTGCTCGAGCGCCTCAATCTCGTCGAGCTCCGCGAGCCCGCCGAAATGCGGATCGGAGAGGTGCAACAGTTGGACGGTCACGACTCCGCCTGCACGGTGTAGGTGAGCGTCGCGTCGCCGTTCGCCGGCACCTGCACGCGAAACCGCAGCTCTGTGGCGGAGAGCTTTTCGGGCGGCACGCTGCTCTCGGTCACCCGCCAGACGCCGTAGCGCGCCTCGCGTACGTCCACGGTCACGACGTCGGGTTTCGCGTTCGCGATCGTCACCCGGTACGCGGCGGTGATCCGCGGACGCGGCGACATCCCGCGCTTCGGCGGCGCCAGCTGCTCCTGATTGTAGTCCGTCTGCACCCGCTCGGCAGTCACGTCGAAGGCGTCTCCCGACTGGACCCGCAGGTCCCGGCCGGGTGCCGCGTGCGCGCTCGACGCTTCGCCCACGAGCTGCAGCCGGCCGCTCGAGTCGGCCTGGTACAGCTGCACCGTGCCGGCGGGCAGCGGGCGGTCACCGAACGGCGTTCCGCGCGTCCGTTTCAGTGTGTACCACACCTGCACCGGCACGCGATTCGGCTCGCCCGGCGTCTGGCCCAAGAAGCCGCGCCAGGGGAGGACTCCCGGGACGACGTACTCCTGCGTGTACGGCGTCGCTGCCGGTGGGAACAGCGCGGTCGTGACCGCCGTCGCGGGCTCGAGGGTGAGGCGAGTCGGCAGCAGATACACGTGCGTCTCACCTACCGCTTCTTCGCTCGGCGCGGCCGGGGCTTCCTCCATCGCAGCCTTTACGGCGCCCCGGAGGGAGAACTGGGCCCGCGGGCCCGGGGCAGCAGCTGCGCGGTTGATCGATCCCGCCACGAGCTGCACTTCCGCCGTGTCGACCCGGAGCGTCTGCGACCTAAGGATCGCGCTCCCCGAAACCCGACAGCGACCGCTCGCCAGCAGCACCTGATACACGGCCTCCCACCCTGCCGCTGCTTCGGCCACCCACGCGATCTCGGTACGCGACCGGGCGCGCGCCGCTTCGAGGGTCACGGCGACTTCGGGCGCGGTGCGCACCTGGTCCGCCGAGAAAAGCGGCTCCCCGGGCTGGGAGAGCAGGAACCGGCCGTCGGCGAGCCGGAATTGCGGCGGATCGGCACGGATCACCGTCGCATGCACCGTGTCCGCCCCGCCTGTCTCCCGCGTCCGGACGAATGCAAGCGTCTGCCCGACGGCCCGCGCCAGCGCAGCCGCCTGGTCGGTTGCGGGACGCAGGATCGCGGACACGAGCGCCACCGCCGTGTCCGGAGAGAACAGGGTCGCGGGATCGAGTGCGTCGAGCTTCAACGTCAGGGTGTTGCGGCCCTTCTCGAGCGGCTGAGGCAGGGAGCGGCGCACCACGACGCGACCGTCGCTATAAATGGAAAGAGACGTCTGCCCGGCAAGCGGCGATCCGAACAGCACCACGAGAGCCCCGAGCATGGACCCCACGGATGACTGATGACGGATCACGGACGACGCGTCTTTAACCATTCGAACGCGATCCTCTGCAGGATGCGAAAGGTCAACAGGTACCAGGCGACCGCCGTCGCCGCACCCACGGTTCGAGCGGTGGCCTGCGACGCCGGCGCAACGGACCGGAGCGTGAGCGTGAGATACCCCGCCAACGCGAGGGTGGTCACGATCGCCACGAGACGCCCCACCCGTGACGCCTTTCTCGCGACGTCTCTCGTACACGTAGCGCACATATCTCCCGGGGCGATCCCGGCGGTCGCCTGGCCGCACCGGGCGCAGGGGTTGCTAGATCCGGCGGGCCACAGCCCGGGCGAACTCAGTGGTCGAAGCACTGCCCCCCAGATCCTTGGGCCGTACGTTGTCCTTCACTAGCGCGGTCTCGAGCGCCCGGCGCAACCGGGCCGCGGCTTGGAGCTCGCCCACGTGGTCGAGCATCATCGCGGCGGCGAGCATGTGGGCCGAGGGGTTCGCGATCCCCTGCCCCGCGATGTCGGGAGCCGAGCCGTGCACCGCCTCGAAGATCGCGGCGTGCTCCCCGATGTTCGCCCCGGGCGCGAGCCCCAGCCCGCCCACGAGGCCCGACGCCTCGTCCGACAGAATGTCGCCGAACAGATTGGTCGTGACGATCACGTCGAACTGCGCGGGATTGATCACCAGCTGCATCGCCGCGTTGTCGACGATCCGATCGTCCGAGGCGATCTGCCCGGCGTACTCCCGGGCGATCATCTGCGCCGTCTCGAGGAACAATCCGGACGTCGCCTTGAGGATGTTCGCCTTGTGCACGACGGTCACCTTCTTGCGCCCGTGCCGCTTGGCGTACTCGAACGCGTACCGCGCCACCCGCCGGCAGCCGTCCCGCGTCATCACCGACATCGCCTGCGCCAGCGCCCTGGGGTCGCCGCCCACCTTGAACGTCCGATCGTATCCGACGTACAACCCCTCGGTGTTCTCGCGAATGATCACGAGATCCACGTCCGGAAAGCGGCCGCCGGGCACGAGCGACTTCACCGGGCGCACGTTGGCGTACAGCTCGAACTCCTGGCGCAGCGCCACGTTTACCGAGCGGTAGCCTCCGCCCACCGGCGTCGTCAGCGGGCCCTTGAGGGCGAGCCCGGTGCGCCGAATCGAGTCCAGGGTGGCGTCGGGGAGCGGCGTCCCGGCCTTCTCCACCGCGCTCATGCCGCCGTACTGCTCGTCCCATTGAAATTGGACTCCCAGAGCGTCGAGCACTTCCAGCGTCGCGCGCGTGATCTCGGGGCCGATTCCGTCGCCGACGATGAGGGTCGCCTCGCGCGTCACGGCACCCCTGGCGTGAGACTCTTCACCGCGCGCGTGAGCCCGGTCCAGGGGTCCGCGCCCTCTCCCCGGGCCACGGTGCGGAAATCCACCCGCCCGGTACGGACGTCGACCATGACGACCGTCAGCTCCGCAGTAGCGGTCGGACGGTCGGACGGTCGGCCCGTCGGTTGCTCCGCGGACATTCCCGACCGCGCCTGTCCGCCCGTTCGCTTGAACACGAGCCCCGCCGGGACGAGCGCGTAGCGACCGCCGCCGCCGCCCGCCAGCGCGGCGAGCGTCCGCAGCTCGCTGCGCAGCGGATCGGGCACCACCTCCGGCTCGCGCTTCGTGCCGTGCAACAGGATCGCGGAGCCCATCTGATCGGGGTTGGGCGCGATGCCGGGCGCCCGGCGCGCGGCGCGGCGCAGCTCCCCGGGAAGCAGCCACGTCACCTCGGGCGCGCGCGCCACGAGCAGCGTCCCGATCACACTGTCGCACCGCGCGAGCACCGCCCGCCGCTCCCCGACCAGCGAGTCCCAGTGCAGCCCCTCTTCGGCAGCGACGAGCGTGAGGGGCAACACGCTGACCTGCTGCCCCGCAATTCCCGTCGTGGGAAGTGGTGCGGTCGGCTCGGGGGTAGCCTGCCCAGTGTGACCCCCGCACGCGGCTACGCTCGCGGCGGCCACCGCGCACCGCGCACCACGCACTAAGTTTTTGATTTGCAAGGGATTAGTCACGGCGCGCAATATCGTGCCCGCGCCGCCGATTTTCAAGAAGCGAGCGTCAGCCCGCCGTCCACTACCAGCACTTGTCCGGTGATGTGGCGCGCCGCGTCGCTGCACAAGAACACGATCACACGCGCCACGTCTTCCGGCTCCGCCACCCGGCCCAGCACCGATTCGTGCTCCGCGCGCTCCAGCACCTCGCGCGGCAGCGCCGACAAGAGGTCGGTCTTCACGAAGCCGGGTGCGACGGCGTTGACGTTGACGTTGGAGGGGCCCAAGTCCACGGCCGCCGACTTGGTGAGCCCGATGAGGGCGGCCTTGCTGGCCGCGTAATTGGCGATCCCGAAGCCCGGTCGGAACGCCTGGTGGCTCGCGACGTTCACGATTTTGCCGTAGCGCTGCGCGCGCATCGGACTCGCCACCGCCTGGATGCAGTTGAACGCGCCGGTGACGTTGGTGTCCATCACTTCCTGCCACGCCTCGCTGGTGAGCCGCCACAGCGCCCCGTCGTGCGTCACGCCGGCGTTGTTCACGAGGTAATGCACCCCGCCGAGCCGCTCCCGCACCGCGGTGACGAACTTTTCTACGTCGTCGCGATGGCGGACGTCGCAGCGCGCGCAGTACACGGGCACGCCGAGCGCGCGCAGCGCGGTCTCCGTGAGGACCGCTTGGGCCCCCACGTCGCGATCGGGCAGGTCCACGTAATTGATGGCGACGGCGGTGCCGCGCTGAGCGAACTCGAGGGCGGTCGCGCGGCCGAGCCCGGTCGCGCCGCCTGTGACGATGGCGACGCGGCCCTGCACGGTCTCCGCCAGCCGCTGCGGGTTGGGGCGCGTCTCGGTGGCGGGCGCGCCGACGGGCATCGTCCCGCGCGAAGCCGCGATCCAGGTAGAGGTGGGCGTCAAGGTTTCGAACCTATGTTCGAAATTGAACATCGGCAAGACGCGCCGTAACTTAGAGCCCATGAATCGACTCGGCACCGTGCTCGCGTGGGGCGGGGTCTCGGTGCTCGGCGCATCCGCCTTCGGCGTGCTCGCCCTGTCGCGGGGGGAGACGGTGAACGCCGCCTGGCTGCTCACCGCCGCCGTGTGCACCTACGCCGTCGGGTACCGCTTCTACAGCAGATTCCTCGCCACCCGCGTCTTCGGCCTCGATGACCGGCGAGCCACCCCCGCTGAGCGCCGCAACAACGGGCGCGACTTCGTGCCCACCAACAAATGGGTGTTGTACGGGCATCATTTTGCCGCGATCGCCGGCGCCGGGCCCCTCGTAGGTCCCGTGCTCGCCGCGCAGTTCGGCTTCCTGCCGGGTACGCTGTGGCTCGTGATCGGCGTGGTGCTGGGCGGCGCCGTGCAGGACTTCACGATCCTGTTCTGCTCGCTGCGCCGGGACGGTAAGTCACTCGGCCAGATGGCGAAGGAGGAGGTGAATCCCGCCGCCGGAGCGACGGCGATGCTCGCCGTGCTGTTCATTATGATCATCCTGCTCGCCGTGCTGGCGCTGATCGTCGTGAACGCGCTCAAGGCGTCGCCCTGGGGGCTGTTCACGATCGCGTGCACGATCCCGATCGCGCTGCTTATGGGGTGGTGGATGAAGGCCTGGCGACCCGGGAGGGTGGGCGAGGCCTCGGCGGTCGGCGGGGCCTTGTTGATCGGGGCATTGGTGGGAGGGGGCTACGTCGCCGGTCATCCGGGGCTCGCGGCAGCCTTCACGCACTCGGGCGCTGCCATCACCTGGATGATGGTGGCGTACGGCTTCGTGGCGTCGGTGCTCCCGGTGTGGATGCTGCTCGCGCCGCGCGACTACCTCTCTACGTTCCTCAAGATCGCGACGATCCTGGTTCTCGCGGTCGCCATTCTCGTGATTCTGCCGCCGCTCAGGATGCCGGCTCTCACCCCGTTCGCCCTGGGGGGCGAGGGGCCGGTGTTCGCGGGGAAGCTGTTTCCGTTCGCGTTCATCACGATCGCCTGCGGCGCCATCTCGGGCTTCCATGCCCTGGTGTCATCCGGGACCACGCCCAAGATGATCGCGCGCGAGTCGGATGCGCGGTTCATCGGCTATGGCGGCATGCTGATGGAGTCGTTCGTGGGGGTGATGGCGATGATCGCGGCATGCACCCTCGATCCAGGGGTCTACTTCGCGATGAACACGACGCCGGCGGCGCTGGCTCAGGCATCGCAGGCGCTCTCCCAGGCGGGGTTCGTCGTCACCCCGGACGCGATGCACGCGCTCGCGGCCCGGATGGGAGAAACGACGCTCGTCGCCCGCTCCGGGGGCGCGCCGTCGCTCGCCGTCGGAATGGCCCAAATCTTCGCGAGCGCGACCAGCGTGCTGGGCGGCAAGACGCTCGACGCCTTGTGGTATCACTTCGCGATCATGTTCGAGGCCTTGTTCATCCTCACCACCATCGATGCCGGCACGCGCGTGGGGCGCTTCATGCTGCAGGAGATCGTGGGACACGTCTGGCCCCGGTTCGCCGAGACGTCGTGGTATCCGAGCGTGATCGCGTCGAGCGCGGTCATCGTGGCGGGGTGGGGATACTTCCTGTATCAGGGTGTGGTGGACCCGCTGGGCGGCATCAACTCCCTCTGGCCCCTGTTCGGGATCTCGAACCAGCTGCTCGCAGCGGTGGCGCTGTGCGTCGGCACGACGATTCTCATCAAGATGGGCCGGGCGCGGTTCGCCTGGGTGACGGCGCTGCCCCTGGCCTGGCTGGTGACCGTGACTATGACCGCGGGATGGCAGAAGGTGTTCTCGGTGGACCCGCGCCTCGGCTTTCTCGCGCACGCCGCCTCCCTCGCGGGTTCGAGCAACCCGGACGCCGGACGGCTGGTCTTCAACGATCGGCTGAACACCTTCGTGGCGCTGTTGTTCATGGCGGTGGTGACGGTGCTGATTCTCACGTCGCTGCGGGAATGGTGGCTGGTGCTCGCGCGGCGCAAGGCGGTCTTGTTACATGAGGCGCCGTATGTGGAGAGTGCGTATGCGCAGGGAGACTGAAGGCGAAGCGGGACGCGCCGACGCTACGTTGCCCGTTCGTGTGCTACGCGTGCTCCGCCGCATCGTCGGTGCTCCGGACTACCAAGCGTACGTCGAGCACTGTCAGGCGGCCGGTCATCCCCTACGACTGAGCGAGCGCGAATACGTCGCTGAGTTCTTCGCGGCGAAAGGCAAGGGCGTGCGCTGCTGCTAGTGGACACCACAACCACACACTTCGGCATTGCGTGGGTGGCGTTGTGCGTCGCGCTCGCGATCCATATAGCCGACGAGGCGCTGACCGATTTCCTCTCAGTCTACAATCCCGTCGTCCGAGCGATTCGCGCGAAGTACCCGTTCCTCCCCCTCCCCACGTTCACGTTCGCCGTCTGGCTCGGCGGACTGATCGCCGTGACGCTGCTGCTCGCCGCCTTGTCTCCGGCGGCTTTCCGAGGCGCGCGCGCGATGCGACCCGCCGCCTATGTATTTGGGATCATCATGGCAGGGAACGGCCTGCTGCACCTCGTCGGCTCTGTTCGGATGCGGCGGGTGATGCCGGGCGCATACTCGGCGCCATTGATCCTGGCAGCCGGTGTGTGCCTGCTGCTCAACGTACCGTAATCCTCGCGACAAGTCCCGCGCGGCGGGATCGGTGAGCCCGTGCTCACGCCCACACGACCGGCACCCGATACGGCTCGAACGCTCGGTCCGACGTGAGGATCGTCAGCCCTTCGTCGAGCGCCTGGACGATGAGCAGCCGGTCGAACGGATCGCCATGGTGCCGGGGAAGGTCCCGAAGCAGGTCCCCGTGGCGAATAGTCGCGGGGAGCGGGAGAAAGCGGTTGCGGGCAACGATGTCTTCGATGGTGTCTTCGAGCTCGAGCTTCCTGACGGCTTGTTTGATCGCGATCTCCCACGCGCTGACCGCACTCACGAGTACGACCTCGGCCCGCCGCATCGTACGGACTGCAGCGGGCCGAAGCTTGCCCAGATGCCACCGCACAAGCGCGTTCGTGTCGAGCAGCAGCTTCACCCGGATTCCCCTGTGAATAACCGCATCACCTCGGGCGGCAGCGGCGCGTCGAAATCGTCAGCGATCCAGCCTTTCCCCTTCCCCAATCCGTACTTGCGCAAATGCCGTGTGTCCTTCGGCGGGAGCGGGACCAGCCGCGCCTTAGGCTTGCCAGACTTGGCGATGACGATCTCCCGCCCCTGGGCGGCCTGCTCGACCAGCTCAGAGAGATGGGTCTTCGCCTCGTACAGGCTCACGGGTTCGCGCAGGAGGCGCGTCTTCTTTCGAGCGGCCATGCGCAAAAGTTAGCAACTTGACCAAATTGGTCAAGTCAACGTCCGGGACGAGGGCGAGACCCTCGATCGTCGGCGCGCCGCCCTAGTAAGTTGGCCCTGTCCCCTCATGTCACCCGGAGGCCGTCCATGTCGCTCGGCCGTCATCTCATCACCGTCGCCGTAGCCTTCTCCCGCTTCGCAGTCGCCCAGTCCCCCGCCGTCACCATCCACGCCGGGACGGTGCTCGACGGCCGCGGCGGCGTCGTGCGCAACACCACGATCGTGATCGCCGGATCGCGCATCGTGCGCCTCGACCCCGCCAGCACGAAGGTGAGTTACGACTTCCCCACGCTGACTATCATGCCGGGCGGGATCGACACGCACGTCCATCTCACCTCGCACTTCGACGCCGACGGCCGGGCACACAACGATCCCGGTGGCAAGGAGCCGCTCGAGCAGACCGTGCTTTACACGGAGGAGAACGCCTACCGGGCCCTGATGGCGGGCATCACGACGGTCCAGAGCATCGGCTCGAACCTCGACAAAGACCTGCGCGACGCCATCGCGCGCAGCACGATACCGGGACCGCGCGTGATCACCTCGCTCGACTGGATCACGCCCGCCGACGGCGACGCCGATGGCCTGCGGCGCGCTGTGCAGCAGCGCGTCGCCGCCGGCGCGGACGTGATCAAGATCCTGGGGTCGAAGAGCATCCGTGAGGGCGGCGGGCCGAACCTTTCGGCGGAGCAGCTCAAGGCGGCGTGCGGCGAGGCGAAGGCGCTGGGGCGGCGCTGCGTGGTCCACGCGCACGCGGCGGAGGCGGCGCGCCGCGCCGTGCTGGGCGGGGCCACGTCGATCGAGCACGGTGTGCTGCTCGATTCCGCGACGCTCGATCTGATCGCCGATCACGGGGTTTTCTTCGATCCCAACCTCTACCTCGTCTTCCAGAACTACTTCGACAACAAGGCACGCTTCCTCGGCATGGAGAACTACACCGAAGAGGGGTTCGCGCAGATGCATCGGGCGGTGCCGCTCGTGCTGGCGGTGTTCAAGCAGGCGCTGCGGCGCCCCAAGCTGCACGTCGTGTTCGGCACCGATGCCGTGGCGGGCGCCTTCGGGAAGAACTGGGAAGAGCTGATCTACCGGGTACAGGAAGGCGGGCAGGCGCCCATGGCGGCGATCGTGTCCGCCACGTCGGTCTCGGCGCAGTCGCTCGGGCTGGCGGACTCGATCGGCGCGATCGCCCCCGGGCTCCAGGCAGACTTGATCGGCATCGACGGCAACCCGGCGGAGGACATCACCGCCTTGCGGCGAGTGGTGTTCGTGATGAAAGGGGGGCAGGTCTTCAAGAACGTCGCCGCGGCGGGGGGGTAGTGCTTGACACTCCCGCCGGGTGGTGCACATTGAAACCAGCACTCAGATGCTGTGAGCCTCGGGGCGCG
>DATEGE010000091.1:0-1855 GCA_035280265.1 Gemmatimonadales bacterium | reverse complement strand
GCGATGCGCATCGCCTATGAGATGTACTTCGGGCCGGAGCTGCACGACGTGCAGCTGGCGCTGTACTACCTCGCGTGCAAGTACGGCTTTGACGAGGACGGCAGCCCGCTTGGCTTCCAGCCGCGGTTCCTCTCGCTCTGGTATCCGAAGGATTGGGTCTGGGGCGCCATGCGCCAGGACGTCTTCAGCGTGGGCCGGCCGGCTGGTCTGAAGGAGTATCGCGAGAAGCCACTGACAGAGGAAGACCTGGAACGCAGCCGTTTCGTGGTGATCAATGCCATCGAGCGCATCAAGGGCGGGCACTTCGAGCCCGCGCCGCGCGAGATCGCCGGCACGTGCGTGACGCGCTTCGGCAACTGCCCTCACGCGGCGGTGTGCCCGTACGGAGGCGCTCCCCCCGAATGAGCGCGACCCGAGTCAGAGGGCCGGTGCTGTCGCCGGAGCAAGCCTCGGCGGCGCATTCGGGGCCGCAAGGCGCCTTCCTCATCGCCGCCGGGCCTGGCACCGGCAAGACGTTCACCGCCACGGAGAGGTTCTGCTGGCTGGTCGAGCAGGGCGTCGCCCCGGAGCAGATCCTCACCGTGACGTTCAGCGACCGGGCGGCCGAAGAGCTGCGGGTGCGCATCACCAACGAGCTCTCCGCCAGGCGGCCCGACCTCGGCGTGACGGCGCTCGACGGGGCCTGGATCGGGACGTTTCACAGCGTCTGCGCGCGATTGCTCGACGAATTTGCCTACATGGTCGGAGCGCCGCGCGAGATGCGCGTGCTCGACGAGACGGGCCAGCGCCTGTTCGAGCAGGAGCTTGTCGCGAAGCTTCGGAGCGGGGCCACTGCACCATTCGACCCCGATTCCTTCACCGCCCTGGCGGTCGACGATCTGGACGACCTTCTCCGTTCCGGCCTTCGATTCCTGCTCAAGCTAAAAGGCCGCGGGATCAGCCCGGAGCGATTCCATCACCGGGCCGTCGACCTCCACGCGGAGCACTGGTCCCGGCGTCCGCAGGCGAACGGCGCCGGCGGGCCCGATCCGGCGCGGGCGGAGCTCGAGGCCATCGAGGTCCTGTTCACCATGTACCGCGCGTACGAGGACGCGCTGGACGAGAAGGGACTGCGCGATTTCGACGACCTCTTGCTGGAGGTCATCGACGCCCTCGAACGCGTACCTGAGTTTCGCCGGCGCTGCAACGAGCGCTTTCGCTACCTGATCGTCGACGAGTTCCAGGACACCAACCGGATCCAGCTCGACTTCGTCCGCCTGATCGCCGCAGCTGACTTCGGCAACGTCACCGTCGTCGGCGACGCCAAGCAGTCGATCTACGGGTGGCGCGACGCTGAGATCGACAACATCCGAACGCGGTTTCCCGGCCGCCGCCTGCCGCTGACCCACAACCGCCGCTCGTACCAGGGCGTCCTCGACTGCGCAACCGACTTCATCCGCCGCGACCCTGATTTCGCGGACGAGCCGGAGCTCGTGGCCACGCGGGGTGAGATGCCATGGGCGGTCAGCGTCGTCATGGCCCCCGACTCGCGCACAGAAGCCCGGTCGGTGGCCGAGACGATTCGCCGCCTGCACGTGAGCGGCCGTGCTTTTCGCGACGTCGCGATCCTTTCCCATTCGGTCCGTATGCTGCCGCGCGAGTTCGAGGACGAGCTGCGCCGCCAGGGCATCCCTTACGTGACGAGCGGCGGGTCGGGCTTCTTCGACCGCCAGGAGATCAAAGACGTGCTCGCTTTGCTCCGGCTGACGGAGAACCCGATGGACGACGGCGCCCTCGTCCGCATCCTGCAGGGTCCGATCGTCCGCCTCGCTGACCGCGGCATGTACCGCGTGGCGTCGCGGCGGTTCGACAAGCC
>DATEGE010000090.1:0-14506 GCA_035280265.1 Gemmatimonadales bacterium | reverse complement strand
GGCCTCGAGCTCGCGGATCCGATCGGGCGCCTCCAGGGCGTGGATCTGAGCCATACGCCAGTTGTTGTGCATCTTCCCGCCGCGCATCGTGTCGCGGAAGTGCACGCGCCAGTTGTCCTCGCCCATAACGTTGCCGAGCGCAGCCGCGGCGCCCCCCTCGGCCATGACGGTGTGCGCCTTGCCGAGCAGGGATTTGCATATGAGAGCGACACTGGCCCGCCGGGCGCTCGCCTCGATGGCGGCGCGCAACCCCGCGCCGCCGGCGCCGATGACGATCACGTCGTACTCGTGCGTGCGGATGTCGGGCACTAGAAGATCCTGATGTCCGTGATCGTTCCCGCCGCGCAGAGGCGGATGTAGACATCCGTCAGCGCCACAGAAAACAGCGAGCACCAGGCCCAGGTCAAATGGTGGCTGTTGAGGAAGCTGACCCCGCGCCACGCACGGTAGCGGGCCCGGCCGCCGCGCGCGCAGGAGAAGCAGTCGACGCCGCCACCCACCAGGTGGCGCAGCGAGTGACACCCGAAGGTGTAACCCGCGAGCAGGACGACGTTCGTCGCCATGACGAGCGTCCCCAGCCCAACCCCGAACTCGCGCGGGCCCGGCGCCATGGCGCCGTCCGCCAGCACGCCGTTCACCGGCCAGCGCATGGCGAGCACGACGTCGTAGCTCAGGATGAAGATGAACACCACCGCGGCGTACAAGAAGAGGCGGTGGACGTTCTGGAGGATGAACGGGAAGCGTGTCTCTCCCTTGTAGTCGTGCCGCGGCTCGCCCACCGCACACGCGAGCGGGTCGAGGAAGAACGCTCGGTAATAGGCCTTCCGGTAGTAGTAGCAGGTCAGGCGAAAGCCGCCCGGGAAGACCAGGATAAGGAACGCCGGCGAGAGCGGCCACCACGACGGCCGCACCAGCGGTGAGTAGAAGGGCGAGAGGTACGGCCCCCACTCGTAGTGCACGCCGGTCCAGGCCACCCAGGTGGCGTAGACGGCGAACGCACCAAGCACCAGCGCGGTGAGCGCCGGGACGACCCACCACGAGTCGCGCCGCAGTGTTGCTCCGAACCCCTGCTCCTGCAGATCTCGCACCGACGTAGTCATGGGCAAGTCCGTTAGAGTTTCACCGCTGCCATCGTCTCCTTCACGGCCTCGGCGGATTTCTTGAGCGCGGCCTGCTCGTCCGGCGACAGCTTCACCTCGAGAATCTGCTCGAGCCCGTTCGCGCCGAGCTTGCAAGGTACACCGCAGTATATCCCCGAGAGGGCATACTCCCCCTGCAGCCAGGCGGCGCACGGCAGGATGCGCTTCTTATCGTGCACGATCGCTTCCACCATCTGAACCACGGCCGCCGACGGCGCATAGTACGCCGAGCCCGTCTTCAGGAATGCGACGATCTCGGCGCCGCCATTGCGCGTGCGCTCGACGATCTTGTCGAGCGCAGCCCGCTCCAGCAGCTGCGTGACGGGAATGCCCGAGACGGTGGTGTACGAGATCAGGGGCACCATCGTGTCCCCGTGGCCGCCCAGCACCATCGCTTGAATGTCTTCGACCGAGACCTCGAGCGCCTCGGCGAGGAAGGCGCGGTAGCGCGCCGTGTCGAGCACGCCGGCCATGCCGATCACCCGTTCGCGCGGAAACCCGGTCACCTGCTTCGTCACCCAGCACATCACGTCGAGCGGGTTCGAGACCACGAGCACGATGGCGTTGGAGCAATGCTGCTTGATCTGTTGGGAGACTTGCTTCACGATATCGGCGTTGGTGCGGACCAGATCGTCGCGACTCATCCCAGGCTTGCGGGCGATGCCGGCGGTGACGACCACGAGGTCGCTCCCAGCGGCGGGCTTGTAGTCGTTCGTGCCCACCACGCGCGAGTCGAAGCCCTCGATCGGCGCCGACTCCCATTGATCGAGCGCCTTACCCTGCGGGACGCCCTCGATGACGTCCACCAAGACGACGGTCCGCGCCAGCGCTTTCTCGGCCAGGCGTTGGGCGGCGGTAGCGCCGACGTTGCCGGCGCCGACGACGGTGATCTTGCTGAGCATGTAAATCGCGGTGGAGAGGTGCGCACAACTTATGCGACGGGCTCAGGAGATGGAAGCGCCCCCGCTGTCCGTGAGGCTCGTGCTCGGCACTCACCCGCCCCGCCCTCCTACCAGTTGCCGTGCATGCGCGATGTGTCGCCCAGGTAGGCATACTGAATATGCGTCATATAGTCCTTTGCGATGTTCATCACGTCTCCGGGCGCCACCCCGTGCATGCGTCGTACGAACTCCTCACCACGGCGATAGCCGCCGAGGTAGAGCTCCGCCCGTGCCAGGAAGTCCGCCTGACTCGGTGAGTCGGAGTTCTCGGCGAGATAATCGAAGCCGAAGCTGTCGACGAAACGAGCGAGGACGTACTTATCCAACGGCTGGCTTTCCAACCCTTCGATTTGCTGCACGACCAGCGGCACGACCACATCGGGCTTGGGCGTGCTCACATACGCGCCTCCCACCGGGATCGCCTGATCGAGGTAGGGCGCAAACGCGGCGTAGGAAAGGCTGCGATCGACACGAATAGCGTAGTTCAGCCGAGACGAAAGCAAGGCCGTCGCGACTCGAAATGCCCAATAGCGGCTGCTCGTCGTCGGCGGTCCGGTGAAATAGCCCAGCAGGTACGTGGTGGGAAGCGGGCGATTGTCGAGCAACCAACGCACTCCCCGCGGCGTGACCGGCGCCGGCGGCGGCGTCCAGCGGTAGTCCCCACGCGGCAACAGACCGAAGCTTCCGGTCACCAGCGAGTCGATCCGTGAACGGCTCGCGCCGCCCACGACGACGAGCAATAGGCGCGAGGTCACGAAGTGCTCGCGGGCGTAGGTCCTGACGTCCGCGGGCGAGAGGGTGCCGAGCGACTCCTCGGTGCCCTCGGGATCGATGGCGTATGGGTGATCCTGGAAGAGCGCCTGCATTGCGATGCGCTGGACGCGGAGGTCGGGCTGCGTGTAGCGACGATGCGCCCAGGACACGAGTGCGCCGCGCGCCTGCGCGACTGCTGCGTCGGTCAGCGATGGATGGGTCAATCGGTCGGCGAACACGCGCCATGTAGTGTCCATCTGCTCCGCCAGGGCGGTGAATCCGAACACCGTCCAGTCGAGCTCCGGCTCGATGAACACGTCGCTCCCCGTTCGAGCCATCACGTGTGCCGCTTCGTCCCCCGGAAACTGCGCCGTCCCGTACTCGGAGGCGTGGAGCCACAGCGCTTCGATCCCGGCAGTGCGCGCGGTCAGCTGTGACGTCCCGCCGAGGAGGTACAGCCGCACGGCCACCACGTCGCTCCCAGGGACGATGCGCTGAATGACGTGCACGCCCGAGGCATCGTAGGCGGTGGTGAGGGTGTCAGGCTCGACGCCGGATCGCGGTCGCGCCGGCCCCGGCGGCCCCGCCGGCCGCCCGGTGGTTCCCCACAGCGCCGCGCAGACCGGCAGCCACGCAAGGCGGCGTGTCCGCGCGGCACTCATGGGCCGGTCTGGTGCGTTGCTTGCTTCAACGCGGACGCTAGTGACTGAATCGTGAAAGGCGGCGCCAGCACGCCGATCACTCGGGGTTTCCCGATCACGTAGTCGGCGGCGAACTTGCGAAGGTCTTGCAGAGTCCGCGAAGTCAGCCGGGGGTGGTACGTCAAATAGTAGTCCATGCCGGCACTGCTCCACCAAAACGCAAGCTGGGGCGCGAGAAGGGCGGTTCGTTCCACCGCGAGCGCTCCCCGGATGCGGCGCCGCTTCTTGGCATTGGCGAGATCCTCTTCGGTGATGTCCGACAGAGATCCCAGCCTGTCGAGCTCGTCGATCAACGCGAGCACGGCTTCTCGCGCGCGCCCCGGCGTCGTTTTCCCGACGAACTCGATCGGCCCAGTATGATCGCGCGTCAGATACGAGCCCGAGAGCGCCTGGAAGGGGCCGTTGGTTACCATGCGGCGCTGGAATGCCGACGTCGGATTGTCGAGCAGGTCGAAGAGGACGTCTGCCGCATACGTTGCGGCCGTATCCGTTCCGACGCTCGGCCCTAGCAACGCGACCCGGATCGTGACGTCGAGCACGTTGTCGGCCACGAGGATGGCGGTACTGGCGTCGCGCGGAGCGACGGGCGGGATCGGCCGGGCGGCGAACGGGTCGGGTCCGGCTTTCCACTCACCAAAGAGCTGCCTCGCCCGCTCGACGACGCGGTCGTTCGCCACGTCGCCCGTGACGATCAGCGCCGCATTGTTGGGCAGGTAATAGCGCGCGTACGTCGCCCGCAGACGGTCGAGCGTGATGGCGGCCAGTGACCCGCTGTCGCCGCTGACGTCTTTGCGACTCCACGAGCGTCCCCACAACGCCCGTGAGACCTGCCGGTCCAGTCGCTCCTCCGGGTCGGACTCGCCGCGTTGCAGTTCGTTCAGCACGACCGGCCGCTCTTCTTTAAGGTCGAGGTTCGAGAAGTCCGCTTCCTGGATCAGCCGCGCGATCAGGCGGAGTCCACCATCGACGTTCTCCGACGGCAAGGAGATGTAATAGTAGACCACCTCGTCGCTCGTCGCGCCGTTGTAGCTGCCCTTGAGATAGGTTGCCTCCACGCCGAACGCCGAGGGATCGTGGTGATAGGAGCGAAACAGGATATGCTCGTACAGGTGGGCGAGGCCCTGCTCCGCTGAGTCCTGTGTGAATGCGCCGTTGCGCACCGCCAGGAGCACGGTCGCGAGCGCTACCGTGTGGCTCTCGGCCACGATCACCTGGAGCCCGTTCTCGAGTGAGGCCACGTGGACTGCCCGCGTGAGGGAGGAGTCCTGGACGGCGTGTAACGGCGGGGGGGGTGTAACGAGTGAGATGGCGAGGCTTACGAGCGCGATCATCCATCCGGTGGAGCGCATGGAGAATCGTGCTCCCCGGTGGGATCCACGGCAAGGGCGTCCACCCAATTCACCCGCCCCGCGTGTGCATCTCCCGATGGGGGTCGGCCCGCAGGGACTCGAGCCGGTACAGCGCGCTGCGGTCCGCGACGCCGAGTCGCTCCTCGGCGCCCCGATCCGTGCGTCCCTGCCACGTCCCGCGGATCAGCGCCGCGAGCTCCGCGTCGGTCGCGCCACGTCGCAGCGCCTCCCGCAGGTCGATCCCGCGCGCCGCGTAGAGACACAAGAACCACGTCCCGTCGGCCGTGATGCGGCTGCGATCGCAGTCGCGGCAGAACGGCGCCGTCGTGGACGCGATGATGCCGAACGTCGTCCCGTCGGCCAGGCGAAACCGCTCGGCCGGAGCGCTGCCGGTACCCGGAAGCGGCTCGATGTCACCGTAATGTCGCTCCAGCACCTCGAGCATCTCGCGTTGCGACACCACCTGGTCCATCGACCAGCGCGTCGCCCCGCCGACATCCATGTATTCGATGAACCGTACTTCGGCGTCCGATGCGCGCGCATACTCGATCAGGCCGACGAGCTCGTCGTCGTTGAATCCCCGGATCACCACCGTGTTGAGCTTGAGGCGCGCGAACCCCGCCTGGCGCGCCGCCGCGATCCCGTCGACCACGTCGGCGTGCCGCGGGCTCTTCGCAAACGCGAGCATCCGCTCGGGGCGGAGCGTGTCGAGGCTCACGGTCACGCGTTGCAGCCCAGCCGCCTTGAGCGCGGCGGCCTGCTTCGCGAGCAGCAAGCCGTTCGTCGTCATGGCGAGGTCCGTCACGCCCGGGTTGCGGGCGATCATCCCGACCAGTGTGGGGAGGTCGTGCCGCAACAACGGCTCCCCACCCGTGAGCCGCACCTTGTGCACGCCCAGCCAGGCGAACACGGTCACCAGGCGGTCCAGCTCCTCGAACGTGAGGATCGAGGCGCGCGGCAGCCACACGTAATCGTCCTCCGGCATGCAATAGCGACACCGCAGGTTGCAGCGGTCGGTCACCGAGAGGCGCAGGCTCGCGAGCGGCCGGGCGAGTCGATCGCGCACCGTGTCAGACATGAGTCGGTCGGTCGGACGGCGGGACCGTCGGACGGCCGTGGGGGTCGACCCAGATTTCGGTCCCGTCCAGCCGCAACTCCTTTTTCCAGATCGGCACGCGGCGCTTGACTTCCTCGATCACGAAGCGGCAAGCCTCGAAGGCCTGGGCCCGGTGCGGGGCCGCCGCCGCGATGGCGATGCTCGCCTCCCCGACGGGAATCCGGCCCAACCGGTGGCGCACGGCGATCCGCGCCTCCGGCCAGCGCTGGCCCGCGTCGGCCACCAGGCGGCCGAACTCCACCTCGACCATCTCCTCGTAGGCCGAATACTCGATCGCGGCGACGCCTTCCTCCGCGGCGCCGTTCCGGACCGTCCCGATGAACGCGCAGGTCCCCCCGCGTTCGGGGGCCGAGACAGCTGCAAACAGGGCGTCGACTGAGATCGGCGACCGAGTCAGGTAACGCTGTGCGCTCGATTCCGCATTCCGCATTTCGCACTCCGCATTCGACTAGCCGCCGGCGATCGGGGGCAGGAGCGCGACCTCGTCCCCATCCCGTACCGGCGCATCCAGTCTCACGTGCTGCAAGTTGACGGCCGCGAGCGGACGCTCGGGCAGGGCCTGCGCGCCGGGGAGTTCTGCGCGTACCGCCCGGACGACATCGCCCACCGTCGCTGGAAGTGGCACGGAGACGGCGGTCACCCCGCGTCCCACGAGCTCCGCGTAGCTCGCGAAGAATCGCACCTGCACCGTCGCCGACGTTGCCATGGTTGCCTGCAAAGGTAGCCCTCGTCAGTTGCCGGTGGAACCGGTCGTGAGACCCTGCCAGATCCGGCTCTGTTTGGCGGTCGGCGCCGCCGCGGGCGCGAGCGCGAACGACGCCACGGTGCGCTCCCGCACGTCCGTCGTCAGCGTCAGCGCCTCACCGCCCCGCGTGACGCTGATCGTCAACGGCGAGCCCGCCTTGCCGCGGTAGCGCTCCCGGAATTTGACGGACCAGTCGTCGGGGGTGCTAGTCTCGACGTCTCCGACTTTCAGCAACACGTCGCCCGGTTGCAGGCCCGCCGCTTCGGCCGCGGTTCCCGGGACCACGCCCTGGACGATCATCTTCCCGC
This sequence comes from Gemmatimonadales bacterium, assembly GCA_035280265.1. Taxonomy (GTDB): domain Bacteria; phylum Gemmatimonadota; class Gemmatimonadetes; order Gemmatimonadales; family GWC2-71-9; genus AG41. Next base: position 7,453 of record DATEGE010000090.1, on the reverse strand, counting down.
CCTCGCCCGGCTGGGCATTCACGCCGAGGAACGGATTGGAGATCGTCTCCCGCCTGACCGCGATCGCCGCCTTCGCGAACACGCTGTCGTAGGGGAGCGGCTCCCGGCCGTTGATGTAGCGCTGATAGAACCGATCGACGTCCGGCATGCCGAACTCGCGCAGCAGCCCTAACAGATTGGTGGTGCTGAACCCCATGTGCCGCTGGTAAAAGCGCGTGTACAGCGCGCGCATCACGTCGTCGAGACTGCGGCGATTGTCGGTGGCGTCGCGAATCGCCACGTCGAGCAGCATCCCCGTCAGCGCGCCCTTGGGATAGTACAGTTGCGAGCTATTGACGAAGACTTCGTTGATCCAAGTCGCCACGCTGCCGTCTTCCTCGCTCCACGGCTCGGGGGCGGATTCGACCTGGCGCATGTCGTCGGCGGTGTTGGCGAGGAACCGGGCGGTGGTCCACAGCCCGGAGCGCACGTTCGTGAGGTCGGCGTAGTAGTCCGTCACGCCCTCCGACCACCACAAGAGCGGCGTGTACTGCTCGGCGTGGTAGTTGTAGGGCCACATCGCCGCCGGCCGGATGCGCTTCACGTTGAACAGATGGAAGTACTCGTGCGACATGAGCGGGATCATGAAATCGCCGAAGTTGCCGGCTGGGTCGGCAAAGCCGCCCTGCGGCATGATGTCGAACTGCGAGCCGCCGTGCTCCAACCCTCCGCCGAAGTTGACCGGCTCACGGATCACGTTGAAGAACACCGTATAGTGCTCGTACGGCGGTCCACCGAATAGCGCGTTCTCGGTACGCGTGATCTTCTCGAGCGCGGCGCGCATGTTCCCCTGGACCGGCGCAGGGTAGGCGTCGCTCGGCCAGACGGCGATGCGGATCGACTTGCCGTCTACCTGCACGGAATCGAGGCTGTACTTTCCCACGAACGTCTCGGCATCGGCCAACTCGTGATAGCTCGACGCGGTGTACGGGCCGAAGCCCGCGCCGCGAAGCGCCGTGGTCACCTGCCACCCGGCCGGGAGGACGAAGCGTACCTCGGCGGGCCGGTCGAGCCGCCCCTCTTCGTACAAGAAGAGATTGGTGCCGAGGAACTGCCCGAATTCACCGGTGATACGCGCGAGCGAGAGATCCACCGTGTCGGCGAAGTAGTCGAGCTCGACGGTCACGCGATCGCTCTTCCCGGTCATCACGCGCCACGTGTCCTTGTCCAGCCGATCCCAGAACACCGGCTGACCGGCGCCGCTCTTGGCGCCGAAGTGGCGCACGTAGCGCGCGTAGTTCTGGATCTCGTAGTTCCCCGGACTCCACGCCGGCAGCGACACGTACAGCGTGTCTTTGCCGCGCGTCGGGAACTCGGCGCGTACATGAAACAACCGCGCGGCTGGCGCGGGCACGGAGACTTCGTACCTGACCGGCGCGGCGGTTTGAGCCTGCAGCGGGACGGCAGCGGTGATCAGCAGCGCGAGCAACGGGCGCACACACGACTCCTGGTGAAGTGGGAGAGACTCTGTGTACCCCTCGCAAAATAAAGCGGCCCAGACGCTTAGTCCGGGCCGTGCAAGAGGCGTGGCGTTGGGAAACGAACGCTCAGGGGGTGACGCGCGCGCTCGCCTCCGCCACCATCGCTCGCAACTCCTTGCTGGGCTTGAAGACAGGCACCGGCCGCGCCGCCACTTCCACCGGGTCGCCGGTGCGGGGGTTGCGCGCCATGCGCGTCTTGCGCTGCCGGATCTTGAATGTGCCAAACCCACGAATCTCAATGTTATGCTGCTCGGCGAGCGCCGCCTTGACCGCATCGAGAAAGGAATCGACGACGCGCGCGCAGTCCTTTTTTGAGATCAGGGGACCAGCGGTGCGAGCGATGTGTGCGGTGACCTTTTCGACGAGGTCCGCCTTCGTCATTACATCCCCCTTGAAGGGCCCAAGGGCAGTCAAGACGAGGGGCCAACATACGGGCTTACCTATTGTGTGTCAAGAGCTTGGAGGAACTGCTGGAAGTGCCCCTGAGCGTCGTGCGGGCCGGGCGACGCCTCCGGGTGGTATTGGACTGCAAAAATCGGGTACTCTCGGTGCCTCACCCCTTCGACCGTGCTGTCATTGAGGTTAAGGTGGGTGACTTGAAGCGCGTTCGCTCCGGGGACGCCGCCGGTGTCTCCCCTGACCGCAAAGCCGTGATTCTGCGAGGTGATAAGTACTTGTCCCGTGGCGAGATCGCGCACGGGGTGGTTGCCACCGCGATGGCCGTAGGGGAGCTTCACCGTCTCCCCCCCGAGCGCCAGACCGAGCAGTTGGTGCCCCAGGCAAATCCCAAATATCGGGAGCGAGCCATCCGCGAGCTCGCGCAGCGTCGTGATGGCGTAGGAGACGGCCGCGGGGTCTCCCGGCCCGTTCGAGAGAAACAGGCCGTCGGGTGCCAGCTCGCGCACCCGGCCGGCGCTCGTCCCCGCCGGGACCACCGTGACGCGGCAGCCGTTCTGCAGAAACAGCCGCACGATGTTGCGCTTCATGCCGTAGTCGAACGCCACGATGTGGCGTCGCGCGTCGGCCGGTCCCTCCGTGTACTCGGCGCTGATGGTGGCGTGGGTCGCGAGATCGAGACCGTCCATCGACGGGCTGGCGGCGAGCGCCGCGCGCACGGCGTCGGTCGGCTGTTCGCCAAGTGCCACGGTGCCCCGCATCGCCCCCTTCGAGCGGATGTGGCGCGTCAACTGGCGTGTGTCCACGTCGCTGACGATCGGGACGCGCGCGCCGCCGAGCCAATCGGTGAGCGTTCCCGTGGCGCGCCAGTTGGACGGTTTGACGGCCAGCTCCCGCACGACCACGCCGGCCACGCGCGGCCGATCGGACTCCACGTCCTCGGGATTGATGCCGTAGTTGCCGATCATCGGCGCGGTCATCACCACGATCTGTCCGAGGTAGGATGGGTCGGTAAAGACCTCCTGATAGCCGGAGAGGTTCGTGGTGAACACTACTTCGGCATGCGTGGGCTCGAACGGGATCGGCGCGGTCCCGGAGAACCAGGCCCCGTCTTCCAGGAGCACGTACGCCGGGCGGCGGTCAGCGCGGTCAGCGATGGGGCGGCGGACTCTGTTTCGGGGGTGGGTTGGTGCTTGGCTGTGCCGGTGCCCCCGGGAGCGGCAGCGGCGTGGGCTGCACCGGCGCCGGCGCGGGAACGTTCTCGAGCACCGAGCGCGGCGCCGCGGTCTGCGCCGACATGAAGGCGAGCGTGAGCGAGATCAACAGGAAAATCCCGGCGCACCACCACGTGATCTTCGTCAGCAGCGTCGTCGCTTGACGCCCACCCATGAACTGCTCGGTGCCGGCGCCTCCGCCCAGCGACGCCAGTCCCCCGCCCTGACCGGCCTGCAGCAGCACGGCGGCGGCGAGGATCAGCGCATCGGGGATGAGGATGCCGAACAGCAGGAAGTTGTACATGCCGCGAGGATAATAGCTACGCCGCCGCGGACTGCACAAGTTGCGCCCAGCCATCGGGATCGAGCGACGCGCCGCCCACCAGCACGCCGTCGAGCTCCCGCTCGGCGAGAAGGTCTGCGGCGTTTTTCGCGTTCACGCTGCCACCGTACAAGACGCGCACGCGGGTGGCGCCGCGCTGCGCCACCCAACCGCGGATCTCGCGGTGCACCAGACTCGCGTCGCGCGGCGTGGCGTTGCGCCCGGTGCCGATCGCCCAGACCGGCTCGTAGGCGATCACCAGGCGCGACAGCGCGACCGCGTCGAGGCCGCCGAGCGCGCCGGCGAGCTGCCGCACGACGACCGCCGTGGTGTGACCGGCGTCGCGCTCGGCGAGCGTCTCGCCGACGCACAGCAGGGGAACGAGGCCGGCGGCCAGCGCGGCGCTTACTTTGCGGCGCGTGTCCTCGTCCGTCTCACCGAAGACATAGCGCCGCTCCGAGTGGCCGATCAGCGTCGCGCGCGCGCCGGCTTGGAGGGCGAGCGTGGCCGAAATCGCTCCCGTGAACGCGCCCTTCGGCTCCCAGTAGACGTCCTGCGCGCCCACCAGCAGGTCCTGGCGCTCGCGGGTCGCCTGGGCGGCGGCCTCGAGGGAAACGGCGGGCGGGAAGAACCACACCTCGCGGTCGTCGCGGCGGTTGTAACGAGCGCGGAAGGTCTTCAGGTAAGCCCGGGCGTCCTCCGGGCCGATGTGCATCTTCCAGTTGGCGGCGAAGAGCAGCGACCTCACGCGTCCTCGAGCGCGGCGACGCCAGGGAGCGGCTTCCCCTCCAGGAACTCGAGCGACGCGCCGCCGCCCGTCGACACGTGGGTGAACTTCTCTTCGAGACCGGCGACGGCGGCGGCCGAGTCACCGCCCCCCACCACGGTGGTCGCGCCGCGCTTTCCCGCTTCGATGAGCGCGTCCGCTACGGCGCGCGTGCCCTCGTCGAACGGCGGGGTCTCGAACACACCCATGGGCCCGTTCCAGAACACCGTCTTGGCCTTGAGGATGCGGGCACGGAAGTCGCGTCGCGTGGCGTGGTCGATGTCGTAGACCGCGCAGTCGGCGGGAATGCGGTCGCTCGGGACCTCCCGCCGCTCGGCGGCGCGGGCGAGAGTGGGCGCCACCACCGCGCCACGAGGAAGAATCAGCTTCGCGCCCGCTCGGGCGATGAGCCCCTTCGCGACCTCTTCCTTGTCTCGCTCCACCAGCGAGCCGCCCACCTGGAAGCCGAGGGCGAGGAAAAACGTGCTCGCCATCGCCCCCCCCACGAGGATTTCGTCCACCTTGGGGAGCAGGGCTTCGATCACGTCGATCTTGCCGGAGATCTTCGCCCCACCGAGCACCGCCACGAACGGGCGGGTGGGGTGGTCGAGCGCGTCGCCGAGGTAGCGGAGCTCCTTCTCCATGAGGAAGCCCGCGACCGCCGGTCGGAGCAACCGCGCCACCGCCTCGGTGGAGGCATGCGCGCGATGCGCCGATCCGAACGCGTCGTTCACGTAGAAATCGCCGAGCGCCGCGAGCTGCTGCGCGAACGCGGGATCGTTGGCTTCCTCGCCCGGCCAAAACCGCGTGTTCTCGACCAGCGCCACGCCGCCGCGCGGCAGCCGGCGCGTTGCGGGAGCGGCGGTCGCGGGGTCGGGCAGGAACTCGACCGGCGCACCCAGAATCCGCTCCACGTCCCGCAGGATCTGTCGCAAGGACGATTTGGGATCGGGGCCCTTGGGGCGCCCGAAGTGCGACAGCAGCACGACCCGCGCGCCCTTCTCCCGCAGGTAGGCGATCGTGGGCACGGCGGCGCGGATGCGCAGGTCGTCGGCCACCATGCCGTCCTTCACGGGGACGTTGAAATCCACGCGCACCAGCGCGCGCTTGCCGTCCAGGGCCGCGGGCGGCAGGTCCCGCAGTCTCCGCTTGTTCACTTCCCGGCGATGTAGGCGAGCAAGTCGACGCAGCGGGCGGAGTAGCCCATCTCGTTGTCGTACCACGACGACACGTGCAGAAACGTGCCATCGATCACGTTGGTGGAGAGGGCGTCCACGACGCTCGAATACAGGTTGCCGATGTAGTCGCTCGAGACGAGGGGCTCGTCGCTCACGTCGATGATGCCCTTGAGCGGGCCGCTGCGGGCCGCCTGCTTGAAAGCGGCGTTCACCTCCTCGATGGTGGTGCGCTTCCCCACCTCCGCCGTCAGCTCCACCACCGACACGTCGGGCGTCGGCACGCGCAGCGAGATGCCGTCGATTCTTCCTTTCACTTCCGGAATCACCAGCCCGGTCGCCTTCGCGGCGCCTGTGGTCGTGGGGATGATGCTCAGCGCCGCCGCGCGCGCGCGGCGCAGGTCCTTGTGTGGCAAATCGAGAATCTGCTGATCGTTCGTGTAGCTGTGAATCGTCGTCATGAAGCCGTGCTTGAAGCCGAATTGGTCGAGGACGACCTTCACCACAGGGACGAGACAGTTGGTCGTGCACGACGCGTTCGAGAGCACGTGATGTTTGGCGGGGTCGTACAGCTGATGGTTCACGCCCATCACGATCGTGATGTCCTCACCCTTGGCCGGCGCCGAAATCACGACCGTGCGCGCCCCTGCCGCGAGATGCTTGTCGGCGTCGGGGCGGTTCGTGAAGCGGCCGGTGCTCTCGAGCACCAGCTCCACGCCCAGCGCCTTCCAGGGGAGCTTTTCGGGCTCCTTGATGGCCGAGACCTTGATCGGCTTGCCGTTGACGATGAGCGCGTCGCCCTGCGCCTCGACGCTGCCGGGGAACCGCCCGTGCACCGAGTCGTACTTCAGCAAGTGCGCCAGCGTCGTCGTGTCGGTGATGTCGTTCACTGCGACGAACTCGAGGGCCTGCTGCTTCATGAGCATCGCGGCCCGCATCACGTTCCGCCCGATGCGCCCGAACCCGTTGATGCCAACACGTACGGCCATTAAGGCTCTCCCCCGCTCTCCTACGTGAAATCCGGTATCACGGCCCGACCGAACGTGACGGCGAGGACGGTCCGGGCGCCCGCGCGCTCCAAGGCCCGCGCCGCCTCCGCCACCGTCGCGCCGGTGGTGAAAACGTCGTCAACAAGAATTAACGGCCGCTCAAACGCGGAACTCGGAACGCGGTACGCGGAACCTTCACACGTCCTCCCGTTTCGCGTTCCCACTTCCGCGTTCCGCGTTTCAAAGGCCCCCGCCACGTTCGCCAGCCGCGCGTCCGGTGTCAACGCCGTTTGGGTCGCCGTTTCGCGCGTGCGGGCGAGCAGCTCGACAACCGGTCGCCGCCACCGCCTGGCCAGGGCGCGGGCCAAGCGCTCGCTCTGATTGTAGCCGCGCCGCCGCTGTCGCTTGGGGCCGAGCGGCACCGGAACGAGCCAGGACGAGTCGGCACCCGGAACCTCGAGGCGGGCCATGGCGTCGGCGAGCTGCTCCGCGATGCGCGGCAGACCGCCGTACTTCAAGGCGTGAACGGCCGTGCGCCCATCACTGTCGAGCCAGACGGCCGAGCGCACGTGGATCAGGCAGGACGGCCAGTCGGCGCACAGCCGGCACGCCCCGAACAGCGGCTCCGGCTGCCCGCAGCGCGCGCACCACGGTGGGCGCACCGCGCGCCAGCGATGGCGGCACACGTCGCAGACGAGACGCGACGCATGCTCGAACGAGAACATGGCGTGACACAGCAGGCACTCCGCTGGCAGGAGTAGCTGCTCGAGCGCCTCAGCCCTCCAGCGCACGGTGCACGGCGGCTCGCATCACGTCGAGCGGCGGCCCTTGGTCCGGGAAAAACCGCTGAAACGCCGCCGCCCCCTGGTGCAGTAACACTTCGCGCCCGTCCTGCGCCGGCACGCCGGCGGAGCGCAGCGTGCGGACCCAGCGGGTGGTGCCCCGGGCGTACACCAGGTCGAGCGCGGCGCGCAGCCGCCCAGTGCCGTCGGGTTCGAACGGCAGCGGATCGCCGTCCTTCCAGCCTGCCGGGGTGGCGTTGATGACCACGTCGGGATCGAGCGCGCCGCG
>DATEGE010000089.1:0-4632 GCA_035280265.1 Gemmatimonadales bacterium | reverse complement strand
CCGCGGGGCTCGGGATCGGCTGTTCCACGACCTGCGGCGCACGGCCGCTCGCGCGCTGCGCCAGCGCGGCGTGTCCGAGGGCGAGATCATGCGCCTCTGCGGCTGGAAAACGCGCGCGATGTTCGATCGCTACAACATCATCGACGAGGCCGATCTCTCGCGCGCGGTCAAGAAGGGCCTCGGGGCGCCGGAGCTGGCGAGAGCTGACGGGTAAACAAAAGGTAAACAACTGGAGCGCGCGCTCCGTTAAGTCGTTGTCGACCCGGTAGCTCAGGTGGTAGAGCAACGGACTTTTAATCCGTAGGTCCTGGGTTCGAGTCCCAGCCGGGTCATGATGCCGGCGCCGCGAGCGCTCGTTCCGCCGCGTCCGCCGCGCCCTCCCGCTCGATCCACCGCGCAAATCGCTGGAGCAGCCCCGCGAGCACGCCGCGCGTGGCCTCGTGCGTCAGCCGCAGCCCGGCATCGAATCGCTCGTGCGCCCGCGCTATCAGGAGCTCGGGAGGTGGCAGCGTGCGGGCGTGCACGTGGACGAGCAGCTGCCGCAGATGGACTTGCGCCCGCGCGGTGCCGACCTGGCTCGGCGACGCCCCCATCAACGCGACCGGCTTTGCCGTCAGCGGGGCATTGCCCGGGAGACGCGATGCCCAATCGATGGCATTCGTGAGTACACCGGGAATGCCGTCGTTGTATTCCGGGGTAGCAATGAGGAGGCCGTCGGCCGCGCGGATCGCCGCCTTGAACTCCGTGACCACGCCGGGATCGCCCTCGGATTCGACGTCGGCGTTGTAGAACGGGAGCTGACCGATCTCGATCGGCGAGATGATCATCCGTTCAGGCGCGAGCTCGCGCGCCGCGTTCAGCAGGGCGCGATTGAAGGAGCCACGTCGTAGGCTCCCTGCGAACGCCACGACGCGCAGCACGTCGTGCGCCGCCTGCTCAGCCATGCTGATGCTCGACCCGCAGCAACACCAGCGCCTGCCCACATTCGGTGCACGCCTCGAGGTGCTCGGCGACCGCGAGCATCTCGCGACGCGGCAATGTCTCCATCACATACCGCTCCAGACGCACGACGATCAGCTCGCAGGTCCAGCCCACTGGGTATTCCATCACGGGGAACCCTTGGCGAACACGATCGACGGGGTCGAGCTCAGCATCCGCTGAATCTGAACCGCGGCACTCCGATTGTCACCCCATGCTCCCGCCATGCGACGCTTCCTCCGGAAGCCGTCGGATTGCGTCGGCCAAACCCAGCCTATATCGTGCTCTGGACCCCGGGGCGCCGCGAGCCCAGAAACCCTCACACTGACGGTGGCGTAGAACATCCACGATATGATGCAAGGACCGCCTTTTCCCCCTGGCTTCCAGCCGAGCGTGTTCAGCAACGTCGTGGCGCCGACGCTCGCTATCATCCTGGTCATGCTGATCGGGGGCGGCGTGCTGCGGGGGATCATCCGCCCGATCGGCGAGGCGATCGAGCGGATCCGGCGCTCCGGCGGCGCGCCGCTCCCCGATGACGCCGGGAGACAGATCGGCGAGCTCGTCGACGAGGTGCGACAGCTTCGAACCGAGTTGAACGAGCTGACGGAGCGTATGGACTTCGCCGAGCGCCTCCTCGCGAAGAGCCGCGAGAGTCAGCGGATCGCGCCCGGGTCGTAACGTCGCACGCCTCCGTTGACGCTGGCTGTTCAGTGTCTCGTTGACGAGTTGTTCGTTACTGTGGGGGCAGCGGACCGACGGGGATGGAGCTGCAGGATTCTCACCCCGTTTCCCACCAAGCCACGATGCCCTGGTGACGACACCTTGGGCACGAAGTGACCGCCGGAATCACATGCCCGCGCAGCAACACGCGGGACGCACACCGGGGGCACACCCCGTAGCGACGTCCCAGATCGCCGCGCGTGCCGCGCGCCGGATTGGGATCGTCATGGGTCCGGTACACCACCGTGAAGCGGTCGGGGCGTTTGTCGCGGAGCTCCACCATCTCGTGCGGAACGGGCACCTGCTCACCCGAAACGTCCAGTACCACGCGGCGATCGCCGCTGGACACCACGGGGTACCAGGCGCCATGACGCAACCGTGCTTCGTGTGTTTCATCGCGTTTCGCAGCGAACCAGACCCGGGCCCACCCGAGCGTGCGCTCCATAGGGTACAGATCGGTGTTTTCGACCCTGTGGCGCGGTGATCCAGCTAACATCGTGCCGGGTAAGCCCCGGTAGCCGGAGGGTCGGCGGGCCAGGTATATTCGCGCAACATGCGATGGCATCGGTTACTAGCCCCTGTTCCCCTCGGGCTCGGCGTGGCGGCGTGCTTCGTCGCGGCGGCCGGGGCGGGCGCCGGTGGCGGCATCTACTTCACGGAGCGGGGGGTTGAGGCCGTGGTGCCGGCCTCGGTTGACCGCGCCGCGGCGGCGACCGATCAGGCCTTTGCCGAGCTCAAGATCCATCGGACGAAGCTGCAGGCCGAGCAGCGGGAAGCGGGGGAGCAACGCGAGGTCGAGGGCACGGCCGGCGATCGCGAGATCGACGTCACCTTGCAGGTCGAGAACACGGGCTCAACCCGCGTGCGGGTCGTGGCGAAGACGAGCGCCGTCACATGGGACAAGGACTTCGCCCGCACCGTGCTGGACCACATCGTCGCGCACTCGCGCTGAGGGGATCATGCCGCCCATCATCTGGATTGACGGGACCTACCACGGCCGCGACGATGCCAAGGTATCGGTGTTCGACCACGGTCTCCTCTACGGCGACGGCGTGTTCGAGGGCATCCGCGTGTACAACCGCCGCGTTTTCCGGTTGGAGCAGCACGTCGATCGCCTGTACGCCTCCGCCAAGGGGATTTGGCTCGAGATCCCGATGGCCAAGGCCGCCATGCAACGGCTGGTTGAAGAGGCGGTGACCAAGAGCGGCCTCGACGACGCCTACCTTCGTCTGGTGGTGACGCGTGGTGTGGGCGACCTGGGATTGGACCCACGCAAGTGTCCCAAGCCATCGGTCATCTGCATCGTGGACACGATTCAGCTGTGGTCCCCCGACCGCTACGAGAAAGGCCTCACGGCCCTCACCGCCGCGACGCCAATCAGCCACCGCGAGAGTCTGTCGCCGCGCATCAAGTCGCTCAACTATCTGTCGCACATCCTCGCCAAGGTGGAAGGCATCGCGGCGGGCGTGGACGAGGTGATCATGCTGGACCCTCAAGGCTACGTCGCCGAAGCGAGCGGGATGAACCTGTTCGCGGTCACGAACGGGACGCTGCGCACACCGCCCGGGTACGCCGGAATCCTGCGCGGTGTGACGCGCGACGCGGTGATCGAGCTGGCGCGCGAGGCGACATACGGCGTCGAAGAGGTACCGCTCAATCGCTACGACCTGTACACGGCCGACGAGATGTTTCTCACCGGCACCGCCGCCGAGATCGTCGGTGTCACCCGGCTGGACGGCCGGGTGATCGGCACCGGCAAGCCGGGGCCCACCACACAGCAGCTCGCCAAACGCTTCAAAGCGCTCGCTACGCGAGGCGACTGAAAACAGTCCAACTATTGACAGGGCTTGGGGTTAGCCTAATATTGGCGGGCCCCAGCTCCCGAGGTGGTGATCCATGCCCTGGAGAGTGATCGCCCTGGGCGATCAAGTTTGGCACGTGGACGCCCTCGCTGAGCGCCCGGCCAATGCCGAGGCATGGCAGTTGGTGTTGTCCTTCCGGTCGGCTGCCGAGCGCTCCGGTCGGTCGTTCTGGACGTTGTATCCGCTGGAGGCCACCACGAAATCGTCGCTGTTCATCCAGGCGGAGCGGATCCCGAACGCGGCGCTCTCGCAACTGCTGGCTGAGCGTCTGGCGTGAACGCGCTCGCGGTGCAGGATTTGCGCCGGGTTGCCGCAGCCGTAGCGCGGCTACGGGGTGAGACCGTGCGGGAAGTGACCGTGCGGTCCGACCTGCGCCAGATCCGCGTCGAGCTCGAGAGCGGCCTGATCCTGATGGTATCGGGCGAGCGAGACGTCGAGGGGCGGCCGCGGCTGGAGGTGGACGTCGTGGAGGCGCCGCAGCACGCGACGGCCCGGCCGCAGCTTGAAGTCCGGTTCGACTGAGGCCCTGATTCCATGACGACACCAGGCGCAGCCCCGAGCGGGGGCGGGGGCGGAGCGGGGGGCGGAGGCGAGCAGCGGCTCCGGTTTCAGGACTTCGAGTTCCAGCGGCTCGCGAGCGGGCGTTGCCGCGCGCGGGTGGTGCTCGCATGGGCGGATGGACGGCAGTTTGGAGGGGAATCTGAAGGCGTGATCTCACAGGCGGGTGAGCTGCGGTGCGGCGCCGAGGCGACGGTTCGGGCGCTGGAGCGCGTGGTGCAGCCGAAGATGGGATTCGAGCTGCTGGGGGTCAAAGCGGTGCGGGCATTCGATGCCATTGTTGTGATCGTCTCGCTGTCGGCTCGGCAGGAGTCGCGCGCCTCCCGCCTCGTGGGCGCGTACCTCGCGGAGGCCGACCCGGCGCGCGGCGCGGCGCTCGCAGTGCTGAACGCCACGAACCGCATCCTGGGCAATTTCTTCGCAACGCGATGAACCGGCTGACGCGGCTTGCGGTGCTGGTGGCGGTGGCCGGCGCGGCGTGTGGCGCGTGCGGCGGCGCGCGCGGGAGCGGCGC
>DATEGE010000088.1:0-20568 GCA_035280265.1 Gemmatimonadales bacterium | reverse complement strand
GCTTCGAGCCGGTGCGACGCGAGGTGGGTCGCCTCGCCCTCGAGCGACTGATCGCCGACGGCCGCATCCATCCGGGACGGATCGAGGAAGTGGTCGACAAGGCCCGCGCCGAAGTCGAGACCTCGATTCTCGAGGCCGGCGAACAGGCCGTGTATGAAACGGGGATCAAGGGGATGCACCCCGAGCTGGTAAAGCTCGTGGGCCGCATGCGCTACCGCACCTCGTACGGGCAGAACATCCTCGAGCACTCGAAGGAAGTCGCCTGGCTCGCCGGCATCATCGCCGCCGAGCTCAAGCTCGACGTGCAGCTCGCCAAGCGCGGAGCCCTGCTGCACGACATCGGGAAGGTGCTCACGCACGAGCACGACGGCACGCACGTCCAGCTGGGTGTGGAGGTGGCGACCAAGTACGGCGAGCACCCGACCGTCGTCAACTGCATCGCCGCGCATCATGACGACGTGGAGCACGAGTCTCCCATCAGCGTGATCGTGCAGGCGGCCGACGCGGTGTCGGGATCGCGGCCCGGCGCCCGGCGGGAGGCGTTCGAAACCTACGTCAAGCGTCTCACGGAGCTCGAGCAGCTCGCCGCCGAGTTCGCGGGCGTCGAGAAGGTGTTCGCCATCCAGGCGGGCCGCGAGGTGCGGGTCGTGGTCACCCCGAGCGCGATCGACGACGCCCGCGCCAGCGAGCTGTCCGAGCGCATCGCCCGCAAGATCGAGCGCGATCTGCAGTATCCCGGCCAGATCAAGGTCGTGGTGATCCGCGAGACCCGCGCGGTGGACTTTGCCCGCTAGACTGATCGACGGCGTCGCGATCGGCGACGCGATGCGGGCCGAGCTCCAGAGCGAGATTCGCGCGCTCAACGGGCGCGGCATCACGCCGGGTCTCGCCGCGGTGCTCGTGGGTAACGATCCCGCCTCCGCCACTTACGTACGCATGAAAGGCAAAGCCTGCGACGACGCGGGCCTATACCACGAAACCATCCGCCTCCCGAGTGATATCACCGAAGCCGAGCTGCTGGCGTTGATCGAACGCCTCAACGCCGACCACAAGATCCACGGCATCCTGGTGCAGCTTCCCCTTCCACAGCAGATCGACACGCAGCGGGTGCTGCATCGCGTGTCGCCGGAGAAGGACGTTGACGGATTCCACCCGGAGAACGTGGGCAAGGTCGCGATCGGCGACCCCACCGGGTTCCGTCCCGCCACCCCCTATGGCGTACAGCAGCTGCTGCTGCGCAGCGACGTGGACCCGACGGGTCGGCACGCGGTGATCGTGGGACGCTCGACGATCGTCGGACGACCGATGGCGGCGTTGCTGCTCGAGAACGGCCGCGGCGGCAATGCCACGGTGACCGTGTGCCACTCGCGCACGCGCGATATCAAGAGCGTCACGCGGCTCGCCGACATTCTCATCGTGGCGATCGGCAAAGCCGAGTTCGTCACCGGCGAAATGATCCGACCCGGGGCCGTCGTGATCGACGTGGGCGTGAACCGCATCGACGATCCGACCCTGAAGAAGGGGTACCGGCTGGTGGGCGATGTGAACTTCGCGGAGGCGAAGCAGGTGGCCGGCGCGATCAGCCCCGTGCCCGGCGGCGTCGGGCCCATGACCATCACCATGCTGCTGTACAACACCGTGCAGGCGGCGCGCCAATGGGCTCCCCGCCAAGCCTAGACCTCTTCGCTGCCGTCTCGCCCGAGGGGGCGTGGACCGTCAGCCAGCTGACCCGCCGCGCCCGGGCCGTGGTCGAGGCCGGCCTCGCGCCCTTGTGGGTGCGCGGCGAAGTCTCGGGGTTCAAGGCCTGGCAGAGCGGACACTGGTACTTCGCGCTGCGCGACCGCGCCGCCCAGATCCGTTGCGTCATGTTCCAGAAGGACAACCGCCGCCTGCCGGCGCCCCCCCATGACGGGATGCAGGTGTTCGTCTTCGGCCGCCCCACGGTGTGGGAGGACAAGGGCGAATTCCGGCTCACCGTCGTGGATTTGTTGTCGACCGCCGCGGGCGGCCTGTGGCAGCTGGCGTTCGAGAAGGCGAAGGCGGCGCTCGCGAAGGACGGGCTGCTCGACCCCGCCAGGCGGCGGCCGCTGCCGGCGTATCCCCGTCGCATCGCGGTCGTGACGAGCCCGGACGGCGCGGCGCTGCGCGACATCATCGCGGTGACCACGCGCCGCTGGCCGGTCGCCGAGCTGCTGGTGATCCCCACGCGCGTGCAGGGGGAAGGTGCGGAAGGCGAGATCTGCGCCGCCCTCGGCATCGCGTGTCGGCTCGACGGCCTCGACCTCGCGATCATCGGACGGGGCGGGGGCTCGCGTGAGGATCTCTGGACCTTCAACCACGAGCGCGTGGCGCGGGCCGTGGCCGCGCTCCCGGTGCCGGTGATTTCGGCAGTCGGCCACGAGACCGACGTCACGCTGTGCGACCTGGTGGCCGATATGCGCGCGGCTACCCCGTCCGCCGCCGCCGAGGCCGCCACGCCCGATCGCGCCGACGTGGTGATCACGCTCGATCATCTGGGAGCTCGGCTGGTTCGCGGCTTGGCGACGCGCTCGGGGCGCGTCGCCGAAGCGCTGGACCGGATGTTCGATCGCCTGACCGGGACGCTGGAGCGCCGGGTGGAGCGTCATCGCCATGAGCTGGCGGGCCTCGCTGGCCGACTCGACGCCCTCTCTCCCCTCAAGATCTTGGAGCGGGGCTACGCCCTGGCGCGGGACGAGCAAGGCCGCGTGCTCAAGCGCGTGGCGCAGTTCCCGCGGGGACGGATGTTCCGGTTGCGGGTCACCGACGGGGAAGTGGCGGCGCGAGCCGAGGGAACCCCGTCCTGATGGCCCGCGCGCCCGAGCCGCTGAGCTTCGCCCGCCAGCTCGAGCGCCTGGAGGAGATCGTGCGCCAGCTCGAGGGCCAGGATCTCGATCTCGACGCCGCGCTCAAGCTGTTCGAGGAGGGGGTGGAGCGGCTGCAGGAGGCGCGCGAACGGCTCACCGCCGCCGAGGCGCAGGTGAAGCAGGTGCTCGCCGACCAGGCTGGTCGCCTGAAGCTTGAGGACTTCGACGGCTAACCGCACTTCCGTCCCGCTCGAAGCCTACCTTGCGGACGCGCGCGCCCGCGTGGACGCGGCGCTCGAGGCGTGGGGAGAGCGGCTCGACCCGTGGTGGCCCGGATCCCTCCCGGCGGCGATCCGCTACAGCCTGCTCTCCACCGGTAAGCGCCTGCGCCCCACGCTGGTCTTCGCGTGTGCGGAGGCGGTGGGAGCCGCTGGTGCGGGCGTCACAGAGCTCGCGGCCGCAATCGAGGTCGTGCACGCGTACTCCCTGGTCCACGACGACCTGCCGTGTATGGACAACGACGATCGCCGGCGCGGCCGCCCGACGACGCACCGCGCCTTCGACGTGGCCACCGCCACCGTCGCCGGCTTCCACATGGTGGCGCTCGGCGCGCGGGTGCTCGACGCGGGGATGTCGGCCTTGGGCCTCGAGCCGGCGCGCCGTCGGGCGGTGGCGCTCGAGCTGTTTCGCGCCGCGGGCGCGGGAGGAATGATCGGCGGCCAGGCGCTCGATCTCGAAGCGGAGGGGCGCACCGTCCGGCGCGCTGAGCTCGAGGAGATCCATCGCCGCAAGACCGGGGCGTTGATTGCGGGGGCCTGCGTGATCGGCGGCCTCGCGGGCGGAGGCTCGGCGGCGGCATGCGAGGCGCTACGCGACTACGGGACGGACGTGGGCCTCGCGTTTCAAGTCTACGACGATGTGCTCGACGCCACCGCCACCTCCGATCAGCTCGGCAAAACCGCCGGCAAAGACGCCGGGATGGCGAAGTCCACCTTCGTCACGCTGCTCGGCGTTGCCGCGGCCCGGGCCGAGGCGGAGCGGCTGGCGGCGCGGGCGGTGGACCGGTTACGGCTAGCGGGGTTAGCTTCTCCTACGCTGTTGGAGCTGGCGCGCTACATTGTGACGAGGCCCAACTGAACGCGGAACGCGGAAGTTGGAACGCGGAACTGGAGGGCCGACATCCGTGCTGATGTTCCGCGTTCCGCGCTCCGACTTCCGCGTTTAGCGAGGCTCAATGGCGCTACTCGAGTCGATCAGGGGACCGGAGGACGTGAGGCGACTGGGAAAGGAGCAGCTCCAGCCGCTCGCGGACGAGGTGCGCAGCCGCCTGATCGACGTCGTGTCCCAGACCGGTGGTCACATCGGAGCCGGGTTGGGCGTGGTCGAGCTCACCGTCGCGCTGTGCTACTGCTTCGACTCGCCCCACGACAGGATCGTGTGGGACGTGGGGCACCAAGGCTACCCATGGAAGATGCTCACTGGGCGGAACGACCGTCTGCCCACGCTGCGCCAACCGGGCGGCCTGTCGGGCTTCCTGCGGCGCAGCGAGAACCCGCACGACCAATTCGGCGCTGGCCACGCCGGCACCGGGTTGTCGGCAGCGTTCGGTATCGCAGCGGCCCGGGACTTGAAGGGCGAGCAGTTCAAGGTCGTCGCCGTCGTGGGCGACGGCGCGCTCACCTGCGGGCTCCCCTACGAGGCGATGAACAATGCCGGGACCTCCGGCCGCGACATCATCATGGTGCTCAACGACAACGGGATGTCGATCGCCCCGAACGTCGGTGCCATCAACAAGTACCTGGGCTCCATCATCGCGAGCCCCGTGACGGTTCGAATGCGCGAGCGCGTCAAGGGACTGATCGAGTCCGTCTCCCACATCGTCGGCGGTCAGAAGCTCGTCGACTTCGCCAAAACGATGGAGGAGAGCATCAAGAACTTCTGGTCGCCGGGGATGCTGTTCGAAGAGCTGGGATTCCGGTATTTCGGTCCGATCGATGGGCATAACATCGCTCAGATGGTGCAGGCTTTCGAGATCGTGAAGACGCTGAAGGGCCCGCGCGTGGTCCATGTGATTACGGAGAAAGGCAAAGGATTCCCCCTGCCGCTGCCCGACTCGGAGAAGTACCACGCTCGCGCTCCCTACGACCCGGTTACGGGCGAGCTCCGGCCCGTCAAAGAGGGCCCGCCGCAGTGGACCAAGCTGTTCGGGGAGGCGCTCAGCCAGCTCGGCGCCGAGTACCCAAGCCTCGTCGCCATCACCGCGGCGATGCCGTCGGGCACGGGCACGAACCTGTTTCAGAAGAAGTGGCCCGACCGCTTCTTCGACGTCGGGATCGCGGAGGCGCACGCCACCACCTTCGCCGCCGGGCTCGCGACCCAGGGTATCCGGCCCGTGGTGGCCATCTACTCGACGTTCCTGCAGCGCGCCTACGACAGCATCATCCACGACGTGGCGATCCAGCAGCTCCCCGTCATTTTCTGTCTCGACCGCGCCGGCATGGTCGGCGAAGACGGCCAGACCCACATGGGACTGTACGACATCGCCTACTTGCTGGCCGTGCCGCACATGACGGTCACGGCGCCGAAGGACGGCGCGGAGCTGATCGGCCTGTTGCGGTGCGCCCTCGAGCACAGCGATGGACCCTTCTCGATCCGCTATCCGCGCGACAAGGCGCCCGGGGCGGCGCCGCCGGCCGCGGAAGTGGCCCCGATCCGCTACGGGTCGTGGGAGGTGCTGCGCAAGGGACGGGAATGCGCGCTGCTCGCGGTCGGCGTCATGTGTCAGCCGGCGCTCGCGGCCGCGGAGCAGCTCACCGCCGAAGGATTGGACGTGACGGTGGTGAACTGCCGTTTCCTCAAGCCGGTGGATCGGGAGCTGCTCGATGCGCTGCTGCGCGACCATCGCTTGCTCGTCACCGTCGAGGACGCGACGGTGACGAACGGGTTCGGGGCGTGCCTCGCCGGGTTGGTGCAGACCATTGCGCCGGAGACACGGGTCGTGCCGTTGGGGGCTCCCGATGGGAGCTATGAGCACGCGCCCCGCGCGCAGCAGCTCGCGCAGGTCGGCCTGACCGGCTCGGGAATCGCGGCGCGGGTGCGCGCCCTCGCTGCGGAGGCGTCGCTCACGCATTCATGAACGTCGGGGTCGTCGGCAACCCGAGCTACCGCGATCTCAAGAGCATCCTCGCGCATCTCGCGCAGGTCGCGCCCCGGCTCGGGGTCACGCTGTTCACGGAGCAGGAGATCGGACAGCTCTGGCCCGCCCCGGGGCCGGCGCCGCTCCACGGCGCTGCGCAACTCGATTGCCTGATCACTCTGGGCGGCGACGGCACACTGCTGCGCGGGGCTCGCACCCTCGACGGTGCCGGCACACCCATCCTGGGCGTCAACCTGGGGCGCGTGGGCTTCCTCACCACGGCCAGCTCGCAGACGCTCGACTGGGCGCTCGACGCGCTGGTCCGCCGCGCCTACGTCACGGAGTCACGTCTCGCGCTCGCGCCATTTATCGAGGACAAGCAGGGGAGGCGCCGGGCGGAGCCCGTCGTCTTGAACGACGCCGTGGTGCACAAGGGCGGTGTGGCCCGCGTGATTCGGCTGCGCGTATCGGTCGACGGCGACGAAGTGGGACAGTATTCCTCGGATGGCATCGTGGTGGCCACGCCCACCGGGTCCACCGCCTACGCCCTCTCCGCGGGCGGGCCGATCGTCGTCCCCAGCGTTGACGCCATCGTCGTGGCCGCGATCTGTCCACATACCCTCGCCGTCCGGCCCCTCGTCGTTCCCTCCAACGCCGCGGTTACGGTCGAGCCGATTCCTCCCTGGCCCGAAGACGTGCTCGTCTCCTTCGATGGTCAGATCGGGACCACGATGGCGGCGGGCGAGCGCCTGATCGTGAAACGCGCTGCCCACCCTGTGGTGCTGATCAGGCTCGGACCCGAAGGCTTCTTCGCGCGCATGCGCCAGAAGCTGCAATGGGGGGACCTCTCGGACCGCGAGCGCACGTAGTGCTCGCCGAGCTGCGCGTCCGCGACCTGGCCGTCATCGCCGACGTCACCCTTCCCCTCACGCCCGGGTTGAACGTGCTCACCGGGGAAACCGGCGCCGGGAAATCGATGCTCGTAGACGCGCTGTCCCTGCTGCTCGGCGAGCGCGCGTCCGCCGACGTGGTCCGCCC
The DNA here is from genome assembly GCA_035280265.1 of Gemmatimonadales bacterium. Taxonomy (GTDB): domain Bacteria; phylum Gemmatimonadota; class Gemmatimonadetes; order Gemmatimonadales; family GWC2-71-9; genus AG41. Next base: position 13,569 of record DATEGE010000088.1, on the reverse strand, counting down.
CGGTGCCGAGAAGACCATCATCGAGGGCGCCTTCGATCTGACCGCCACCAACCTCCACCGTCTTTCACCATCCTTCACAACCTTGGGGGTGGATGTGGAGGAGGGTCGACTCGTCTTGAAACGAGAGATCACGGGGGAGGGGCGATCCCGCGCCTGGATCAACGGCAGTCCCACCACCGTCGGCGTGCTGGCACAGCTCGGTGCCTTGCTCGTGGATCTCCACGGGCAACACGAAACCCAGTCGCTGCTCCGGACCGACGCCCAGCGCGACATGCTCGACGCCTACGCCGACGCGACGGTCGAACGAACGGCGGTCCGCGACGCCCACGACCGACTGCGCGAGCAGGAGCGGCGCGAAGCGGAGGTCACGGCCAAGCGGGAGGAGGTGCGCCGCAAGGCCGACTATCTCCGCCATGTGGTGAGCGAGATCGAGCGCGCTGCACCTCAAGTGGGCGAACCGGATGCGCTGGAGCTTGAGGCCAAACGCCTCGCGCACGCGGACGAGCTGGGTCGCTTGTCGCGCGAGCTGCAGCAGGCGCTCGACGCGGCGGGACTGGCCCGCGCGGCGAAGGTGTTTGCGGCGCTGGTGCGCCTCGATCCGTCGACCGCCAAATGGCAGGAGCTGCTGGACGGGGCGTTCGCGAACGCAGAGGAGTTGACGCAGACGGCGCGTGACTACGCCGCTGGCATCGAGAGCGACCCAGGTCGGCTCACAGCGGTCGAGCAACGCCGCGACATCCTGTTCCGTCTGACGCAGAAGTATGGTCCCACGCTCCCCGATGTCCTGGCGACCCGTGACCGGTCGGCTCGCGAATTGGAGCTGCTCGACACGGCCGACCTGGACCTCCGTCAGATCGCGGAGCAGCGCGAGGCTGCTGCAGCAGACTTCGCCCGCGCGTGCGGGGCTCTCACAGCCAAGCGCACCCGAGGCGCGGCGAAGCTCGAGAACGCGGTCAACGCGCTGCTGCCGGCTCTGGGGCTCGGCGGGGCGCTCGGGGTCCGATTACAACCACGCACCACGCAGCACGCCCACGGGGCGGAGGACGTCAGCTTCGAAGTCGCCTTGAACGTCGGAATGGAGGCGCGTCCCCTCGCCAAAGTCGCCTCCGGCGGCGAGCTGTCGCGCCTGATGCTGGCGCTGAAGGTCGTCCTGGCGGACCAGGACGCCGTCCCCACCCTCGTCTTCGATGAAGTGGACCAGGGGATCGGCGGGGAAGTGGGCGGTCGAGTGGGCGAGGCGCTCGCGGCGGTCGTAGCGGGTCGGGGGGACGGACGCCAAGCCCTCGTCATCACCCACCTGCCGCAGATCGCGGCGTACGCACATCACCATCTCGTGATCGCGAAGGGCGCGCGGGGCGGGGTGGCGACGAGCGACGTGCAGGTCGCGACCGGTGACGAGCGCACACGGGAAGTGGCGCGCATGCTCGGCGACCCCGACATGCGCACCGCGCTCGGTCACGCCGCCGAGCTCCTCAAAAGAGCTTCTGACTCGCCCGCATCACGATCCGGTACACCGTCGCGCCGGGCACGAGTCCCCCCCGCCCGCTGACCGTCTGCTCGATCGAAAAGCCCCCTTCGACCATCGGGGCATGGTATGTCACCGCGAACCCCAGGCGGAGCCGGCGCTCGGACGTTCCCGCCTCGAGCACGCTCGCGGGCGTCGCCGCCCCGGTGCGGGTCGCCAGATCGAGCGAGTCTTGGGCCGACTGGTAGGCGTAGTGATCCCGCGCCTTGGTGAAGTAGCCCGCCGTGAACCCGGCCGCGAACTCGCGTGACAGCCGCAGCAGCGGCGCGACGTCCACCCCGGCGTAGTCTCCGGGATCCCACCGCAGCGTCGCGGTGGCCGTCGCCGGCACGAGAAACGCGTCAGGTGGCGCCACCCGCCGCACGCGCGTGCCGGGACGCTGCAGCCCCGCGTGGACGGCGACGTTGAGCCAGAGCGGTCCCACCGCCAGTTCCTGCGTCAAGTGGCCTTCGAGATCGAGCTGGCGATCGCCCAGCGACTGCCGCAGCAAGTCGTCGGCGGAGTCGCGACCGGCGGTGGGCAAGCGAACGATCGCTTGCAGCGCCGCCGCGTAGCGCTCGCCGGCAGCTAACCGATACTTCGCGCCCAGCTCTACGTCACCCAAGCCGTAGCGCCAGCTGGAGCGGAACGGGAGCGCCGCGTACCCGAAGCCACGCGGATCGATCAGCGCCTGGTTGACGAGGGGATCGGTCAACATGTCCGTCGGCAAGAGGAAGGTGGTGGTCGTATCGAATCCCGGAACACCGTAGGTCAGGCTCAGCCCGCGCTCGATTCGCGCGACGGTCGTGTCGATGCCCAGTCCGGCGGCCGAAGTGCCGAGCGGCAGAAACGGCGAGCCGGTGAGACCCGCCCCGTACACGGAAGTGCGCAGGGCGTCGCGCACGGCATGCCAGCGAGTGGAGCTGTCGCGGGCCGCGCACGGCGCGGTGCTGGTGCATCCATACTGGCCGGCCGAGATGTTCTGGTCGAACCGCGTCAGCGTCGTGTCGAATTGCGTGAAAAAGCTCGTATACGCGGCGTCGGCCCCGGCCGCGCCCGCGAGGCGCGGGTTCAATCCGAGGTTCGCGCCCACGTTCGACCGCTGCCACGAGCTGCGCGTCGCCACTCGCACGATCGGCACGAGCAGGCTCACGGACAGCCGATCGGTGATCCCGAGCTCTCCCGCGATGGGATACGTGCGGCGCTCTTGACGCACGCTCAAGAGCCCCTGGCCGAGGCTCGCCACGAACCCCGCGATGCCACTGGCGATGCGCACGCTCTGCTCGAGCCGTGCCACCGCGGGAATGAACCGCCCGCCCACCGTGTCCCCGGTGAGCGGAGCGCCCAGCCGCACGCGTCCGGCGCCCGTGAACTGATCGTTCCACGTCATCACGCGGGGATCGAAGGTGACGCGCAACACGCCCCGCTCCGGCACGTCGCTGCGTTCGACGGCCTGGGCGGCGAGCGCGGTCCCGCCCGCGAGGACAGGACTCACGAGGATGAGCGCGAGCCGAAGTGAGGTCATCAGCAAAACGGCATCCGCTGGTGGCGGATGCCGTGTGCGCTACCCCGCGACACCGGTCGAGTTCGGGGTCAGGGCGTAGAGATCGTGGTGTTGTACTTGGCGTTGATCGCTCGCACGATCTTTCGCGCGATCAGGAGCTGCGTCCCCTGGCTCGGATGAATGCCGTCGCAGCTGAAGGCCAGTCCAAAGGGCGACGCGCTGCACGCCGCGCCCACGGCCGGGAAGGGGCGGAACTGGGAACCGGCGGGCGGGACAGCGGCGAGCGAGTCCATCATGAAATTTACGCTGTCGGTGTAGGCAAATCCGCGTGCCGTGGCCTCTGCCTGGATGATCGCATTGTACTTCACTTGAAGCAGCGTCAAGAACCTCGTCTCTGCGGGCTCGACCACAGGTGGAGCCGCGCAATCGAGTGTAGTCGGAATGCCTTGGCTCGCCCTGGCCACCAGTCCGAAACCGTATGCGAAGCTCACCAGCACCGTATCACCGCGCGGGGGCGCGCAGTTAGCCGCCACCGACAAAGGCGCCGGGGCGAACGCCCCGCTCGAGATCGCCCCGAACCACGTCGTGCCCCGCGAGAAGAACGGCAACACGACGTTGTTGTACAGATGGCCGAGGCCGACGGCGATCAGAATGGCTTGGGCTCCAGTCGCTGCGATCGAGTCGAGCGCGTGGGCATAGCTCGTTCGGAACGCCGTCGTGTCGGTCGCCAGCGTGGTGTCACCCGCCTCGGCCGCGGCCAGCAAGTCATTGTTCCCAGCCCACACGCTCACGAACGTCGGACGCGCGTCCATCATCGCCTGCACCTGCGTGCGCCCGCCGAGAAACAGCTGGGTGAGCGGATTCGAGTTCGGCGTGCCGTTGGTCAGCATGTCCACCGTCTCGGCGCCCGGCACGGCAACGTCGCTGACGTAGGGTGGGAGGGCGGCGTTGCGTAACGCACAAGTGGTACTGGTGACGCCGGCGCCACCGACGCGCGCGCCGGTAAAAATGTTCGTGAGGGGCGGTGGGCACCCCGGGGGATTGAGGCTCGGGTAGTAGAAGCGGTCGCCGCGCATCACGTTCCCGATCAGCGCTGCGTACGATTGACGCTGGGTGGAGTCGTTGATGCCCGCTGATTGAACCCCCGCGGTGACGCTGTTTCCCATCGCGACGTAGCGCTGGAACATCGCCCCGTATGGCGACACGCTCGGGCTGTTCAGCACATCGTTCTGGCAGGCCCATAGCGCGAAGCCCAGGCCGGCGGCCAACAGGACTCGACGGTGCGTCATCGTCCGGGCTCCTCTAGAAGGCGTAGCTCAGCGCCACCCCAAAGAGGTGCGCGTGGAAATCGTACAGGCCATTGTTGAGCAGCGAGGTCGGGACCTGGTTGAACAGGGCCTCGCGCGTCCGGCCCCGCCGGTCGTTCTGTTTGATGTACTGATACGCCACGTCCGCCGAGAAGCCTGGCGACAGCTTAACCGTAAAGCCGCCGGTGAACTCGTTGCGCGTCCCCTCCGGCAGCAGCGGGGTCACCGTCTCGGCGGGCGCCGCACCCTCGTGGTTGAGCCAGCCCCCCCGGAACGTCCACTTCGCATCCTTCACCCACTCGGCGGCGAACCGGTAGCCGTTGGTGTTCTGGTACCGCTCGTACAGCACGCGGTTGAGCAGCGGGTTGGCGAAGTTCAGGTTGATGGCGTAGAACCGCTTGCCCCAGCGCGTGAACTGGTAATCGCCGAACAGCGTCCAGTCCTTCCTTGCTTTGTACGCCACCCCGAGGATCACCTGCTCCGGGTTGGTGATGGACGTGCTCACGGCTTGGGTCTTGAGCACGGTGTTGAACAGGTCGAGACCGCCGCTCGTCGCCGGTGCCGCGAGCAAGGCGTCGACCGGGGTCCCGGCGGGAATCGTGAATGCGCCGATCGAGAACGTTGCCGGAATGACGAGATTCGTGGGCACCTGTGAGAAGGTGGCTGTCCCGGAGTAGTCGAACGTCACGTGCATCAAGTAGCGGCCGCCGATTGACAGCTTGTCGTTCACCCTGATCATCCCACCCCAATGCGCCGTGACCGCCGTCTTGCTCGCCTCGAGGTGCGCGTTGGCGAAGTCCGTCCCCGGTGCGATGCCGAACTGACCAAAGACATACGGCGGCGACCCCGGGGGTGGTGCGAGCAGCGTCGTTGGCACCGCGGCGTCCGCTAGATCGAGCCGCTGGTTCAGCTCAACGGAGCCGAACACGATGTCCAAGCCGCCACCCAGTGACAGCCACGGCGTCACCTGGTATGCCACGGTCGGCTGAACGTAGGCCGACCGGAGGATGTTGTCGTATCCGGCGAACCGGCCGTCGAACGTCAACGGCCATTTCGTTTCGAGCCCGTAAGGCGCGAACAACCCGATGCCGATGCCAAGCTTCTGGGTAACGCCATACGCCGCATAGACCTGAGGGATTGCGAGCAAGGGGTCGTCGAGGTTGGTCTTGTGCTGGAAGAGATCGTCTGTGAAGCCGCCCTGCACGTCGAGCAGGGTCACTCCGACCGTGATGCGCTTGCCTTTGAAGCCGGCCAGCCCCGCGGGGTTGAAGAAGATCGCAGAGCCGTCGGCGCACGGCGCCGCCACGCCGGTGCCCGCGCGTCCCATGGCGCAAGCACCTTGCTCGTAGATCCCGAACCCCTGAGCGTCGAGCAGGGCCGGAACGACGGCGACGAAGGACAGCGCGTACAGCACAAGACGCCGCATACGGTTAGTCTCCGGGGTCGCTTCGCGTGGAGATGGTGGAACGGGCTCGCATAGGGTAGCATTGGCCCGAATTCTTGTCAAACGGACGAGCCAAAACTGGGTCCGCGCTATGCTGGACTCGGCCGGGGTGGCGAAATCGGTAGACGCAAGGGACTTAAAATCGCCAAGCTTTCGTTACCGCACAACGACTTAGGCAGGCTTTTGGTGACAACGTGGTGACAACGCGCCCGGGTGGCGAAATCGGTCAGACGCAACGGCCTTAAAAGCCGTTGGGGGAAACCCCATGGAGGTTCGAGTCCTCCCCCGGGCACTTTAATTCCGGTTTACGAATCGCTCGGCTGCACCAGGCGATTGGCACGGTGGGGTTCGCAGCGTTTAATGCAGCGCTCGCGAGGGTTGCCGCGAAGACGGGGCAGCCGTTCAAGCGCGTGTCAGCTCGACCGCCCGTAGCCAGCTTGCCCGAGCTCCAGCAACTGCGCGACTTCGACCTAATCGTCGTCGGGATGGAGTTATGGGGTTACGACCTACCGGCGTTCCAAGACCTTGAGCGGCTGCTCGGTATTCGCAACAACGCCGCGCACCCCGGGACGGCGACGCCAGGGCTGTTGGACGTCCAGCATTTTGCTAAGAAGGTCGCGGAGCGCGTCTTCTCAACAATCAAGTGAGGCATCCGTCACCAACGTCCCCTTTCCATGACGCAGGAGGGAACGATGCAAACCGCCGAGCTGAGGGCCATTCTGGCCGCCATCATCCTGCCACAGGTGAGCAGGGAACGGTCGATGTCCACGAACATCGCTGCCGCCGTGAAAGCCGCGGACGAGCTGATGAAGGTGGCGATGGAGGGCAAGTAAGGCGTTGACCGGCCGGGCGCCGCGCGCCATGATGCGAGGGTGCGCGTCCACGCCCCGTTAGCCCTACGTCGCTTCCGAGCCACGATCGCACTTTCCGCTCTCTGCGTGTGCGGCGCGTGCAGCCGCCCTAACAGGGAAGGGGAGTCACGGCAGCGGTCGGAGGCGCCTGACTCCGCGGCGAGCCAAGCACTACCCTCCCAGGCAACCGCTCGGCAAGACACCGTCCCACCAACCCGTGCGCAGTGCGCGCCGGCCCGCGCGGGTGGCCCGCTTCGGATATCCGAGGATTCCATCGGCGATTGGGCGCTGGACGCGGCGCTCGGGACCCTCAGGAAGCGCTGCCCCGCAGCTCGCGACACGGTCCAATACGGCGAGAGCGAGAGTTACGCGGCGGTCGCCTTTCCCCTTGACGGCTTGACCGCCACCGCCATTCAGTACCGGGACTCCCTCGACCCGCACCAGCCCGCGGACGCGTGGGGCGTGGAGGGGACGAACGGCGTGCTGCCGAAGGAAGTACCGATGACGGCGTCATGGGCTGAGCTGCGCAGGGCCTACGGACGGGGGATGGTCGCTCGGGGGGAAGTCGCGCTCACAGCGATGTTCTGCGCGCACGAACGCCTCTTCTTTACCTTGAGCGCCTCGCCCGACGTCATGGACCTCTCAACCTCGGAGGATCTATCGCTGGTTCCCGACGCAACGAGGATCTCGGATGTCGGGATCTTCCCCCGTCCGAACCCGACCTGGCACTGCGCGCCCCGGTTCCGTGCGTTTGACACATCTTCGTCACGTCCGGACTCGTTGTGACAACCTTGTGTCGGTTGAACTGGAACCGAGGGGTACACGCCGTCCCGAACGGGCCCGAGGCGGTTCGACCGGGCCCCTTCTCGTTCACCTGAGAGGTGTTGCCCCACAAGCCAGGCCCATCTAGGTTTCACGGCCTGTACGTATTCGGTCGGCCTGTACGTATTCGGTCGGTTTTCGCACTCGAAGCGGGCGCTGGCTCTCCCACGGGGAGGACGCAGCGCCCGCTTCTCGTTTCCAACCCTGTGAGCAAGCGCTCGACCCGGTCAGAGCCCACCGACGCGCGAGTGTAGGGAGGCAAGCGCATGGTCGCTGCATACATCGATCACGTCAAGCTTTTCGCGGACGGAGGGTGCCGCGGAAACCCAGGGCCGGGCGCGGTCGCCGCGCTCGTGCTGAACGCGAGCGACAACGTTCAACTCGACTTCGAGGCGACCTGCATCGGAACGACCACCAACAACCGAGCCGAGTACAGTGCAGTGATTCAGGGCCTGAACGTCTGCGCGCGGCACACCCGCGGCCGAGTCACGTGCTACACGGACAGTCAGCTCGTTGTGAATCACATGAACGGAACCTGGCGGCTGAAGGACGACGCTTTGCGAAGGTTGTTCCTCGAAGCCCGGCAATGCGAACAGGTGTTCCGCGAAGTCGTCTACACTCACGTCTCCCGGGACAACCTGTTCATCAAGCGCGCGGACCGCGCCTTGAACGATGCGTTCGAGGGCAAGATGATCGCGTGACGGCTGTAGGCGCCTGGTTTCTTTTGATGACAATTTGGTGACAACCGAACGGGAACCGAGGGGTACACGCGTCTCGACTCGCAACCCATTTCGTGCTCATTCAGGCGAGGCGAGCCGATGGTCTCGGCCAGGACGGTTACTTAAAATCCCTTGGGAGGCGACTCCCGTGCAGGTTCGAGTCCTGCCCTCGGCACTCACGAACAATGCGCTAGGGACCGGCTATTTCGCATTGGCGGTCGACCAGACGTCACTTCCCCGGCAGTTGCCAGATCTCCACGCGATCCTCCTGATAGATCGGAATCAGGACCCCGCTCTGCCTTGCCTCCCGCATCACGTCCACTGTCGAGTCGGTCCAGCCCGGGGCGATGAATCGCCCGAGCGAATCGATCGTCCCATCAGGCCGCACCCGGCTGATGAAGCCGACGGCGACGAAACGCTGGGTCATTGGTCACCTGGTTCCTGTTCAGAGGACCGCGTTCGCTGCTGAACTCACGGTCAACATAATCGCGTGCTGCTGCTTACGGGATTCTGACGTTCCCAGTGCAACCTTTTCGCGGCCTTCAACGTCTTACACGTCGAAGCATGCGGAAATCACAGTTGGCTACGGAGGCTGCTCAATGCGTGTCTACGCTCTCTTGCTCGGCATCGCCCTCACCGCCGGCTACGCCTACCCCGCCCAGATGGCGGTGGAGTCGCTGCAGCACGGCCCGCGGGTGCTGGCTCAGCCGACCACTGCCGTCGTCAAGGACTCCCGTGGTGATTTGTGGTACGGGGGAGTGCTCGATCCGGTAACCGTGGTGGGGGACGGCTCCACGCCTGCGAAGCACCGCGTGGTCAGCCGCCAAACAGTGCGCTGCGTAGAGTCCGCGCGATCGAGCTTCCGCGCCGTTTCCTGAGGGATGGGAGGGGGGCCGCCCTGGGCCCCCACCCTAGTCCCCAGCCCCTAGCCCCTAGCCCCCAGCCCCCCTCCGGAAACCCCACCTCCCCAACTCCCGTAAGACCGGCATTATGTTGTGTGCCTCGACGGGAGCGTCCATGAGCGCGTTTTGGGACACCTGGCGCAAGGAGATCATTCGCGGGGCGACCCTGTTCTTCGGGGTGCTCGCGATCGGCTTCTTCATCCACTATCTCGTCGTTACCGCGCGCCACGCCGTGAGCACGACTCTTCCCGCGGTGTTGAGCGACCTGCCGAAGGACTTCGGCGTCGACATGGGGGACGAGGGCGGAGGCGCGCGTCGGACGGGCGCCGCTTGGACCGTCCATCACAAAATGGGCGCGAACCAATGGGTGTGGATCCGCAACGTCCGCGGCACCATCACCGTCGAGCCGACGCGGAGTGACTCGCTGTTCGTCACCGCGGTAAAGACCTATCGCTCCTCCGATACTGCGCGGGTGCGGCTCATCGCGGCTCCCTACGAGGGAGGCATCGCCGTGTGCGCGGTGTGGCCCGGAAACGAGGAGAGCTGCACGCCGGGGAAGGGCTTCCGTGCGGGGCGCATGCACGGGAACGACGTCGCCGTCGATTTCACGGTCCGGCTGCCCGCGCGCGTCGCCTTGGGCGCGTCGACGCAGGTCGGGGACGTGCACGTCACGGGAGCGAGTGGACCGCTCGTGCTCGCGACGGTGAGCGGCGACCTCCACGCCGAGACGGCGCAGGGCTCGGTGGAGGCGGTCTCCGTCAATGGCAGCGTGCACGCGCGGGTGCGCGCGCTCGGCGACACGGGTCGGGTCTCGGTCACTACCGTGAACGGGTCGGTCACCGCCGAGCTGCCCCAGCATCTCGACGCCGACGTCCACGCCAACACGATCAACGGCTCGATCTTCACGGATTACCCGCTCACGGTCGAGGGGAAGTTCACGTCGCACACCCTGAGGGGCACTGTGGGGCGGGGTGGGCACGAGGTGCACGTTCAGACGGTGAACGGCTCCATCACACTGAAAAAAGCGAGCTAGCGGTTCGCCGCGAGATAGCGCGCGACCTCTGCGGGGAAGGTGCGCACGTCGATCGGCTTCGCGATGTAGCCGTCGAACCCCGCTGCGAGCGCCTTCTCGCGGTCTCCGGGCATGGCGTGCGCTGTGAGCGCGACCACCGTCCAGCGACGATCGCCTTCCATTTTTCTGACGTCGTCCAGCACGCTGTAGCCGTCGCGTCCCGGGAGCTGAATGTCGAGCAGCACCAGCTCGGGGGTCGGGCGCTCCGCGCGGAGCGTCGCGACCAGGTCCTCGCCAGACGCGAGTCCCACCACGTGGTGCCCCTTCATCGTCAGCAGCGCCGTGATGAGCTTCAGGCTGTCGGGCTGGTCCTCGACCACTACGATGGTCGCCATTACGCGCGCGGCAGGGTGAACCAGAACGTGCTGCCTTTGCCCAGCGCGGACTCCACGCCCATGGCGCCGCCATGCAGCTCCACGAGGCGCTTGGAGAGCGCCAAGCCCAACCCGGTGCCCTCGTAGCGGCGGCTGTTGCTGGCATCGAGCTGTACAAACTCGCGAAACAGCTTCGCCTGGTCCTCGGGCGCGATCCCGATGCCGGAGTCGCTCACGGCGACCCGCACGCGCGTCGTGTCTTCGACTCGCGCGCTGAGGGCGATGCGCCCGCCGTCGGCGGTGAACTTGATGGCATTGGACAGGAGGTTGAGCAGCACCTGCCGCAATCGGCCGCGGTCCGCCGTCACTACGAGGGACTCCGGCGCCGGCTCGATGGCGAGCGTGTGCTTACGCGCCTCGATCTGCGCGCGGACGCTCGTGGCCGCGTCGCGGAACACCGCGTCGAGTTGTAGCGGCTCGAGTCGCAGCTCCATCCGGCCTGCCTCGATCTTCGACAGGTCGAGTAGCTCATTGATGAGCTCGAGCAGGTGCCGGCCGTTGCGGGCGATCGTCTCGAGATAGTCGCGTTGCGTGTCCGTGAGGGGAGCCTCGGAGGATCCCATCGTCAGCAACAAGTCGCTGAAGCCGATGACGCTGTTGAGCGGCGTGCGCAGCTCGTGCGATACGTTAGCGAGGAACTGGTCCTTGAGCTTACTGGCCTGATCCAGCGCGGCGTTGAGGCGCGTGAGCTCGCGATGCTGCTCCTCCAGCTTGTCGTTGAGGGTGGTGAGCGCCGTGTTCTGCGACTCGAGCCGCTGCGCCGCGCGGCGCACTTCGACCGCCAGGCGCCGCGTGTGTTGATGGGCGGACTCACGCTCACACGCGATCGCCAGCTGCGGGGCCGCGTGTTCGAGCGCGGCGCGCACGTCGGCGGAGAGCTCACCCGGCGCAGTAGCGACGAGCAACCCGACCAGTCGATCGCGTGAGCGGAGCGGGACGAGCGCGAGCGCGGCGGCGGGACCGGTCTCGCCATCCATGAACTGCAGCTCCGTGCGCACCGGGGCCGCCGCGGCCCCGCCAAACTGAATCACGCCACCTGCGTCCGCGACGATTCGGCGTACCACGTCGCGTGACAGCGGTCGCGCGGTGGCACGGCGCACCGCCGTCGGGCTCCATTCGTTGCTGTCGTACTGGGGCTGATACAGCGCCAGGCCGCTGGCGCCCGTGGCCGCCGCCAGCACGTCCAGCGCGGGCCCGAAGTTGCCTCCGGGGGAGTCCTGCAACGGCGCGTTCAACGCGGTGAGCAGTCGCGCCTCCTGCTCCTGGAGCCGGTCGCGCCAGCCGAGCGCCGCCGCCATCCGGTTCACGCCGCGGGCGATCATCCCGAATTCTTCCGGCTGGTCTTCCCGGAGGCGCTCCTCGTAGCTACCCGCGGCCACGCGCTCCAGGGCCCCGACGACCTGCGCGAACGGCACGGCCAATCGCCGCCGGTTGTACCACAGACCAACGCCCAGGGCCACCAGCACGGTCACGAAGAGGACGGTCGTCTGCACCGCCGCTTGAATCGCGTTGTCTCCCACCTCGGCCGCGAGCTCTTGCATGCCGGCGATCTGCGCCTGCACAGTCGGCGAGGGAGAGGGGGAGAGGCGTGCGAGGGCCTCGAGGCGCTGGCTCAGCTCCACCATGTCGCTCTGCGTGCGGCGGGCGCTCTGCCAGATGGCGATCTGGTGGGCCACGCCGGCGATCGCGATGGCCAGGAACGCGGCGGCGAATAACCGGCTGATGCTCGGGACGCGTAGCGTCATTGCGACGCCTATAACTAGGGAACGGGGGGCGTGAGGACAAGAGCGGCGATGCGCGCTCGACCTGCTGGCGCTTGGGTGCGACCGACTATATGCTAGCCCCACTGCCGTGCCCGACCTGCTCGACTCCCTGCGTGAGGCCCTCGCCGACCGATACAGCGTCGAGCGCGAGTTAGGGCGCGGCGGCATGGCCACGGTGTTCCTGGCGGAGGACCGGAAGCACGGCCGCCCCGTGGCGATCAAGGTGCTGCACTCGGAGCTGGCGGCGGCGCTTGGTGCCGAGCGGTTTCTGCGCGAGATCGAGATCGCCGCCCGGCTGCAGCATCCCCACATCCTCCCGTTGTACGACTCCGGAGCGGCAGCTGGGTTCCTTTATTACGTCATGCCGTACGTCGAGGGGGAATCGCTGCGTGACCGGCTCACGCGCGAGCGGCAGCTGGGGCTCGAGGACGCCTTGCGCATCGCGACCGAGGTCGCCGGAGCGCTGGCGTACGCGCACAGCCACGGCGTCGTGCATCGGGACGTGAAGCCCGAGAACATCATGCTGTCGGGCGGCACGGCCGTCGTGGCCGATTTCGGGATCGCGCGGGCGGTGACCGCCGCCGGAGCCGGGGAACACCTCACCCAAACGGGCACCATCATCGGGACGCCGGCCTACATGAGCCCGGAGCAGTCCTCGGGCTCGAGCGAGATCGATGGCCGGAGCGATCAGTACAGCCTGGCGTGTGTCGTCTACGAAATGCTGGTGGGCGAGCCGCCATTCACCGGACCCACGGCGCAAGCGGTGATCGCGCGACATTCGTTGGACATGGTCTCGCCCCCCTCTATCGTGCGCAGCACGATTCCCGACGCCGTGGAGGCGGCGATCCTGCGCGCCCTCGAAAAGGTTCCGGCAGACCGTTACCCCACCACGGCGCTCTTCGCCGAGACGTTGAACACGCCGTCGGCCGCGACGGGCGGGGTGCGCCGGGCGACGCTCGAAGCCCGCGCGGGGGGACGTCGGCCCTGGCGGCGGGCGCTGCCTTTCGTCGGCGTGCTCGCGCTGGTGGTGAGCGCCGCTACGCTGTTGGTCCGTCGACGCGGCGGGCCGGCCACAAGCGCGGACAGTGGGCTCGACCCGCGCCACATCGCCGTGCTGTACTTCGAGGACCTGAGCGCGAAGCGCGACCTCGCGTACCTGGCTGACGGACTGACGGACGCCTTGATCGGCGAGCTGGCGCGCGTGCCGGGCCTCACGGTGGTTTCGAAAAACGGCGTCGCGCCGTATCGCAGCCCCGATACTCCGCGCGACAGCATCGCCCTGGCCCTCGACGTCGGGACGCTGGTGC
>DATEGE010000087.1:0-14082 GCA_035280265.1 Gemmatimonadales bacterium | reverse complement strand
CTCCGCTTGGGATCTTACAGGCCGGATGCAGCAGCACGGTTCCGACACACAGCCAACCCAGGGTTCGCGTCATGGGGAGCTCCCCAAAAAAAGAAACCGGCCAAGCGTGTAGCCAGCTCAGCCGGTTTCGCGATTCGCTCCCCTCGAGGCATAGGCGATCCGCACGCGCCCCGCGGTTCGTAGCATCTGAGTTGGCTTCGAATATGTCCCGGCTCGGAATCACCCGCTAGCTTCTGGAACCGTGAGCGAACCGTACGTCCACGGCAATGATCGAAGGGATTGGCGACGCCGCGATCGCGAGGGGGCTGATCGATGCCCAGTCCTTCGATGCGGGCGTCCGGGCGCTACGCCGCACGACCGAGGGGGACGGCGTGTTCTGCTACACGTTCTTCAAGGGACTAGGTGTGGCACCCTGACTTGTTCCTGACCAGCGCCTCCGCGCCGGCACCGTAGTTTCTCCACAGCCTCCGCACTCGATCCGCATGCACCTGCTGCTCTTCACCCTGCTGTTCGCGCAGCACCCACAGGGCGCTGGTGGAGTGACGTCGCACACCCCTCCCACGCCAGTGACCGCGTTGGCGCTCACGCGAGTCGCCGACGCGCACATCGTCGTGGACGGCCGCCTGGACGAGCCCGTGTGGGGGCAGGCCGCGGTGCTGCGCGACTTCTCGCAGTACCTGCCGAATGACAACCGCCCCGCCGACGACTCCACCACGGTCCTGGTGTGGTACTCGCCCACCGCGATCTACTTCGGGATCCGCGCGTATCAGGACTCCGGGAGCGTGCGCGCCACCTTGGCCGACCGCGACAACATCGCCGGCGACGATTACGTCCAGATCCTGCTCGACACGTTCAACGACCGCCGCCAGGCACTGGTATTCGGGGTCAACCCGCTGGGCGTGCAGGCCGACGGCACGCTGCGCGACGCGGCGCGCCAGACCACCACCTCCACGTCGGCCGTGGTGACGGGCGCATATACGATCGACTTGAGCCCCGATTACGTGTACGAGTCGAAGGGCCACCTCACTTCATGGGGCTATGAAGTCGAAGTCCGCATCCCCTTCAAGACGCTGCGCTACCAGGCGCGGGATCCCCAAGATTGGGGCGTCAACGTGATCCGCGTCGTGCAGGCCACCGGTCATCAACACACGTGGACCCGCGTGCTGCAAACGCAGGCGTCATTCCTCGGCCAAAGCGGCACGGTCACCGGCCTCACCGACCTGCGCCGCGGACTGGTGCTCGACGTTACGCCCGAAGCCACGAGCACCGTGAGCGGATCCGGAAGGGCGACCGGGTGGCACTACGGCGGCGGCGACCCGCGGGTCGGGGTCACGGCGCGATGGGGCGTCGCCAGCGGACTCACGCTCAATGGCACCGTGCGGCCGGACTTCTCACAGGTCGAGGCCGACATCCCCCAGATCCAGTTCGATCCCCGCGTGGCGCTGTTCTACCCGGAGAAGCGCCCGTTCTTCCTCGACGGGCTCGAGCTGTTCCAAACGCCCGTGCGGCTGATCTACACCCGCCGCCTCGTGGACCCGGTGGTCGCGGTGAAGCTCACGGGAAAGGTCGGCGGCGCGACGATCGCGGCGCTCTCGGGCGTGGACGGCACAGTCGCGTCGGCGAGCGGCGTGGATCATCCCTTGCTCAACGCGGTGCGACTGCGGCAGGACCTCGGGGGACAGGACAACCTGGGCGTGGTGTACACGCACCGGTTTGACGGCTCGAGCTTCAACCACGTGGCCGCAGCCGACGGTCACCTGGTGCTGGGGGCCTGGGCGCTGGACTTCCAGGGCGGCGGGAGCGCGACTCGCAACGCCCCGGGGGCTCCGGTGTTGTGGGCGCCCCTGTGGCGCGCGAGCCTGGTGCGCTCGGGGCGCAGCTTCGGGCTCAACCTCACGAGCTACGGCGTGGGCGACGACTTCCGCGTCGAAAGTGGATTCATCACCCGGTCGGGCGTGGCGCAGCAAGCCGCGATCCCGAGCTACACGATCGCCGGGGCGCCGGGCTCGTGGCTCGAGAGTTTCACCGTGTCGTGCTTCTGCGCGCTCACGTGGGACGTATTCCGCCACTTCTCGGCGGGCAACACCGCGGACGACCGCCAGGCCGACGTCAGTTGGGGTTTCGCGCTGCGCGGCGGCTGGCAAGTGGGGGGAGGGCTGTCGGTCGAGTCATTCGGGTACCCGGCGCCGCTGTTCGCCAACTATTGGATCGAGCGGGTGCGCGGCTCCATGGTGGACACGATTCCATTTACCGGCACGCCGCGCCTCCCGAACCTCGACTGGTCCGTCAATCTGCAGACACCGAACTTCCAGAACTTCTCGCTCTCGACGTTCTATTTCGCCGGGCGGGACGACAACTTCTTCGAGTGGGCCAACGCGCACATCGTCTTCGCGAATGTGGATCTCATCTGGCGGCCCACCGGGCAGCTGCGCGCGGAGCTGCTCTACAACCACCAGCAGGTCAACCGGCTGGGCGACGGCAGCACAGTGTCGCGCATCCGCGTGCCCCGCCTCAAGGTCGAATACCAGCTGTCGCGGCCCGTCTTCATCCGGTTCATCGGGCAGTACACCTCGAACGAGACCGACGCGCTGCGCGACGATTCCCGCACGGGCGGCGCCATCCTGCTGCGCGATCCCGCGACCGGTACCTTCACGCGCACGGTGGCCAGCGTCAACAACACCCTCCGCGTGGACTGGCTGTTCTCCTACCGACCCATCCCCGGTACGGTCCTGTTCGCGGGCTACGGCAGCAGCCTGGACGACAGCGGCTCGTTCCGGTTTCGCCGCCTGGCGCGGCAGGCCGACGGCTTCTTTGTAAAGCTGAGCTATCTGTTCCGAGCCTAGGACCAGGCGTGTGATTGTGGTTGCGGCCCCGGCGGCGCGCCGGTAGCTTCGCCGCATCCCATCCACCCCTATGTCACCTTTGCTCGCAGAGCTGCTCGGCACCATGCTGTTGATCATCCTGGGCGACGGCGTGGTCGCCAACGTGGTGCTCAACCGAACCAAAGGCCAGAACGCCGGCTGGATCGTCATCACCGCGGGCTGGGCGTTCGGCGTCGTTGTCGCGGTATACGCGGTCGGCAGCTTCAGCGGCGCGCATATCAACCCCGCGGTCACCATCGGCCTGGCCTCGATTGGGAAGTTCCCGTGGGCCTCGGTACCGGGGTATGTCGCGGCGCAGCTCGTCGGCGCGCTTCTCGGCGCGGCCATCGTGTGGCTCGCCTATCTGCCGCACTGGCCGGTCACGGAGAGCCAGCCCGCGAAGCTGGCGGTGTTTTGCACCGGCCCCGCCATCCGCAACACCGCCGCGAACCTGGCGACGGAGATCATCGGCACCTTCGTGCTGGTGCTGGGTGTTCTGGCCATCCTGACTCCCAAGAACCTCAATCCCGAGCACGGTTGGGCCGCGGGATTCGGCCCATTCCTCGTCGGCGTTCTCGTCTGGGCCATCGGCCTCTCGCTGGGCGGGCCGACGGGCTACGCGATCAATCCCGCGCGCGACCTCGGTCCGCGGCTGGCGCACGCGCTGCTGCCGATTACGGGCAAGGGGACGTCGGATTGGGGCTATGCGTGGATCCCGGTGATCGGACCGATCGTCGGCGGTCTGCTCGCCGCCGCGCTATACAAGGCGTGGTGGCCCTCGTGACGAAGCACATCTTGGCCCTCGACCAGGGGACCACGAGCTCGCGTGCCATCGTGTTTGACCAGAGCGGCACCGTCGTTGCCTCCGCCCAGAAGGAATTCCGCCAAATCTTTCCCAAGCCCGGCTGGGTGGAGCACGACGCCCAAGAGATCTGGGCCACTCAGTCGCACACGGCCAGCGAAGCGATCCGCAAGGCGGGACTCACCGCATCCGACATCGCCGCCATCGGGATCACGAACCAGCGGGAAACCACCGTGGTTTGGGACCGCGACACGGGCATCCCGGCGCATCACGCCATCGTGTGGCAGGATCGCCGCACCGCCGCGGCGTGCGATCGGCTCAAGGCGCGTGGGCTCGGGCCGCTGATCAAACGCAAGACGGGCCTCGTGGTGGACGCCTATTTCTCCGGCACGAAGCTGGAATGGCTGCTCCGTCACGTCCCGGGCGCGCGCGCCCGAGCGAAGGCCGGCAAACTGGCGTTCGGCACGGTCGACTCGTGGCTTGTGTGGAACCTCACGGGCGGTCGCGTGCACGTGACCGATGCGAGCAACGCATCGCGCACGATGTTGTTCAATCTGCGCACCGGCGACTGGGATGACGAGCTGCTCGAGGTGTTCGGCGTCCCCCGCTCGGTGTTGCCGGCGGTGCGCTCGTCGAGCGAAGTCTACGGCGAGACGACGCTGTTCGGCGGCCGGGTGCCGATCGCCGGCATCGCCGGCGACCAGCAGGCGGCGCTGTTCGGCCAGGCGTGCACTCAGCCGGGCATGGTGAAGAACACGTACGGCACCGGTTGCTTCATGCTCATGAACACCGGCACCAAACCGATTCCGTCCAAGAACAATCTCCTGACCACGGTTGCGTGGCGCATCGGAAAGCGGACCGAGTTCGCGCTGGAGGGCAGCATTTTCATCGCCGGTGCGGTGGTGCAGTGGCTGCGCGATGGGTTGGGCATCATCAAGTCGTCGTCGGAGGTCGAAGCCCTGGCCTCGCAGGTGACGGATCCGGAGGGGGTGTATCTCGTTCCCGCGTTCGCCGGACTAGGCGCGCCGCACTGGGACCAGTACGCACGCGGGCTGGTGGCGGGCGTCACGCGCGGCACGACGGCGGCCCATATCGCGCGCGCCGCGCTGGAGGGAATCGCGTTTCAGGTGGCCGACGTGCTGCGGGCGATGCAGGCCGATGCGCACATCAAGCTGAAGGAGCTCCGCGTCGACGGTGGCGCCTCCGCGAACAATCTGCTGATGCAGTTTCAGTCGAACCTGCTGGGCGTTCACGTCGTGCGCCCGAAGGTCACCGAGACGACGGCCCTCGGCGCGGCATATCTCGCCGGTTTGGCGGTCGGCTACTGGAAAGATGAAAAGCAGATTGCCGCGCAATGGCAGGTGGATCGCCGCTTTGCGCCGGCGATGAAGCCCGATCAACGCAAGCGGCTCGAGGCCGGCTGGCGGAAAGCGCTCGATCGGGCGAAGCGGTGGGAAGAGGCGGGCTGACCGCGCCACCTTCCCGGCTGCTTGCTAGGCGGACGCCGGGAGGGTGAGGTGCAGCGCCGCATAGGCGCGCCACGGTCGCCAGCGCTCGGCACGCGCGCGCAGATCGGCGAGGCTCGTGGCGCCGGTGGCGCGGCGCAGCGCCCGATCCGTCTCGGCGAACGCATCCGGCCAGTAGAGCGCCCGCGCGATGATTCGCGTGGCGTGCGGCTCGGGGACGCCGAGTGTCTGCAAGCCTCCGCGAGCCGCCGCGACGTCGACACCGGGATCGAGCGCCAGCGCGCCGTCCTGCAACGCGCGCGCGACAGCGATGATCACCGCCACACGCTGACTGGGCACGCCCAGCGCCCGGAGCGTCGGCGCTCCGGCAGCGGCCACTCGCGTCGCCGTGGGCGCGAGATGGGTGAGCCCCGGTACCGCGGTCGCGATCGGCTCGCCAAGCGCGCGCAGGATGCGGCGCCGCACCCGTTGGCCGGGGAGCAGCACGCGCAGCGTCGCTTCGAACCCGTCCCACATCCCGGGCACACGGAGACCCGGCCGACGCTCGACCCATCCGCCCAGACCGGCCTCCGTCAGGTGCGCATCGATCGCGCTGGGCTCCGCATCGAGGTCCAAGACCCGCCGCAGCCGCGCCACCAACGGCATCAGGACGGGAACGAGCGAGGGCGAGACGCTCACGTGGAGTTGCCCCCGGGTGTCAGCCACTTCGTTCACGACGATCACGCCGCTGTGACCGGCGATGCGCACGGTGCGGGCGTAGCTGCTCTCATGTAAGCGATCGATGCCGGGCCAGGCGTCGCGCACGAGCATCGCGGTGAGCGTGCGCCAGGCGAGTGGCGGCCGGTAGGCGAGGGTGAGAGGGAGAGCATCGTCGTCGGTGTTCGTGCGAGGGCGGGGACGCAAGGCGCTGGGACGGAGCCGGTAGTGCGCGCGAAACACGGCGTTGAAGCGGCGGAGGCTCTGAAACCCGCTCGCGAACGCCACTCGCGTGATCGGGAGATCCGTGTCGGCCAGGAGGCGCTTGGCCAGGAGCAGGCGATGCGTCTGGGCGAGCTCCAACGGCGCCACGCCGATCTCGTGCCGCAGCGCGCGGCGGAGGTGGCGCTCGCTCACGCCGAGATCGCTTGCTAGCTGCGCTACCCCGCGACCGTTGAGGGCGCCGGCCGCGATGCGGTAGGCGGCCACGCTGGCGAGGCGTGGCACGGCGTCCACGAGCGCCCGTCCGGGCGCCAGCTCCGGGCGGCAGCGCAGGCACGGCCGGAAGCCGGCGTGCTCGGCGGCAGCGGCCGAGTCGAAGAACCGGCGATGCTTGGGCGTCGCGCGGCGGGAGGGGCACACCGGCCGGCAGTACACCCTCGTCGTGGTCACCCCGACGAAGAACATGCCGTCGAATCGGGCGTCCCGAGCGCGCACCGCGCGTTGGCAGACCTCGGCCGCGAGCATCATCCCGCGAATTCTACGCTCCCCGCAGGGCGCGACTAGCCGGAATCGGACTTCAAAACCCGCCTCGCGATTCCACGTCCGAATGCGGCAAGCGGGCACGCGCCGCGTCTGCCATCCTGCCTGGTGTCCATCTGTATCGCGTCAACCTAAGAAGGAAGGAGCATGTCATGCGAAGTATCATGTGCGCCCTCACCGTGGCGGCCCTGTGCGCTTGTGGGCGCGACGCGCGCCTCACCGAGCCGCGCGTGCAGTTCAGCCGCCAGGTCAGCACGCCTCGCTACACCATCGCCGTGCTGGCTACGCTCGGTGGCAACAGCCAGGGCGGCGGCATCAACAACGTCGGGTGGGTCGCAGGCTACTCTGGCCGGGCGGATGGCACGCGTCACGCCGCGCTGTGGCACGACGGGTCACTCACCGATCTGGGCACCCTCGGCGGGAGTGGTGCAGGACTGCACAGCAACGTGCAGTGGCCGGGCGTGAGCAACAGCGGATTCGTCGTGGGCATCTCCCACACCGCGGCGCTCGACACGTTAGGGGAGACGTGGAGCTGCGCGGCGTTCATGCCCGCGACCGGTCACATGTGCCGTGGCTTCGCGTGGCGGGCCGGTGTCATGACCGCCTTGCCCACGCTGGGCGGCGAGAACGGCTTCGCCGCCGGGGTCAACGAGCGCGGCCAAGCAGTGGGCTGGGCCGAGACGCCGGTGCGCGACCCCACGTGCAACGCGCCGCAAGTGCTCCAGTTCCGCGCGACGCTGTGGGAGCCCGGCGGGGGCCGTGCGACGGCGTTGCTGCCGTTCGCAGGGGACTCGACGTCCGCCGCCACCGCGATCAATGCGAGAGGGCAGGTGGTCGGCATCTCGGGTGAATGCGACGTCGCCGTCGGACGCCGTAGCGCGACCCACGCGGTGCTGTGGGATCACGGCACCGTCCAGGACCTCGGTAGCCTGGGCGGCGCGTTCTGGCACACCCCGATGGCGATCAACGATCGGGGCGACGTGGTCGGCTTCTCCAATCCGCCCGACGGGAATATCGACGGCGACAGCCTGCGCGCGTTTCTGTGGACCAGCGCGGCTGGTATGAAGTACCTGGGGCGGCTCGAGGGGGATGGCTTGAGCGAAGCGCTCGACATCAATAATGCCGGCCAGATCGTCGGCGTCTCGTGTGGCGATGTCTGCCATGCCGTGCTCTGGCAAAACGGCGTGCTGTACAAATTGCAGGACTTGATACCCGGTTTTGCGGACTTGCTGTGGTCCGCCCGGAGCGTCAACGACTCCGGGCAGATCACGGGCCGCGTTATCGAGCTCGCCACCGGCCGGGCACGGGCCTACGTGGCGACACCGGCCGGGGTCGCGCCCTAGGCCTTGGGCCTTCCGCCGGCCTACTTCTTCCGCGCCGCCGTCGTCTTGCCGCGGAGCACCGCGCCCGAGGAGTAGTGCGCCTCGAACGTGCCGGACATCGTCTCGCCTTTGAAATGCGCGACGATCCGGAGCAGGGTCACCGTCTGGCCAGGACGCAGTATGCTCGGGTACGGCCCGGCCTCGGTGACGACGCTGTCGCCGCCCGACGCCGCCACGCGCACGGGGATGGGATCGTGGCCCGGATACTTCAACGTCCAGCCCTTGCCGTCCGCCGTAGCGGTGAGCAGGCCGCGGGCCACCACGCTGTCCTTGGGCCCGACCGTGGACTCCGTCACCCATGTGCCCGCGACGCTGGACAGCGTGCTGCCGCCCTGGGCGTGAGCGGACGCGGTGTAGCTGGTGAGGGCGACGGCTGAGAGGATCAGGGAACGACGCATGAGACACTCCTCCAGAGGGACGAGACAGGGTTTGAACCTACGTCCAGCGATGCAGTGTGGCAAATCAGCCACAGCGCAGTGCTTCTTCTCCAATTCACCTCATCGAATGCTGACACGCGCGGCTATCGACTCCGGTCGGTACGCGGTAAGTTCGCGGAGCCTACGCGAACAGGAGGAGTCATGTCACGAGCGCTATCGTTGGTGCTGATGAGTGGTCTGGTGACGGCGTGCGCGCCCGCGCCCGACCCGACGGCGCCGGTGCACGTGGCGGTGTTCAGTGTCTCGGTGAGCGCGTCGCCGACCTCCAACGGCGGCAATTTCGGGACGCCGCTCGCGGCGGCGAACGAGGTGATGCCGCCGGGGGTGGTGAACGACTCGCGGGCCCGCGGCAACGCGATCTTTCATCTCAATGCCGCCGGGGACACGCTGAGCTATAAGGTGATCGTGGCGAACATCGACAACGCCTTCATGTCGCACATTCACCGAGCGGCCGCCGGCGTCAACGGGCCGATCGTGGTATGGCTGTACCCGTCCACGGCGCCCGTGCCTGGTCCGTTCGGTCAGGGCCGCATCGACGGGGTCATCGCCGAGGGAACGATCACGGCGGCCAATCTGGTGGGCCCGCTAGCGGGCGCGTCGCTCTCGGCGCTGCTCGACGACCTCCGGAGCGGCAACGCCTACGTGAACGTGCACACGAACGACGGGGTCGCCCCGACCAACACCGGGCCCGGAGACTTCCCGGGCGGCGAGATTCGCGGGCAAGTGCAGGACCGAGGTCACTAGACGTCGCTGTCGCGCTCGCGCTAAGGAGCGGAGCGATGCGCATCCGGCATAACACGCTGCGAGGCGGGATCCTGCTCGGGCTCCTGGTGGGAACGCTCATCTGGCTGTGGCTGTGGGCGGTCGATGCGATCGTGGGCCAGCCGTTTCGCACGTTTTCGATGCTCGGGGGTGTCGCCCGCTTCACGGTCGTGCATTACACGTTGTGTTGCCTGTATGGAATCGCGGCCGTGGCAGTCGTGCATCGCGCCGCTCGTGAGCCCCCCCTGTTGATCATCGCCGCCTTCGTCTTCATCCTGCTCGAGACCGGCTTCGCGATCCTGACGGCGGTGCTTCAGCAGATCGGGTTGGGCCAACTCGCGTGGGTTCGGATCATGGGCGGCAACCTGATCGGGGCGGCGGTCACAGTCATTGTGTTGGCCAAGACTCACCCGCTGCGCGAAGAGCTGCGGCGGGCGGGGGAAGAGCCAGACGTTTGAGTCATGGGCGTTTTCTTCGACGCGTCGACTTGACGAGCCTCCAGAACTGCCGATCGCCGATCACCGTCACGACGTGGCCCTTCGCGGCGAGGCGGCGAATTTCTATCAGCTTGAGGCCACCGCCCGCGCCCGCGATCTGAAGCACGTTGGGACGTCCCCGGACCAGCACGTCCGTGGAGCGGCCAGGCTTTGACTGAATGATCGCACCTGCCTTGCGGGCGGCCCTCATCGCTTCGCTGCGTGGGCGGCTCAGGAAGCCGGTGAACGAGACGCGTTTGCCCGCGAGACTCCCCACCCGTCCGAACTGCGGCGCAGTGCGGGCATGTCGGAGCGCGTCCATCAGCTCGGACGCGGCCTCGTAGCGCCGTCCGCGGACGCCCAGGCAGCGGTGAATGACCTCCTTGAGGTGATCGCTGCACGGCAGGGTGCGGACGTCGCGGCTCCGGATCGGGCTGGTGATATCGCCCCGCAGCAGCATGACGGCGATCAACCCGACCTGGTAGATGTCGTCGCGCTGCTGCCAGCGGCGTACCCTCCCCCACGCGATCTCGTCCGGGACGTTGAACGGATTGAATGCGTCGGCGGTCACACCACGGCGGCTGAGCTGGTGCGTGGCAATGCCGAAATCGCCGAGCTTCAGCTGCTCGTCCGCGCACACGAATACGTTGAAGGGCGTCAGGTCGCGGTGCAGCGCCTGTCCCCGATGCAGCGCGTCGAGCACCGAGAGCACGGCGGCGATCTCGCGCCGCACGAACCGCTCCGACTGCGGCCCCTTGCGCTCCAGCCAGGCGCCGAGATCGCCATGCACCGCGTACTCCATCGCGAGGCAGTAGCGCGTGCGCGCATCCTCGGCGACGACGAACCGGTCGTAGATGCGCAGGGCGCGCGCCTCGTGGGCCAACAGCTCGGCGAAATACGCCTCGCGCAGCCACGGCGCGAGCCGCTCGGTGATCTTGACGCACACCTGCGACGGTCCTGCGCCGCGCGGCTGTGGCGTGGCGAGGTAGACTTCGCCAAAGCCTCCTTTGCCGACCAGCCGCTGCAGCTGATACGTCCGGTCGGTCTCGGAGCTGACGATGCTGGGGGCTGCGGGTGGGCCGGGGGGGCCCGGCGGCACCGGCGCCGCGTGCCGAGGGCGCTGCGCCGTGGGAGCGCGAGTGCGAGTGCGAGTGGCCATGCGATTTCGCAAGCAGGTCTAGTATTTGAGCCCGGAGCGCCATGCCGTCAAGCCTGAACGCCGTCGCGCGTCGGCGACTCGTCAATCAGCATCTCCTGTCGCCCACGCTGCGTGAGGCGACGGCGGTCGTGCGCGTGTTGGGCGCGGTGCAATCGCAGGACTACGGCGCGGCGAAATGGGCGATCGCGCAGCGAGCCAAGGGGCTGACCGATGTGCACATCGACCAGGTCTTCGCGGGCGGTGCGCTGCTGCGCACCCACGTCCTGCGCCCCACGTGGCATTTCGTCCTGCCCGAAGACGCCCGCTGGATGCTCGAGCTGACGGCGCCGCGGATTCGCGGCGCAATGGCCTACTACAATCGTACGCTCGAGCTCGACGCGACAGTGTTCCGCGCGAGTCACCAGGCCATGGAACGCGCGCTGCGCGACGGACGGTACCTCACGCGCGTCGAGCTGAGCGCGGCGCTCGGCCGCGCGGGGGTGGACGTGTCATCGGGGCAGCGCGTCGGGAATCTCCTCATGCAAGCCGAGCTCGACGGCGTGATCATCAGCGGCCCGCGGCGCGGCAAGCAATTCACGTACGCCCTGTTCGACGAGCGTGTTCCCCCGGCGGCCCGGCGCGACCGTGATGACGCTCTGCACGATCTCACACTGCGCTATTTCGCGACGCGCGGTCCCGCGACCCTGCAGGATTTCGCCTGGTGGTCGGGTCTCACCGTCGCCGACGCGAAGCGGGGCGTGGAGACCGCGAGCCGCTCGCTGCTGCGCGAGGCCCTCGATGGCGAGCCGTACTGGTCTGCGCCGGCGGGGCCCGCGCCACATCGCTGGCGGCGGGTGGCGCATCTGTTGCCGAACTACGACGAGTATTTCATCGGATTCAAGGATCGGTCGGCGTTCGCGGAGCGGCTGGGGTGCGTCGTCACTCAGGCACGCTTCGACGCCCTGATGGGACACGTGGTGTTCGTGGATGGCCAGATCGTGGGCGGCTGGCGGCGGTCGCTCGGGGCAACGGCAGACGTCGAGCTGCGGCTGCTCGTCAAGCTCTCGGCGGCCGAGCGGAGTCTGGTGCGGCGCGCCACGAGGCGGTTCGGCGAGTTCTTACGGCTGCCGGTGCGCCTCGTTCATCGCCGGCGGTCGCGTTGACGGTAGGCCGTGCCTGCCGTAGGTTGATCGCCCTCGCCCGAGCGGAGAACCGTGTCTTATGCAGCGTTGGTCGCGCATCATGCTCGCCTCGGTGGCCCTCGTTACGCCGTCTTTGTCCGCGCAAAACTCCGGTGCACCTGTCCCCGACCGTCGCGTCGGATTGAAGGCCGGTTGGTGGGACGCCGCGCAGGCCGCCTGGAACCTGCGGCTCGTCTCCACGAGCCCGCCGACCAAGGAGTTCATCCCGGCCGAGGCCGGGGATTTCGCGTACATGAACTCGGATCTGGCGTTCACCGGGCAGTACGTCATCCAGGGCAACTTCCGCGGCTTCCAGGTGTGGGACATCGCCGATCCCGCGCATCCCCGTCTGGTGCACGCCGAGACGTGCCCGGAGCAGCAGAACGACGTCTCTGTGTACCGCAATCTGCTGTTCCTTTCCGGTGAGTCGCCCGACGGGCGGGTCGACTGCGGCACGCAGGGTGTGCAGGAACGCGTCAGCGCCCAGCGCCTGCGCGGCATTCGCGTCATCGACGTGAGCGACCTCACGCACCCGCGCATTCTCACGAACGTGCAGACGTGTCGTGGATCTCACACGCATACGCTCGTCACCGATCCCAAGGACACGAGCGTCGTCTACATCTATGTGTCCGGCCAGGCACCGGTGCGGCCGGCGGCGGAGCTGCCGGGCTGTTCGGCGGCGCTGCCGGAGCAGGACACCGCCTCCGCGCGGTTTCGGATCGACATCATTCGCGTGCCGCTCGCGCATCCGGAGCAGGCAAGTATCGTGAGCCGGCCCCGGATCTTCGAGGCCCTGGTGGCGCCGCCCACACACGGCCCCACGTCCGCCGACTCGGCGGCCGGGGCACGCTTCGCCGATTCCGCGCGAGCCGCCGGTGCATTCGTGATGACGTTTCAGGGGTCGCCCTTTGTCCTACCGCCGCGATTCACGAGCGGCATGCTCGACAGCATCGTGCGGAGCCGCGGCGGAACGGGAGCCGCCACGGCGGCCGACAGCGGCGCGCTGCGCGGCGCCATTCAGGGGATGGCCGATGCCATGTTCCTGGCGCCGATGGGTCCCGGCGGCGTGCGCCACGGCCCCGATCAGTGCCACGACATCACCGTGTATCCGGCGCTCGGGATCGCGGGAGGCGCCTGCGCCGGCTACGGCCTGCTGCTCGACATCAGGGACCCCGCGCACCCCGTCCGCCTCGCCGCCGCCGCGGATTCGAACTTCGCGTACTGGCACTCGGCGACGTTCACCAATGATGGGACGAAGCTGCTGTTCACCGACGAGTGGGGCGGCGGCCTGGCCCCCCGCTGCCGCGCGACCGACAAGCCGCAGTGGGGCGCCGACGCGATCTTCACCGTCGCCAACCGCGAACTGACATTCCAGGGCTATTACAAGATTCCGGCCGCGCAGACCACCACGGAGAATTGCGTCGCGCACAACGGCAATCTGATTCCGGTGCCGGGCCGGGACATCATGGTACAGGGGTGGTATCAGGGCGGCGTCTCGGTGTTCGACTGGGCCGATCCCGCGCATCCCAGCGAGATCGCCTACTTCGATCGCGGGCCGATGGATTCGACCAAGCTCGAGATGGCGGGCAGCTGGTCGGCCTACTGGTACAACGGCTACATCTACAGCTCCGAGATCGCGCGCGGACTCGACGTGCTCGAGCTGCAGCCCAACGCCCTGCTCTCGCAAAACGAGATCGACGCGGCGAAGCTGATCAAGCTCGCCTATCAGAACGTGCAGGATCAGCAGCCGTCGGCCTGGCCGGCGAGCTTCATTGTGGCACGCGCCTACCTCGATCAGCTCGAGCGCTCCAAGGGCCTGGCCGCCGACCACATCAGCGAGGCGCGCACAGCGCTGGCCAATGCGGAGCGGGCGAAGGGCGGAAAGCGAGCCAGCTCGCTGAACTCGCTCGCCACTCAGCTCGACAAGGATGCCTCGACCGCCCCGGACGGGCCCAAAGTGCGGACACTCGCGAGTGTGGTGAAAGGACTGGCGAAGTAGGTCAGGAAAGCAGAGGAATAAGGACTCAGGAGCCCCCCCTGCTCACTCTCGGCTACTCCTCAGCGTCCTTGGGCTTCCCGTCGGGCCCAACCTTTACTTCGGACTTCTTGCCATTCGTGA
>DATEGE010000086.1:0-5210 GCA_035280265.1 Gemmatimonadales bacterium | reverse complement strand
CGACCCCCGGCATCGGGATCATCGGGCCGGGGCGCGCGGGGCTGGGACTGGCGCTCGCACTCGCGGCGGCCGGCTATGACGTGCGCGTGCATGGCCGCCGGCGGAAGCCGGTGCCGCGACCGCTCACGCTTTCCGTTGGTCCCCCAGACCAGCCGCCTCCCTGGACGGCCGAGCCGGCGGTGCTCATTCTCGCCGTCTCAGACGACGCGATCCGGCCGCTCGCCGAGTCGCTGGCCCGGGGAGGAGCGGTCCGCGCCGACCAGGTCGTGCTGCATCTCTCCGGCGTCCACGGCCAGGAGGCGCTCGGCCCTCTGGTGAGCTCGCGGGCGGCGCTGGGGTCGCTCCATCCCCTGCAGACGATCTCCGAGCCCGAGCGCGCCGCTGAGCGATTCAAAGGGGCGTGGGCTGCGGTCGAGGGCATGCCCCGGGCCATCGAGGCGGCCGAACGGCTCGCGCGCGATCTGGGGCTGCGGCCGTTTCGTCTCGCGTCGAGCGCGAAGCCGATCTATCACGCGAGCGCGGTGTTCGCCTCGAATTACCTCGTGGTCGTCGAAGCCGTCGCCCAGCGATTGCTGCGGCATGCCGGTCTATCGGAGGCGGATGCTTGGCAGGCGCTCAGCCCGCTCGTCCAGGGCACGCTCGAGAACTTGAGGCGCCAAGAGCCGGCGGCGGCGCTCACGGGGCCGGTGGCGCGCGGCGATGAGGCGACCGTCCGTCGGCACCTCGAGTCGCTCACCCAGGATGACGCGCTGCTGTACCGCGCGCTGGGGCGGGCAGCGCTCGAGCTCGCGCAGAAACGCGGAATGGACGAGGCAACCGCGACGCGCGTGGCGGCCGCGCTCGGGACCGATCGCCCGCTCGTGTTGCGGAAGCCTGGTCATTCAACCTAAGAAACATCATCTAACATCAACAAAATTGACATAACGGCAACTCCGTGCTTCTCGCGGCGTTCTGCGCCCCGTTCTCGGCGATCGCAATCAGACGTTCCAGCTGTTCGGGCAGTACCAGGGTAACTTCTGCGCGGCGATCATCTACGCTGTGAACAGCCTCATGCAGGGAGAGCAGAAGCTAGTCCCGCCACCCGCGAGGCACGACACGATTCCCCGGTTCCGCGGTCTCATGGTCCCTGACTCGGCGACCGACTCCGCGCGGCGGCGTCCATGAGCCGAGATGTCCACCCCGAGATCCTCACCATCGAGGAGGTCGCCGGCTATCTGCGCCTCACTCCGCAGACGATCTACAGTGGGCGCAGGAGAAGCGGATCCCAGCGGCGAAGCTCGGCAAGGAGTGGCGGTTTCGGAGAAGCATCATCGATCGCTGGTTGGACGAGCAGATCTTGAGCCGCGAATCCGGCTTCCAGCACTTGAAGCGCCGAGGCGTAGTTGGCCTACTGATCGACGACCCGCACGCCCGCAGGTGGTGAGAAGGTGACCTCGCGGCCCGGTATACCGCCGTTCACCCGCAGGTTGAGCAGTATGACCGTGCGTCGCTGGCCAGAGGACTCGCTGATGTCGAGACGGTGCACCAGGCCGTCTTGTCCCACCCAGATCGTCGCTTCGCTGTACGGCTCGTCTCGCCCTTTCGGGACGAGCCGGATCACATCGGCCGCGATCTCCGGGAGCGAGTCGGCACGGACGTACGCGGCCGTATAGCGCTCGCGCGGCCGATCGACGAACTGGCCGATGAGATTCGGTCCCGTCGTCCCATAGTCCGGGATGCGCGACCGGATCACCTGGCCGGGGGTGGTGCTCGGGGTGTACAGCCACAGGAAGCGTCCGTCGGCGACGATCCGATCGCCCTTGGGATTGGTGAACCGCATGGCGAACCGGCTGGGCCGCATCTGGTACAGCCGCCCGCGCGTGGTGTCGGGGGCGCCGATCATTGGATTGGTGATGATCTGCACGAAATCGGCCGAGAGGCTCGTGACCGTCTGGTACACCTGACTCGCGTGGTCGAGGGTGGGCCAGGGGTCGGGGGCCTGGAACGGGATGATCGACGCGATCGGGAGGAATGCGAAAGTGCGAACGCGGAACGCGGAACAGGCGCGACGAGCCCAACGTGCCGTCCCGCGTTCCGACTTCCGCGCTCCACGTTGTCTCACGCCCCCACCGCCGCCGGCTCGGCCACCCGCCGCCCGATCACTTCCGCGATCACCCGAATCTCCCGCATCAGCTGCGCGAACTGATCGGGAAACAGCGTCTGCGCGCCGTCCGACAGCGCCGCATCGGGGTTGGGATGCACCTCGACGATGATCCCGTCCGCACCGGCCGCGATCGCGGCGCGGGCCATCGGCGTCACCTTGTCGCGCAGCCCCGTCCCGTGGGATGGGTCCGCGATGATCGGCAGATGCGACAGCTTGTGCACCACCGGAATGGAGGTGAGGTCGAACACGTTGCGCGTCGCGGTATCGAAGCTGCGGATACCCCGCTCGCACAGGATCACGTCGTGGTTGCCTTCGGCGAGGAGGTATTCCGCCGACAGGAGCAGCTCCTCGATGGTCGCGGACATGCCGCGCTTCAACAACACCGCCTTCTTGGCGCGGCCAGCCGCCTTGAGGAGGGACGAGTTCTGCATGTTCCGGGCGCCGATCTGAATGATGTCCGCGACCTCGGCCACGTAGCCCACCCCCTCGGGGTCCATCGCTTCGGTGCAAATGAGGAGCCCGGTTTCTTCCCGCGCCTTGGCCAGCAGCTTCAGGCCGGGGCGGCCCAGCCCCTGGAACGCGTACGGGGAGGTCCGAGGCTTCCACGCGCCCCCCCGCAGGATGACGGCACCCGCGTCCTTCACGAGCCGCGCCGCTTCGATGATTTGCCGCTCGCTCTCGACCGAGCAGGGACCCGCAATGGCCACGACGTCCGTGCTCCCGACGGCGACGCCGCCGGGGAGTCGCACCACGGTGTTCTCGGCTTTCCACTCGCGGCTCACCTGCTTGTAGGGCTTGGTGACGTGGATGACGTCCTGGACGCCGGGGAGTCCCTCCAGGCGCGACGCGTCCACCCGTCCGTCGTTGCCGACCAGGCCGACGGCCGTGCGCTGAGCGCCCGGCATCAGCTGGGCCTTGTAGCCCATCTCCTGGATCACCGTGATGACGCGCCGCACTTCTTCGTCGCTCGCGCCGTGTCGCATCACGATCAGCACCGCTACTTGCCTCCCCCTCCGATGGTGAACCGGTCGCCGTCGCGGGCCGCCGTGATCCGGCCGGAGAACCGCGTCCCGGCCGTTTTGGCCGGGTCCGAAGTTTCTACCGGCGGATAGAAGTGCGTCAAGACGAGATGCCGCGCGCTGGCGTCGCGCGCCAGCTCCCCGGCCTGCTCGGGGGTGAGATGGATGTCCACGGCCATCGAGGCCGGGAGCGAGCACTCAGCCAGCAACAGGTCCGCCCCGGTGGCCCAACGAGCCAGCTCTTTCGACGGTCCGGTGTCGCCGGTGTAGACCAGGCGGCCTTCGGGGGCGCTCACCGACAGCGCCACGCTCTCGGCGGTGTGGGGGACGGGGAACGTCTCGAGGCTGGTGTCCGCGTCCAACGGAAACGGCTCGCCGCTCTGCACGTCCAGGATGCCGATGGGGAACCCCGGGTCGAGGAGCCACGGACCGTACGCTTCGGCGAGCTGCTTCACGAGGCGGACCACGCCGCGCGGGCCCAGGATCACGAGGGGGTCGCGCCGCGCCGGCACGGTCGTGTACTTCAGCGCGTACACGAGCATCGGCAGCTCGCCCCAGTGGTCGGGGTGGAAGTGGGACAGGATCACGTGGCTGACCTGGTGCCACGGGAGGCCGAACTGGGCGAGCCGGTGGAGGGCCCCGGCGCCGCAGTCCAGCACGATCTTGAGGTCCGCCCGGCTCACCCAATGGCAGGCGGAAGTGCGGGTCGCCGACGGCGCGACGGTGCCGGTGCCGACGGTGACCAGGTCCACTCAGGCCGGCGCCAGCTGACCCAGCCGCACGCCCACGATCGTCGAGACGCCGGGCTCCTGCATCGTGACCCCGTATACCGCGTCGGCCGCCTGCATGGTGCGGGGATTATGCGTGATGACGATGAACTGCGTCAGGTCCTTGAATTCCGCGAGCAGGCGCACGTACCGGCCCACGTTGGCGTCGTCGAGTGGGGCGTCCACCTCGTCGAGCAGGCAGAATGGACTCGGCTTGGTGAGGAAGATCGCGAACAGCAGCGACACGGCGACAAGCGTGCGCTCACCGGAGGAGAGCAAGTGGATGCGCTGGGTGCGCTTGCCGCGCGGCGCGGCGTGGATCTCGATCTCGCTCTCGAGCGGCTCGTCTTCGTTGGCGAGCCGCACGTCGCATTCACCGCCGCCGAACAACGTCTGGAACACGGTGCGGAAGTGCTCGCGCACCTTGCCGAACGATTCGAGGAACAGCGCCTTCGCCGTCTGATCGATCTCGCGCGCGGCCTGCTGCAGCGATTGGCGCGCCGCGACGAGGTCGTCGCGCTGGGTCATGAGGAACTCGAGCCGCTTCATCTCCTCCGCATGCTCGTCCACGGCCAGGGCGTTCACGGGTCCCACCATGTCGATCGCGCCGCGCAGCCGCTCATCTTCCTCACGCAGCCATTCGAGATCGCCCGGGACGACGGGGGCCTCGACGAGCAGCTGGTCGAGGGGCTTGCGCCACTCGGCTTCGACCCGCGCGACGAGCCCGCGCCGGCGACCCAGGATCTCCGTGCGCTCGAGCTCGAGCTTGTGCCCTTCGGTGCCGCGCGCGTCCACGGCACGCCGTACCTCCTCGACTGTCGCCTCGACCTGCGTCAGCTGCCCATCCGCCGCCTGCGCCTGCGTGTCTGCCTCCCGCGCGGCCTCATCGAGGACGCCGAGCGATTGCCGGCGCTCCCGGAGGGCGTCCTCCCACTGCGCCCGCTGCGTGGTGAGAGCGGCCGTTTCCCGATCCAGCGTGCTCGTCTCATCGGCCAGGGTCGCCGCCTGCGCGCGAGCCTGCTCGCCTTCCGCCGCGGCGCGGCCGGTACGGTCGCGCGCCGCCGCGAGCCGGGCTTCGACCTGCGCGGCGTCCACTTGCCAGCGCACGCGCTGCTCCCGCGCCGCTTCCTGCTGCGCCTCGAGGTCCACCAGCTGGGCGCGTTCGGCACTCAGGCGCTCGTCGAGGCGCACCCGCTGCACCTCGTGGCCGTCGAGCTCTCCGTGTACAGCGGCGAGCCGGACCTCGACCTCGGCGAGCCGCGCGGTGAGCCGCTCGACTTG
>DATEGE010000085.1:0-21317 GCA_035280265.1 Gemmatimonadales bacterium | reverse complement strand
GGTGTCGCTCGCGATCAGGCCGGCGTTGTCGCCTCCCCACGTGCCGCTGATCGGCCCGGGGGAAGGACCAGGGCCTCCGCCGGAGTCACAGTTGCGCAGCAGGATCAGGGCGAGTCCAGCGAGGATGACGCGGTTCATCGGGATACCTCCCCTACCTTATCTACCCTTGGCGCCAGCTGTCCGTCACCAACAGCTCTCCCACAATGTCGGGCGCGCTCCGTCCAGCCGCCTCCGCCGCGAAGTTGATCACCAGCCGGTGCGTGAGCACGGTTGGCGCCACCGCCCGCAAGTCGTCGTAGTCGGGCATCGGCCGGCCGTCGAGCGCAGCGCGCGCCTTTGCGCCCAGCACCAGGTATTGCGACGCCCGCGGGCCCGCTCCCCACGACACGAACTCCTTGATGAACGGCGGCGCCTCGGCGTCCCCCGGCCGGCTCATGCGCACGAGCGTCACCGCGGCGCGCACCAGTGACTGTGGCACCGGTATGCGTCGCACCAGGTGCTGCAGCGCCAACACGTCTTCCGCCGTCAACACCGGTGCGATCTCGGCCGCGAGGTCGCCCGTGGTCGCCTCCACGATCGTCTGCTCTTCCTGCTTGGTGGGATACGCCACCCGTAGCTCGAACATGAAGCGGTCGAGCTGCGCCTCGGGGAGTGGATACGTTCCCTCCTGCTCGATCGGGTTCTGCGTGGCTAGCACGAAGAACGGCGCGGGGAGGGGGTGCGTCTGCCCCGCCGCGGTCACCTGGTGCTCCTGCATCGCCTGGAGCAGCGCGGCCTGCGTTTTGGGCGGCGTGCGGTTCACCTCGTCCGCCAGCACGATGTTGGCGAAGACGGGCCCGTGTACGAACCGGAAGCCGCGCTTTCCCGTGGTCTGATCCTCCTCGATGATCTCGGTGCCCGTGATGTCGGAGGGCATGAGGTCGGGCGTGAACTGGATGCGCGAGAACTTGAGCTCGAGCGCCTGGGCCACGGTCTGCACCATCAGGGTCTTGGCGAGCCCGGGCACGCCGAGCAGCAGGGCGTGGCCGCCCGAGAAGATCGCGGTGAGGATGCCGTCGAGGACGTCTTTCTGTCCCACGATGCGGCGGCCTACCTGCGCGAGCAGATCGGCGCGGGCGCGAGCCAGACGCTCCAGCAGTTCGACGTCCCCGGGGGCGCCGGGGGCGCCGGTGGCGTGCGACGGGGGACGAGGAACGTGCGACGGGCTGGGGGTAGGCGGCATGTGGGGTCTAGGTTATCACATCATACTCCCAAGCGCCACATAAGTTTGCGGGCATCCGACCTTGCTTGCGAAATTTTTCACAAGCACGTAAGTTCTCGACCGCACCATGTCGGTTTCGGGCTTCGGCGAAGGCTATTCCTACGTCGCGGTAGGGTTTCAGCTGGCCGCCGCCATCCTCGTGTTCGGCGGGCTTGGTTGGCTGCTGGACGGAGTGCTGCACACGCGGCCGCTGTTTGCGCTGGTCGGGTTTGCGCTCGCCACAGTGGGCTGGTTCGTAAGCCTCTATTATCGAGTGCAGCGCGACACAGAGGCGGGAAAAGGGAAGGGGGGAAGCGGGGGGGGCGGAGGGAAGGGCAAGGCGTGAAGCCTTACCTGCTGCTTGCGGCGCTCGGATTCGGCCTCGTAGCACTGGTGACGGTCCTGGGCGGCAAGGCAGCGGGGATCGGTGGCGGCGTGGCGCTCATCGCCCAGATCGCGGCGGTAGCGCTGTTACGGCCCGCGATGCGAGCGCCGCAGCGCGTGTTCATGGCGCGCTGGCTCGGCGGGATGGGCGTGCGGGCGCTGGTGGCGGGCGGCCTGCTCGCCTTCGCGGCCACGCACCGCGTCGTGCTCGGATTGCTGCCCGCGTCGCTCGGCTGCCTGGGCGTGTTGCTGCCGTTGCTGTTCCTCGAGACCAGGTTCTTGAAATGACGCAGGGTCCCGACATCGGCAAGGTCATCTTCGAGCACACGTCCGACAGCTATTGGATCGAGCTGCCGTTCGGGCGGGCGATCCACCTTCCCGAAAACTGGATCGTGCTTGGCGTGAACCTGTCGCCCACGAAGCACGTCGTCTTCATGGCGCTCGCCGCCGCCCTCGTGTTCTTGACGATCTGGTATGGCGGCCGCCAGGTGCAGCGGCGCCACCGCGAGGGCAAGGCCCCGTCCGGGTTCGGCGCCGCGGTCGAAGCGATGGTCCTGTTCGTCCGGAACGACGTCGCCATCGCCAACATCGGGCACAACGGAGCGAAGTTCGCGCCCTACATCCTCACGCTGTTCTTTTTCATTCTGTACTGTAACCTGCTGGGACTGCTGCCGTGGGGCGCCACGCCGACGGGCAACCTCGCCGTCACCGGCGCGCTCGCGCTCACCGCCTTCCTCACGATCGAGATCTCGGGGTTCCGGGCGCTCGGTCCCAAGGGGTACCTCAAGACGATCGTGTTCGTCCCCCCCGGCCTGACGGGACCGGGCGCGGTGGCGATGGCGCTGATCATGACGCCGATCGAGATCATCGGAAAGCTCGTGAAGCCGTTCGCGCTGACGCTGCGGTTGTTCGCGAACATGACGGCCGGCCACTTCGTGATCCTGGCGCTCCTCGGCCTGATTTTCATCTTCTCGAACTGGGCGGTGGCGGCGGGCTCCGTGGCGTTCGTGACGTTCATGATGCTGCTCGAGCTGCTGGTGGCGTTCCTACAGGCCTATATCTTTGCGCTGCTCACTTCGGTGTTCATCGGGATGATGCAGCATGCTCATTAACAGTTGCCAGACGCCAAGACGCCAAGCTGCAAGAGTGGAGACACCACACCTCACGCTGGGGAGACCATGGTAGATCTCGTAACGTTGATGCAGCAACCGTCGGGCGCGGAGCTCGCCGCCGCGGCCAAGAATGCCAACGCGCTGCTCGGCGCCGGCCTCGGGCTCGGACTCGCGGTGATCGGAGTGGGGCTCGGGATCGGCCGCATCGGCGGCCAGGCGGTGGAAGCGATCGCGCGCCAGCCCGAGGCGTCGGGCGACATCCGCGGCGCCATGATCCTGACCGCGGCGCTGATCGAAGGAGTGGGGCTCGCGTCGCTCGTGTTCGCGCTGCTCTTCAAGCTGCTCTAAATGGCGGCGCTGCTCGCCCTCGTCCAAGGGCACGAAGAGGGGTTCACCCCCTTTTCCATCAACACCGGGTTGATCTTCTGGACGCTTCTCGTCTTCGGCATCCTGCTCGCGCTGCTATGGAGGTTCGGGTGGCCGGCGATCCTCAAGTCCGTCGAGGAGCGCGAGCGCCGCATGCAGCAGCAGCTGGACGAAGCCGAGCGCGCCCGGGCGGAGTCCGCCCGGCTGCTCGAGGAGCAGCAGCGCGCGCTCGCGGCGGCCAAGGCCGAGGCGCAGGAGATCATGGCCAAGGCGAAGGCTGTCGCCGACAAGGAGCATGAGACCCTGCTCGCCGCAGCGCGCCAGGAGTACGAGCAGCTGCTCGCGCGGGCGCGTAAGGACATCGGGGCCGAGAAGGAGAAGGCGATCCTCGAGCTGCGGCGGGAGGCGGTGGACCTCTCTATTGCGGCCGCATCGAAGCTGATCGAGGCCCAGCTCGACACCGACGCGAATCGCCGGCTCGTGGCGGAGTACTTGGCCACCCTCGGCGGGGGCACGGCGCGATGAAGAGCACGACCGTCGCGCGCAACTATGCGGAAGCGCTGCTGCTCGCGGGTGAGGCGCGGGGCGGGCGGAGCGGAGGGGGCGGAGGGGGCGGGGGGGCCGCAGTAGAGCGCTACGGTCGGCTGCTGGATGCGGTGGCGGGTGCCCTTGGCGCCGACGAGCGCATCGCGCTGGCGCTCGAGTCGCCACGCGTTTCCAAGACGGCAAAGGCGGCCCTCCTCGAGCGCGCCCTGGGCGACGTGGCGGAGCCCGAGGTGGTGCGCTTCCTTCAGGCGGTGGTGCGGCGCGGGCGGCAAGGGCTGATCGCGGAGATCGCCCAAGAGTACCAAGGCCTCGTGGACGTGAAGCTCAACCGCGTGCACGCCGGGGTGACGTTGAGAGAGGAGCCCGACACCAAGTTCGAGCACCAGATCGTCGAGCGGTTGTCGCGGGCGATCGGCAAGGAGGTGCGAGCCCATTTTCGGGCGGATCGCGCCATCTTGGGCGGCGTGGTCGTGCGCGTCGGCGATCGGATCTACGACGGGTCGGTGCGGCGGCGGCTCGCGGCGCTGCGGCGCAAGATGCTTGGAGGTTGACGGAACGAGAGCGGCCCGGCCGTAGCCGGGCCGCTCGTGTGCTCCTACAACTCGTATCGCAGACCCAACGCGACGCTGAAGCGTCGCGTAGCGCGGCGCTCCACGCCGGCGGGAGTGTCAGCCGCGTCGAAGATCGATGGGCTCAGGACGCCACCCATGCGGAGGGATCCCCTTAGGCCACCCGCCAGCGGCCATTCGAACGCCGCAGCCGCGCGGCCGCCGACACGATTGCGGCTCTCGCCGTTGATGTCCCAGAGGGTGAACGCAGGCCCTCCTTCAAGTCGGACGTCGACACCCGCCCCGAAACGTGCCAAGCGCCACGAGATCTGCGGGGCGATCTCCCAAAACGAAGCGATATCGTACTGCACGAACGCGAGCCCGCCGCCCTCACCGGCGATCCCCGTCCTGGCGTACTGCGCGGCGATGGCCACGCGGGTCGGCCCCAGAGCGCGGTCCAGCCGCAGCTCAAACGTCGTGGGGCGGTACGGCCCGACCTGCGTTCCCGAACTGTCACGCGACGTGCCGCCGAAGCGCGCGACCCCGATCTCGGCTGTAACGCCCCACTGCGCGGCGCCGGCCAACGGCACCGACGCCACAACGAATAAGAGCGACAGGGTCGATAGCGTCCGCATGGGTGCTCCCGTGTTGTCGATCATTTCATTTCCAGCGCGATCCAGCCATTGGTCGCGTTGTTCTCGCCTTTCACGATCCAGTTGTAACCCGGATACGAGACGCCCACTACGGAGTCTTGGACCGCGTTCCCGACGAGCTCGTCGTTGGTGTTGAAGAAAGACGCGACGGCAGACCACAACTTCTGGAAGGCATTGGCCTGCTTGAACAGCTTCGCCAAGGTGTTGCTCGAATCGTTGCCGGCGGTGATCGCCTTGAACGCGCCGTCCACCGCCTTGAAGAGGTTGCCGAGGATGTCCCGGTTCGCCTTTATCTCGCATGCCGTATCGTCGTCCTCCACCACGAACACACGCACGTTCTGTCCCGGATGCGCCTTGTTGTAGGCGTCGAGCTGCGCCTTGCTGAACAACATCACGCTACCAGTCCAATCGAGGTCGTTCTGGTCGAAGTAGTAGGGCACCGGCTGCTTTTCGCCTGCACACTGATAGTCGGTGAGCGAATCGGTCTGCCCCTGTTGACCCAGGATGTGCACTTCAAATTCGGGACTTCCCTTCAACCAACCCTCAAAATCATCCACGAAATGAGCTTTGGTCATGTACAGACCCGGGGTCGGAGGTGGGGGAGGATCGCCCACACCCCCACCGCCTCCCCCGCCCCCGCAAGACATGAGGCAGATGATCTGGCTGGGGGGCGCGGGGGGCGCAGCGGGCGCAGGGGGCGCAAGGGGCGCAGAGAAGTCGGTCTCGACCGGGACCACCGCGATTACCGGGGTGGCCGGCGGGCGCTCGGGGTCGAGCAGCTGCCGGTTGCCCCGCACGTCGTACGCCACGGGCACGTCGTGGTCGGCGTTGGCCGTTGCGACGAGCACGTTGTCACCGCCCTTCCAATCGCGGCGATGGGCAGGAACGGGGAGGTACAGCTCGAGCGGGACGGCATTCGCGGCCGCGTGCGCCAGGTCGGCCTGCGGCAGCCCTGACTCGCGGGCCATTGCGCGTAGGGCGCGCGCCTGCTCGCCCGCGAGAAACCGTTGGAACTGCAGCTTGTGCTCTCGGAACGGCGAGCGGTCGAGCTCGGCTTTGACGTGCGCTCGGAACGCTGGGTCGCCCAGGGCGAGTGCGAAGGCGCGTGCCAGCAACTCGGCCTTGGGGGCAGGGGCGGGGGCGGCACTGGTGCCCCGCGCCGCGACACCCGGTGCGCCAACCGCCCCAGGGGCCGTAACGGGAGCGCGATCGGAGCAAGCGAGCGCGGCGGCCACGACCAGGACGCCGGCGAGGTGGGATCTATGATGCGACATGACGACTCCTTGTCGGGGTTGAGCGCCGAACATGAGGAGTCGCCGCAGCAAACCGGCATCCGAATCGCGCCGCTCGCATCGCAATCGCGCAAGCGCGTCACCGGCCCAATCTTTGCACGAGTGCTCCTTCGCAATGTGTCCCCTTTATCCTGCTGCTCCTCGCCCTTCACACTGTCGTGGCGGTGGTAACCACGCTGTATGAGGGCGGCCTGGGCATCGTGACGCAGCAGCGGATTGGGGACATGGCTTCGCGTTCCGCTGGCAGGTGAGCTTCAGCCCGAGCTTCTGACTTCCCCGGCTGAGCGAACACGACTGGCGTCGTGTAGCTTCCTCAGCCCCATGCTCCCCTTCCTTTTCATGCTCGCGGTCGGCGACACCACGGGCTACTGGCAGCAGCAAGTCGCCTACCAGATCAAGGCGGCTCTGGATGAGCCGTCCGGCGTGCTCACGGGGCGCGTGCGCATCGCGTACACCAATCGGTCGCCCGACACGCTGCGCGACTTCTCGGTCCACCAGTACCTCAACGCGTTCCGCCCCGGCTCGCGCTGGGCGGACGCCGACGCGCGGGAGCAGCGCGAGCGGTTTCAACACCTGAAGGACCCCGACTATGCATTCGAGCGCATCACCGCCGCCACTCTGATGGGGGTGATCCGGCAGCCCGACTACCCGTATGCCCCCGACTCGACGATCGCTCATTGGTCGCTGCCCCGGCCACTCGCCCCCGGCGACTCGCTGGTCGTAGAAGTCGACTGGCAGGCACGCCTCTCGACCGTGCCGCGACGCCAGGGACGACGGGGCCGGCGCTTCGATTTCGCGCAGTGGTATCCCAAGGTGGTCGTGTACGACCGGTACGGCTGGGAGGATCACCCCCTCTACCCCGCCGGAGAGTTTTACGGGGAGTTCGCCACGTACGACGTCACGCTGGACCTCCCTGCGGACCAGGTGATTGGCGCCACTGGGGTCCCGATCGAGGGCGACCCCGGTTGGGAGAAAGCGAAAGCCGACCCGTCGCTCAGGATCGAGTATCAGCGGGATTGGTACCACTCCCCACTCGCCACTCCCGGGTGTACCGCGATGCGCGTCGGACCGGGCCGAAAATGCGTACGGTTCCGCGCCCAAGACGTCCATCATTTCGCCTTCTCGCTCAACCCCGACTATGTCTACGAGCAGGGCCGCTACCGCGACGCGGTGGTGCGCGTGCTGTACCTGCCCCAGGATCGGGCCACCTGGGGTGGCAGCAGGGCGGTCCGCACCACAGAGCTCGCGCTCTCCTGGCTCGATTCACTGTACGGCCAGTTTCACTGGCCACAGCTGACGAACGTGCACCGGATCGAGGCCGGCGGGACCGAGTTCCCAATGATGATCATGGACGGCAGCGCCTCGGTGGGCCTCATCGTGCATGAGACCGGGCATCAGTACACCATGGGCCAACTCGCCAACAACGAGTGGCGCGAGGGCTGGCTCGACGAGGGGTTCAGCGACTTCCAGGAGGGCTGGTTCTTCGAGACGCACGGCGGTCCGCCCGCATACGAGACGGTAGAGCCCGACATTCTGCTGCTCGACCTGGACCGCTGGAGCGAGCCGGTCTCCACGGTGAGCGAGCAGTTCCGCGACTTCGAGAT
The DNA here is from genome assembly GCA_035280265.1 of Gemmatimonadales bacterium. Taxonomy (GTDB): domain Bacteria; phylum Gemmatimonadota; class Gemmatimonadetes; order Gemmatimonadales; family GWC2-71-9; genus AG41. The sequence goes on along the minus strand of DATEGE010000085.1, from coordinate 13,572 downwards.
CTACCAGGAAATGGTCTACGGCAAGGGGCAGCTCTTTCTCGAGGAGCTGCGCTACGTCGTGGGCGACGAGACGATGCGTCGCATCCTGCGCGCCTACTTCGCGCGCTGGGCGCTGAAGCATGTGGATGAGGACGCGTTGCGCCGCGTAGCCGAAGAGGTCTCCCACCAGGACTTGAAGTGGCTGTTCGGCGAATGGCTGCACGCGACGCCGCTCGTGGACTATCGGCTCGCGGGCGTCAAACGCCACCGGCTCGCCGACGGACGCTGGCGGACCGTGGTCACCATCGAGCGGCTGGGCGACGGCCGCATGCCGGTCGAGATCGCGGACCGTGACACGATCTACGCCCGAGCCACGGGAGCGCCCGCCGTCGAACGAGTGGCGTTCGTGACCGCGCGCAAGCCCGGCCACCTCGTGCTCGACCCGCGAGTGCGGACGCACGACTACGACATGACAAACAACTGGGAGCGATGTTTCTGGTGCTGGGGAGGACAGCAGCTCAGGCTGGACAACCCGACGCATGAGACTGCCCGCAGGGACAAGGTGGTCCACGCGCTGCTGCCGGTCGCGTGGTCGAACGACTTCGGGGGAGCGACGTTCGGGCTGCAAGACCGCGCGAATTACCTGGGACGCTACGATCGCGTGCTGTTCCGGGTGACAAGGGCGAGCCGGGTCGGCTCCAACGAGGCCGACGGCTACTACCTCCGAGTCGTCAATCCGATCCCGCACCCCATGCCCCGCACGGAAGTCAGCCTCTCGGCCTGGTCGGCTGAGGGACGCGTTGGCATTCAGGTGTCTGCCGATCGTGCGTTGCGGCGACACCTCGGCTTCGGGCCCGACCCGCACGCCGGGTTCGACGCGTTATGGATGGCGACGTCGAACCTCGACTTCGGGGACCGGCGGCTATGGGACGATGCGGGGACGGTTGAGGCGGGGCCGTGGGTATCGACGGTGGTGGAGCGCGGTGCGGCGGTGTTTCGCGCCCGCGCCGGGGCTCGCGGTGGCGTCGTGTACTTCAACCCGGGACTGGGGATCGCGTCTCACGACCGCTACGACGTCGCGGGCTTCGGCCGCGGGACCGCCGAGGCGAGCGTGCGCGCGCCGTTCGTGCTCGGCACGCACCTTGGAGTTCGGTTGTTCGGAGGCGGTTACGCCGGGTCTACCGTCCCGGTATTGCAGCGGCGCATCCCCATCGCTGGAGCCGATCCCTACGAGACGTTCACGAATCCGCTGCTCCGCAGCCGCGGCGCGCTGTTCGTGCGGCCCGGCTTCTATTATCACGCACCCGGTAACGGCAACCTGCGGGCTTTCCGGAGCGACTTAGCGGGCCGCTGGGCGGTGACCGCCAACCTCGAGCTGACCCGCTCCGTGTGGGGTGGGCGCCGGGATGGGGGTATCTTGCGGGATGTGGCACTCACTGGATTCGTGGATGGTGGGCTGGTGGATACGCTGGCGGTTCCCACGACGACACCGGGCCGCTGGTACACGCCGCTGTACGACGGCGGCGTGGGGCTCGTGACGCGGCACCAGGTCCGCGACCTGGCGTGGACGATGCGCTTCGAGCTGCCTCTCGTGGTGAGCCGACCGACATTCGCCGCGGACGTCCGTCCGGCGTCGGGCAGGCTCGCCTTCCGGTGGCAGGTCAGCCTGGCGCCGAGTTTCTGATGGACGGAACCCGGCGCGGGTTTTTCCGCGAAGCGTTCAGCCGGCTGGCGCGCGAGGTGGCGACGCGCACCGAGCGGCGGGTCGCGCCGCGACGCTGGTTCCGGCCGCCGGGCGCGGTGGACGAGATCGCCTTCCTCGCCTCCTGCACGCGCTGCGGCGATTGCATCCCCGTGTGTCCCGTCCATGCGATCATCAAGGCCCCCCCGAGTGCCGGACTGGCCGCGGGGACCCCGATGATCGACCCGGCGATTCAAGCCTGCGTGGTGTGCCCGGACATGCCGTGCGCGCACGCCTGTCCGACCGGGGCGCTGGTGCCGCCCGCCGATGGCTGGGAAAACATCCACATGGGAGTGCTGGAGCTCGACCCGGAGCGGTGCATCACCTTCCAGGGGGTGCCGTGCGGTGTCTGCGCGCGTGCTTGTCCGGTGGGGGAGCGCGCCTTGGTGATGGACGTCTCGGGGCATCCGGTGCTGCGGCCCGAAGGTTGCGTCGGGTGCGGGGTCTGCGTCACGGCGTGTGTGACGACGCCGTCGTCTCTCACCTTGAGACTGGAACCGTGACCAGCCTCCCCTATCGCGTGGAAAAGCCCTGGGGCTACGAGCTCATCTGGGCGAAGACCGACCGCTATGTCGGCAAGATCCTGCACATCGAGCCCGGTCACGTGCTGTCGCTGCAGTATCACAACAAGAAGGACGAATCGATCTACGTGCTTACCGGTGAGATCATCCTGCGCCTCCAGCAGGGCGACACGTTGATCGAACAGCACGTGGCAAAAGGTGCCTCGTTCCACATTCAGCCGAAGCTGGTGCATCAGTTCGAAGCGGTGGTATCGACCGATCTGCTCGAGGCTTCGACGCCCGAGATCGACGACGTGGTGCGGCTCAAGGACCGCTACGGGAGGGTGTGACGTGAAGGTCATCGTACCGCTGGCCGGCAAGGGCACGCGCCTGCTACCGCTCACCAAGCGGGTTCCTAAGCCGCTGGTGCGAGTGGCAGGGCGACCGGTGATGGATTACGTCATGGACACCGTTCGCGGACTCGACGTCGAGGAGCTCATCGTCATTACCGGACACCTCAAAGAAACGGTCGAGCGGTATATCGTCGAGCACTACGACGTGAAAGCGCGATTCGTCGAGCAGAAGACGTTGGACGGTACCGCGGGGGCAATCAATTTGGCGCGCCCGTATGTGAAGGGGCCGGTGCTCGTCATCTTCGTGGATACGTTGTTCGAGGCCGACCTGTCGCTCAGTAAGACCAGCGATGCCGACGGGATCATTTGGGCCAAGGAGGTAGAGGACTACCAGCGATTCGGCGTGATCGTCACCGACGCGCAGGGCTACATGCAGCGCATCGTCGAGAAGCCGAGCACGCCGGTGTCGCGGCTCGCCAACATCGGGCTGCAGTACATCAAGGACTGGAAGACCTTGTTCGACGGGATCGCCCATGTACTGAAGCAGCCACCCGGGAAGGGCGGCGAGTTTTACCTCACCGACGCCTTCCAATACATGGTCGACCGCGGCAAGCGCCTGTTCACCGCGCCGGTGGCCGGGTGGTACGACTGCGGGAAGGTTGACACGCTGCTCGAGACGAACCGGTACCTGCTCGAACAGCAGGGCCGCGCGCGGATTCCCTCCGGGCCGTGCCCGCGCTGCACCATCGTGCCCCCGGTCTACATCGAGGACGGCGTCACGATGCACGACGCCACGGTGGGCCCCAACGTCTCCATCGAGCAGGGAAGCTTCATCGCCGAAAGCACTATCGCCAACAGCATCCTGGGGCGGAACGTGCGCGTGGTGCGGGGGGACGTGCAGGACTCGGTGGTCGGAGACGATCAGCACATCGAGGGCAGGACCTTGAAGCAGAGCGTAATGGATGCCGGGGAGATCGCCGCGGCTCGCTAGCGCCCGTAACATAATGAAAGACAAGATCTTACACCTGCCATTGACGGGACCGGGGAACCGGATTTAGTTACTGACCGTTCAGTAACTAATTATGGAGCCCGGACCCGTGACCCAAACCGCCACGTCGACGAAGCGCAAGCGGCAGCCGCGCTGGAAGCGTCGCAAGGACGCACGCCCGGGCGAGATCGTCGCCGCGGCGCTCGAAGTGTTCGGAGAGCGCGGCTTCGCCGCCACCAAGCTCGCCGACGTGGCCCGGCGTGCCGGCATTACGAAAGGGACGCTGTACCTCTACTTCGACAGTAAGGAAGCGCTGTTCAAGGCAGTCGTTCGCGAAGCGATCGTGCCCGTCATCGTCCAGGGCGAGGCCTTGGCCCGAGCACACACGGGCAGCGCCCGCGAGCTGCTGGAGCAGTTGGTGCGCGAGTACTGGCGCCTGGTGGGCGAGACCGCGGTCGCAGGAATCCCGAAGCTGATGATGGCGGAAGCCGCAACCTTTCCCGAGTTGACCCGCTTCTACTATGACGAGGTGGTGACCCGCGGGCATCGCCTCATGGCCGGGGTGATCGAGCGGGGAATCAAGTCGGGCGAATTCCGCGACGTCGACCTGAAGGTGGCGGCGAAGCTGGCGATGTCTCCGCTGATCCATGCGGTCGTGGCGCAGCGGGCGTTCGCCTCCTGCATGCCCGAAGGGTTCAACGTCCAAAAATATCTCGACACGCACATCGATCTGTATCTCCATGGGATTGCGAAACAATAAGGGCCTGAGGCTCGCCCTCTTCATCTCGCTCGTCGGCGGCCCGGTGGCCGCGCAGACGCCGCTGCGGCTCTCGCTGGCCGACGCGGTGCGGTTGGCCTCCGGCGAAGCGCCCGTGGTCACGCTGGCGGCGCTGCGCACCGACGAAGCGGACGCGCGCGTGCGGCAAGCCCGCGCCGCGCTCCTGCCGCAGCTCTCACTTGGGGGCTCCTGGCTCAATCGAACCTTCAACTCGAAGTCGCTCGGCATCGATTTCTCGTTCCCGACACCCGGGGGAGGGACGGCGACACTGCCCGAGCTGATCGGACCCTTCAATTACTACGACGCGCACGTCAGCGCTGCCCAGACCCTGTTCGACTGGTCCAGCGTGGCGCGGGTGCACGCCGCCAGGGCACAGGCCGACGGCAGCCGCGCCGACCAGAGCGTGACGGTCGAAGGCTCGGCGGTCAGCGCGGCGCTCGCCTATTTGCGCGCCGTGCGCGCGCGGGCGTCGGTCGCGGCCCGCGAGGCGGACTCGAGCGTGGCGGGAGAGCTGGTCACGCTCGCGCAGGCGCAAAAAGCGGCCGGCGTGAGCGCGGCGATCGATGTGACGCGCGCGCGGACGCAGCTCGTCACGGCCGAGGGGCTGTTGATCGTAGCTCGGAATCAGCTGGACCGTGGCCGCATCGACGTGGCCCGCGCGTTGGGGTTGGACCCCGCCACCCCGATCACCCTCACTGACACGCTCGCCGCCACGCTCGGTGTGTCCGGCGTGCCGGCGACGCGGGACTCGGGGGTAGCGGCCGCGCTCGCCAACCGGCCCGACTTGCGGTCGGAGCTGGCGCGGGGTGCCGCGGCGCGCCAGACGCGCTCGGCGATCCGGGCGGAGCGTCTGCCGCGGCTCGAGCTGGCGGGTGACTACGGCTCCAACGGCCGGACCGTACCCCGCGCGATCGCGACGCGCGACCTCACGCTCCAGGTGAGCCTGCCGATTCTCGACGGCTTCCGCCGCGAGGCGCGGGCGTCCGAGCAGGACGCGCTCGTGCGCGAGTCGCAAGTCCGCGAAGCCGACCTGCGCCGCCAGATCGCGGCGGAGGTCGATGCCGCCTGGCTCGACCTGCGGTCCGCCGAGGCACAGCAGCTGGTGGCCGCCGAGCAGCTGCGGCTCGCCGGGGACGAGCTGGCGCAGTCACGCGAGCGCTTCAAGGCCGGCGTCGCTGGCAACATCGAGGTTATCAACGCGCAGTCGAACCTGATTCGCGCGCGCGACACCGATATCGACGCGCGCTTCGCCGCCGGCCTCGCGCACATCACGCTGGCGCGCGCGGTCGGCGTGGCCCGAACGCTTCATTAACCCGACACCCTGATGAGTGACGACGACATGGCTACGACCATCGAACGTGAGGCGCAAGCGCGGGCCGGGAGGCCCTCGCCCGTTGCCCCCGCCCCCGCCCCCGCGGAGGAGACCCCCGCCAAGCAGGGCAGCAGCAAGCGGACGGTGTTCCTCATCATGGGCGTCGTCCTGCTCGGCTTGATCGGCGTGGGCGTGCGACGTTGGATCTTCGGGCTGAGCCATGTGTCCACCGATAACGCCCAAGTGGACGGCCACATCATCCCGATCCTGCCCAAGGTGGGCGGCTACGTCACCGAGGTGCGCGTAGACGACAACCGGCACGTGAAGTCGGGCGACACGCTGGGGGTGCTCGACGACCGCGACTACAAGGTGCGGCTGGCCCAGGCGGAAGCCGATCTGGGAGTGGCCCTCGCGGCGGTGAGTAACCGCGTGCGAGTAGGGCAGGCCGAGGCGCAAGTGGCGCAGGCCCAGGCTAACGCCGAGAAGGCGCACGCGGACCTGGACCGGTTGAAGCCGCTCGCGGACCAGGACATCGTCTCGAAGCAGCAGCTCGACGCAGCCGAAGCAGGCGCGCGTGCCACCGATGCGGCGCTGGCCGCGGCCCAGGCGGCGTTGGTTGGTGCGGACGCGCGCGTCGCGGCCGCCAGGGCGGCGCGCGACCAGGCAGCCCTCAATCTGTCGTACACTCGCATCACGGCGCCCTCCGCCGGTGTGGTCAGCAAGAAGAGCGTCGAGGTGGGCCAGCTGGTGCAGCCCGGCCAGCCGCTCATGAGCCTCGTGCCGCTCGAGGATGTGTGGCTCACCGCCAATCTCAAAGAGACGGAGATTCAGGACGTGAAGCCTGGCGACGCGGTGGACTTCACGGTGGATGCGTATCCGAGGAGGCATTTCAAGGGGCGCGTCGAGAGCCTGTCGCCCGCGACGGGCGCGCGCTTCTCGCTGCTGCCACCGGACAACGCCACCGGCAACTTCACCAAGGTCGTCCAGCGCGTCCCGGTGCGGATTCGCCCTGAGCAGGTCGATACCGCTCACCCGCTCCGTCCCGGGATGAGCGTGGTGACGACGATTCAGACCAAGTAAGGGATCCCAGTGGCTACTGCCGCTCTGCCCCTGTCTACGGTCGGCACCGACGCGGATCGCTACAGATACCGCTACATCATCGCGATCACGGTGTCGCTCGCGTCCGTGCTCGAGCTGCTGGACACGAGCATCGTGAACGTGGCGATCCCGCACATGATGGGGAACCTCGGCGCCACGCTGGACGAGATCGCCTGGGTATCCACGGGCTACATCGTGGCCAACGTGATCATCCTCCCGATCACGGGATGGCTGTCGGCGTACTTCGGACGGCGCCGCTACTTCGCCGGCTCGATCGCGCTGTTCGTCATGTCGTCGTTCTTTTGCGGCAACGCCCACTCGCTCGCGTCCCTGGTATTCTGGCGGATCATCCAGGGGCTGGGGGGCGGGGCGCTGCTCTCCACCTCGCAGGCGATTCTGTACGAAGAGTTCCCCCGCGAGGAGTACGGCACCGCGATGGCGATCTTCGGGGTGGGCGTGATGGTGGGCCCGACCCTCGGCCCCACGCTGGGCGGCTACATCACCGACGCGTTCGGATGGCCGTGGATCTTCTACATCAACATCCCCATCGGGATGCTGGCGCTCGCCCTCTCGATCAGCTTCATCCAGAACTCGCGCTTCCAGCAGCGCGTCGCATCCGTCGATTACGTGGGCCTGCTGCTGCTCGCCACCGGCGTCGGCACGCTGCAAACCATGCTCGAGCGGGGCGAGCGGCTCGACTGGTTCGACTCGCGCGAGGTGATCACCTACGCCGTAATCAGCGGGCTGTCGCTGATTGCGTTCGTGTGGCACGAGCTCACCACCGAGCACCCCGTCGTGGATCTGCGAATCCTGAAGAGCCGGCAGCTGGCGGTGGGAGTGGTGTTCGGCGGGGTCCTCGGCGTCTGCTTGTACGCCACGGTGTTCGTGCTGCCCGTGTACCTGCAGAACCTGCAGAACTTCACTGCCGAGCAGACGGGGTTCGTGATTCTGCCCGGGGCGCTCGCGAGCGCGTTCACGATGGCGACGATGGGCCGCACCACCGGCAAGTTCGACGGCCGGCTCTCGATCCTGGCCGGTGTGTCGATCTTCGCGCTGGCGATGTGGAAGCACGCCCACTTCACCACCGACAGCGGGATGTCGGATTTCTTTTGGCCGCTGATCTTCCGGGGCGTGGGGCTCGGGCTGATCTTCGTGCCGCTCACGAACCTCGCCCTGGCCGATCTGCCGATGAGCAAGATCCCGAACGGCACCGGGCTGTTCAACCTGATGCGCCAGCTGGGCGGGAGCGTGGGCATCGCGATCTCCGCCACGCTGGTGCAGCGGTTCGCGGCAATCCATCGGGCGGACCTGATCGCCAACGTGACGCAGTTCAGCGAAGTGACCCGGGAGCGGCTGGCGGGAATCACGGCGCGGCTGCTGGCGACGGGCACCCCGGCCCCGTTGGTGGAGTCCAAGGCCCTGATGGTGTTGAACGGACTAGTCACGCGGCAGGCGCTGATGCTGTCGTTCGAGCAGCTCTTTCTCTTGTTCGGCGCCTGCTTTGTATTGTCGCTGCCGCTGCTGCTCCTGATGCACAAGAGCAAGGCGATGCCGGGGGCCTCAGCCGCGGCGCACTGAGCCGATCGTTACGCGACACCAGGAAGGTAGGCGATAGTGGCGAAGCACAACCGAGTAGAGGTGGGAGACATCGCGCCCGATTTCACCCTGCCCGATCAGACGGGAGCCCCCGTGCGGTTGCGGGATCTGTTGGGCAGCAAGACGGTCGTGTTGTACTTCTATCCCAAGGATCAGACCCCCGGCTGCACGATCGAGGCGCGGGCGTTCCGGGACCGTTACGATGAGTTCACCGCGACGGGTGCCGAGGTGGTTGGCGTCAGCTCGGACTCGGTGGCGTCACACCGCCGCTTCGCCCAGCGCCACGGCTTGCCGTTTCTGTTGCTATCGGATACCGCGGGCGTAGTGCGCGGGCTGTACGGCGTCGAGCAGACCCTGGGCATCCTGCCGGGTCGAGTCACGTACGTCATCGATCCAGCGGGCGTGGTGCGGCACGTCTACTCGTCCCAGCTCCGGCCCATCCGACACACCCGCGAAGCGCTGGACGCAGCGCGGTCGATCGAGAAGCCCGCGCCGACGCCCTAGGTCAGCCGACCTCCGCCATCGCCGCCGTCACGAGGAGCGCCCGGACGATTCCGAGCGCCCCTTCGACGTTCTCGAACCATTCGGTGGCGAGGTGGGCGTCGCCGGCCTTGCCGCCCCCGCCCAGGGCGATCGCCGGGATGCCAAGTGCGATGGGAACGTTCGCGTCGGTAGAAGCGCTCGTGAGCTCGGCGTCGCGCCCCAGGGCGCGGTTCACCGCCACGGCGGCCTGAACCAGCGGATGGGCGCGCGGCGTGATGCCGGACGGCCGGTCGCCCACGAGCTGGATCTCGAGCCGCAAGGCGGGCGTGCTGCTGGCGCGACGGCGGTTCTCGTCGTCGCAGGCGCGATCCAACGCCGTCCGCACCGTGACGTCGAGCTGCGCCAGCGCGCGGGGATCTTCGCTTCGCAGGTCGAGGTCGAGCCACGCCTCCTGCGGAATCGAGTTCAAGCCGGTCCCGCCGCCCAACCGCACGACCGCGCACGTCGTGCGCGGTGCCTGCGGTGTCGGGAGGTCGGCGAGTAGCGCCGCGGCGCGCCCCACGGCGTTGGCGGGGTTGGCCACGCCGAACGCCGCCCAGGAATGGCCCCCCGGCCCCCGGAACGTGACGTGATAACGTCTGGAGCCGAGCGCCCGATGGATCACCCGCTCGAGTCCCGCGCCGTCGAGAGCGATGAACGCGGCCGGCGCGATGTCCTGGTTGCCGTTCAGTAAGTACTTCACCCCCCGCAGGTCGCCCGATCCTTCTTCTCCCACCGTCGCCGCGAACAGAATCGGCCGCCCCGTGGGGACGCGCGCGACCACCAGCGCTTCGGCCACGGCGACCAGCGCGGCCAGCCCGCGCGCGTTGTCCGAGATCCCGGGGCCTTCGAGCCGCTGGCTGCGGCGCTCGACCGCCACGTTCACCTCGGCGCCGAACACGGTGTCGAGGTGCGCCGCCAACACCACGGGAGCGGCGCCGTTCTTCCCGAGCCAACCGTGCACGTTGCCGGCGCGGTCGACCGCGACGTCGGACAACCCCACCTCGCGGAACAGCTCCGCCACGCGGCCGGCGCGGCGCCCCTCGGCGCCGGTGGGCGCGGGGATCGCCGAGAGCGCCGCCTGGCGAGCCAGCGTGATCTCGTCGGTCCGCTCGATGTGGTGGCGCGCGGCGCGGACGCGTTCGTGGGCGAGCAGGCGTGAGACGACGTGCTCCACGGCCTTCACACTAACCCGCTTGACGCTGTAGGGCGAGTGGGTGAACACTTGCAGCATGGACGAGCGGGATCTCATCTACGACTGGAACCGTGCCGCCGCCGGGGGGGGGTTCGACTGGGCGCGCGCGCAGGTGGACCTCAACGACGAGACGCTGCGAGACGGGCTGCAATCGCCCTCGGTGCGCGATCCGTCGCTCGACGTGAAGAAGCGGCTGCTCCACCTGATGGCGGATCTGGGGATCGTCGCCGCCGACATCGGCTTGCCGGGCGCGGGTCCCCGTGTGGTGGAACAGGTGCGGGCGCTCGCCCGGGAGATTCGCGACGCGCGCCTGCCGATCGCGCCGAACTGCGCCGCCCGCACGGTAATCGCCGACGTCGAGCCGATCGTGCGCGTCGCGGATGAGGTCGGCATTGCCATTGAAGCCGCGACGTTCATCGGGTCGTCGCCCATTCGCCAATACGCCGAGGACTGGACGCTCGACCGGATCGTCCAATCCACGCGCGAGGCCGTGACCTACGCCGTGAAGCACGGCCTCCCGGTCATGTACGTCACCGAAGACACCACGCGCGCGAAGCCGGAAGCACTCACGGCGCTGTACGGTGCGGCGATCGATTGTGGGGCGACGCGGATTTGCCTCGCGGACACGGTGGGACATGCCACACCGGACGGCGTCGAGGCGCTCGTCCGATTCGTCAAGCAGGAGATCGTCAAGCAACAGCCTGTGAAGATCGACTGGCACGGTCATCGCGACCGCGGCATGGGGCTCATCAACTGCCTCGCCGCGATCGAGGCGGGCGTGGACCGCGTGCACGGTACCGCGCTCGGCGTGGGGGAGCGAGTGGGAAACGCCGAGATGGACTTGTTGATCGTCAACCTGAAGCTGCTCGGCGCGCACCGACACGACATCGTGACGCTTCCCGAGTACTGCCGCCTGGTGGCGGACGCCGTCGGCGTGCCGATCCCCGTGAACTACCCGGTGATGGGCGAGGATGCATTTCGCACGGGCACGGGCGTGCACGCGGCCGCGATCATCAAAGCGAAAAAGAAGGGCCACGCCTGGCTCGCGGACCGGGTGTACAGCTCCGTCCCCGCGCAGGAGTTCGGGCTCGAGCAGAAGATCGAGATCTCGCCGGTATCGGGCCTCTCCAACGTGAAGTATTGGCTCGAGACACATGGTTACGATCCCGAGGACGAGGCGGCGTGCCGGGTGCTGTTCGAGGCGGCGAAGCGCACCGACCGCGTGTTGTCGGACGAGGAGTGTCACCGGCTGCTGAAGCAGGGGGCATGGCGGTAACCGCGTTTCGCGAGATCGAACGGGCGTACTTCGATCTGCGCTGGCATCTCGACCCGGTGGCCGCGACGCAGGCCGGCGTGAAGACGTACGACGATCGCTACGGGCGCTACAGCCCCGGCGCGCTGACGCCGCATCTCGCCGCGCTCAAGTCGCTCTCCGCCGCCCTGGAGGAAGCCACCACCACCGCGTTGGAAGACGAGATCGACCGCACCGCGCTCCTGAACGAGATCCGCGTGACCGAGCGGCGCTTCGGGCGCGAGCGACCGCAGGCGAAGAATCCCGGGTTCTGGCTGGCCCACCTGCTCGGCGGGCTGCACTTCCTGTTGGGCCGGGCCGATCGGACGCCAGCGGAGAAGGCGGTGGCGATCGCCGGCCGGCTCGAAGATGTGCCGGGGCTGCTGGACGACGCACGCGCCAGCTTGGTCGAGCCGGTGCGGCTGTTCGTCGAGACGGCGCTGCAGGTGAACGCGGGCGGGTTGGCGCTGGTGCGGGAGGTGGGGACCCAGGGTGATGCGCGCGTCGTTGCCGCGTCGGACCGCGCGGCCGCCGCGATGACGGCGTTCGGGCACGACCTGGAGCGCTGGCTGGAGACGGCGTCCGAGGACTTCGCGATCGGCGAAGATGCCTTCAACTTCCACCTCCACTACGAACACGCGCTGCGCGACACCGCGCCGGAGCTGTGGCGTTACGGGCTCCACTTGAAGGAGGAGGTCGAGGCGGACCTGGCACGCCGGGCCGCGCGGTTGGACGGTGGGAAGACGTGGCAGGAGGTGGCCGAGCGGCTGCGCGCGGACCATCCGTCGGCGGCGGCGCTGGTGGACGCCTACGCCCGCGAGATGGCGCGCGCGCGGGACTTCGTGGCGGCGCGGGGCCTTGCGCCCATCCCCGATGCGCCGCTCGACGTGGTCCCGACGCCCGCCTTCATGCGCCCCGTCATCCCGTTCGCCGCGTACGACAGCCCCGGCGCGTACTCGAGCGACCGCACCGGCTGGTTTTACGTCACCGTGCCCGACCCGGCACTGCCCGCTGGCGCGCAGGAGCGCATCCTGCGCGACCACTGTCATTACGAGCTCGCGGCCACCGCGCTGCACGAGGGCTACCCCGGGCACCATCTGCAGCTGGTGCACGCGCAGCAACAACCGTCCGACACGCGCAAGAACGTGGCGACGCCGCTGACCGTCGAGGGGTGGGCGTTGTACTGCGAGGACATGATGGGAGAGGAGGGGTTCTACCGCTCGGAGGAGGAGCAGTTCTTCCAGCGCGTGCATCTCTTGTGGCGGGCTGGCCGCATCCTGCTCGACGTGGGGCTGCACACCCGCGGCATGACGTTCCAACAGGCGGTGGACCATCTCGTCACGCAGCTGCGCGTGGACCGAGCGAACGCGGAGGCCGAGGTGCGGCGCTACTGCGCCGAGCCGGCGCAGCCTCTGTGCTACGCGGTCGGGCGCCGCGAGATCCTCGAGCTGCGGAAGGACTTCCGGGCCGCCCGCGGTGCCGGCTTCACCTTGCGCGCGTTTCACGACGCGCTGCTGCGCTACGGCGGCCTTCCCGTCACGCTGATACGCTGGGGCCTTGGCCTCAATGCCGCCTGACGGCGGCTCCTTAGGCCCGGGGGCTCTCCCCAGGCAGGTCAAGCTGTTCGGGTGGGTCTCGCTGCTGAACGACTTTGCGAGCGAGATGATCTACCCCTTGCTCCCGGCGTTTGTCACTGCGGTGCTGGGTGGCGGGCCGCAGGCGCTGGGCGCGTTGGACGGGGCAGCCGAATTTGCGGCGGCGGTAGTAAAGCTCGTGGCTGGCCGGCTGGCCGATCGCGTGCCGCTACGCGGGCCGTTGATCGTCCTGGGGTACTTCATCGCAGTCGTGGTTCGGCCTGTCATTGCCGTGACGGGAGCGGCATGGCAGGTGATCGGCCTCCGCGTGGTGGACCGGCTTGGCAAGGGCCTGCGCACGCCACCGCGAGACGCCCTCATCGCCGATGTCACGCCCGTGGACCTGCGGGGGCGCGCCTTCGGGCTGCAGCGCGGCATGGATCACGCCGGGGCGGTGCTGGGGCCGATCCTGGCATGGTGGCTCCTCACCTCGGGGAGCGCGAACGTGCGGGCGGTGATCGCCGCGAGCATCGTCCCGGGGATTCTGGTCCTGGTACTGGCGACGTGGGCTGTGAAGGACGGTGGAGGTGGGTGGAGGTTGGTGGAGGATGGTGGAGGTGAACAACGGCGGCCACAACCTCCACC
>DATEGE010000084.1:0-1632 GCA_035280265.1 Gemmatimonadales bacterium | reverse complement strand
TTCTGAAAGGCGCGAAGCCTGGCGACCTCCCCATCGAGCAGCCGACAAAGTTCGAGTTGGTGATCAACCTCAAGACCGCCAAGGCGCTCGGCCTGACGATCCCTCAGTCACTCTTGCAGCGGGCGGATCAGGTGATTGAGTGATCATGAGCGAGGGGCTCACCCTCGCAGCATGAAAAATAGCTATCATCGCGTGAGCCGTCGTCCGGGCGACGTCGCCGCTACTTGGTACCGACGAGTCCGGGATTGAGTGTGACGCGGGAGCGTTCGGCACCCCGCATTGTTGCCATCGAGCACGCCGAGCAGAATCGTCAAACGAGGGCTCCTACGGACGGCGGCGCGACTGACCGGGGAGGCGGGCGATGGAACGACAGTTGGAGCGCTGCTGCGGGCTCGATGTGCACAAGGAGACGGTCGCGGCCTGCGTCCGCGTGGGCGGACGGACCGGGAAGGCGGAGCAGCACGTGCAGACGTTCGGCACGACGGTCGGCGACCTGCTCGTGCTGCGGGACTGGTTGGCCGCGCATGGCGTGACGCACGTCGCGATGGAGAGTACGGGCGTGTACTGGAAGCCTGTGTTCTACGCGTTGGAGAGCGACTTCACCTGTCTGCTCGTGAATGCCGCGCACATCAAGCAGGTCCCCGGGCGAAAGACCGACGTGAAGGACTGCGTCTGGATTGCGCAGCTCCTGGAGCATGGGCTGCTGCGGGGCAGCTTCGTGCCGCCGGCGCCGATTCGGGACCTGCGCGACCTGACCCGCTATCGGAAGGCGTTGATCCACGATCGGACCCGCGTGGCTAATCGGCTGCACAAAGCCCTGGAGGAGGCGGGCATGAAGCTCGCCTCCGTCGCCAGCGATATCCTCGGCGTCTCCGGGCGCGCCATGCTCGCGGCCCTGGTCCAGGGCACGACCGACCCCGCCGTGTTGGCCGACCTCGCGCGGGGGCGGCTGCGCGGGAAACTGCCGGCCCTGCGCCAAGCCCTGGCCAGCCGGTTCCGGCCCCACCACGCCTTCGTGATCGGGCAACTGCTGGCCCATCTCGACTACCTCGAGGAGGCCATCACGACCCTGAGCGCGGAGATCGAGCGGGTGATGGCTCCGTTGGCCGAGCCGTTGCGCCGGTTGGACACCATTCCGGGGATCAACCAACGCACGGCCGAAGTGATCTTGGCGGAGATCGGCCCTGATATGCGGGTCTTCCCCAGCGCGCGGCACCTCGCCAGCTGGGCCGCGCTCTGTCCTGGCCACCACGAGAGTGGGGGCAAACACAAATCCGGCAAGACCCGGAAGGGCAACCGATGGCTGCGCACGGCGCTGATCGAGGCGGCGGCCGGGGCGAGTCGGGCCAAGCACAGCGCCCTGCAAGCCCGCTTCCGCCGGGTGCTGCGGCGGCGGGGGCCAAAGAAAGCCGTCGTGGCGGTGGCGCACGCCCTGTTACGCGTGGTCTATCACGTCCTCGCGGATGGAACCGTCTATCGAGAAGCCGGTGCCAACGCCTACGACCGTCACCAGAGCCAGCGTGTCACCCGGCGAGCCCTCCAGACGCTTGAACGTCAGGGGTACCGGGTGACGCTCGAACCCGCGGCCTAACGCCCGTGGTCACGCGACCGCGCGGATTTTCTGAGCAGTAG
>DATEGE010000083.1:0-2018 GCA_035280265.1 Gemmatimonadales bacterium | reverse complement strand
TGACAGATACGGCGGCCGCGGGCGCGCCAAGCAGCCGCTACCAGCGATTCCAAACCGTGCCGTGCGTCGCCGTCAGTCTGCGGCTATAATCTGTTGGGGGCTCATAAGCGCCTCAGCTTCGATTGATTTCTATTGACCTGCCGCGCTACTAAACCGGTTTGACGGGTCAGGTCCCGTTTCTCTTGTAGTGGAGGCACGCTCAGGCGCGGGGGAACGAATCGCGGCGGCCGCCCGCGGGATGCGGTGTGCCGACTCGCCGTCCGGGGCGCGGCCGGGGCGGTGCCACGGCTCATCGAGATCGCGACCGACCCCGCGTCGGAGCGCAAGGACGTGATCGCGCCGGCGCGCGTGCTCCTTGAGTTCGGTTCTCGGCCGGCAGATCGAGGTCGACGGCCAGGTGGACTACGAGCACTGTTTCGTCGTGGAGGGCCGGCGATCGCCGCCACCGCCGAGCAGTGGGCCGCCCGCTATCGCCCCGCGCTTCGGCGCTCTTAGCGGCGCAGTCTCGGCGAGGCCGCGAACACCGCCCACCTGCACCTCGAGGCCGGGGGCACCGCCCTGCCGGAGGCGGGCGCCACGGTGGCGGTGAACTCGCTGGGCATCCTGGATCTCATCCAGATCGCGGCGCACGGACTCGCGTCCAAAACGCAATATCGAGTGTATCTGGCGGACTCGAATCGGCCGCCGTTCGGCGCGCTCGAGCCATTGGCGTTGCTCAAGACCAATCCGGACGGCGCGGGCATCGTTCAGGCAATCGGACCCCTCAAGCGACTCGCCCAACGTGGCTCGACGGCATTGCTCGCGCCGCTGCGGCGGTTCCTGATCGTCGCGGATAGCCACGATACGTCTCAGGTCGTGCTGCGCGAGGCGACCCCGTCCGCGGAGCGGTAGGCGGGCAGGGCTTGTGCGTTCCTCAGGGCGCCTCGAAGGAATCACTCGCCGCGTTCCGAGTGTTCCGAGTTCACGAACCCCAACACCAGAGACATGCAAATGGACACGATCACCACCAAGGACGGCGTCCGGATCTTCTACAAGGACTGGGGCCATCACTACTCGGTGGCGAGGGGAGAAACGGTCGTCGCGGTGACGTTCATCGGCCCCTACACCATCACATATGTGAATGCCTATGAAGCCCCGCGGCAGCGCTCCTTTCCGTTTGGGTACTAAGACCATTCGGCCACGAGCAGGTGCTGTGCGTTTTGCTGTGCGTTTCTCACGACACTCGATTGATCTTCCGGACTGCTGTTACGATACCGATGCCCAGAACCTCGCGTGATTGCTACCACAAGGTGGCTGCGCTCCGGGCGGCGGGTCTTGGACGATATTGTCCGTCCGGTTGTCATTGGTCGAGAAAAAGCCTCAGGCAGCGCCGACGCTGCGCTCAGAGCCAGCGTCGCACTCGGCGTCGATAGACGCGGTATTCCTCGCCAAAGTGATCCTCGAGATACCGCTCCTCCCTACCGATAACACCGTACTGGACGAAGAGCAGCGCGGGGACGATGGCAATAAGCACCCAGAGCGCGTTCAGGACCAGCGACAGTCCGCAATAGGCGATGGCTTGGCCTAGATAGTCCGGGTTGCGACTGAACCCGTACGGGCCAGAGACCACCAGACGCTGACTCGCTCGCCGTGGAGACACGGACGTCCCCGCGCGTCGAAACGCGTGCACCACTGCCGCACTCAGGGCTAGCCCGCCGGCGATCAGGATCGCGCCTGAAATCTGCGCGGCGAGCGCGTGTACGAAGAGCAAGGCGGGGCGGACAGCCTGGAGCAACACACCGCTCGTCAGGGCGCCGACGAAGATGAACGGCGGCGGCGCGATGACGTTCGCAACTCGTTGGCCTTGGGCCGAGTCGAACTCTCTACCCGGTGGCACGGTAAGCCGTGGTCCACGCGCGGCGTATCCGCAATAGCATGGCCGGATACACGAGGAAGCGTCGGAAGGGCTCGATCGCGATCAGGTATGGGCGCGTCAGCCACGAAACCGGGAGAACATACACTGCGAAGTAGAGCCGGTA
>DATEGE010000082.1:0-10018 GCA_035280265.1 Gemmatimonadales bacterium | reverse complement strand
CCTCCCCCACCTCCACCACCACCACGCCGCTCCACAGAGGGAGCCGACCGGTCTCCTCCCGAGCCCCGCCCGCCGTCGCGTCGCTCGGGCTCACGTGCCACAGGGACGCGTGAGTCGGAGGGCCGGTCTCCGCGATCGCGAACGCCGCGATCACGCTGCGGGAAAGACGCCTCGCGGTCCGACCGGACCGGAGGAGGCACATCGCGTCGCATCACATCGCGCTCCCGAAACGCGGTGCCGGAGCGGCCACGCGTGGCGAACGTACCCTCAGGGACGCGGAACCGCGGGCCGACACCCCCGACGCCGACGTTGGTACCGGGCTGATTCCTGAAGTACATCCCCATGCCGATCCCGCTGCTTCCGCGGTTGATGAACAAGTTGCGGGGCCGATACCCGTACCCGGCGTAGCGGTAGGGATTGTAGAAGTACGGCCGATAGAAGTACGGCCGATAGAAGTATGGGCTGCCGTAGAAGAACGAAAAGCTGAAGCGATAAGGCGAGTAGAAGATCGGCTCGTAGCAAAGGAACGGGTCGTAAAAGAACGGGTCATAGCAGGTGCTGTAGTACCCGTACCGGTACGGCCAGCCCCACCCGTACCCGAATCCGATCCTGTAGCTCGGGTAATACGAGTCGTAGTAGTAATCCCGCGCGGACGATACGACGTACTTCACGTCGTCGTAGTCGAAGCGCCCGTCGGGCGACATCTTCTGCACCATGTCCACCAGCGCCGCTTCCTTGTCGTCCCCGGCGTCACGGGCGGACAGCACTCGGTAGTCCCAGTGATCGCCACGCACGTACTCGTCGAACTTGAACGGCGTCACCGACCGGGCGGCGAGCACCACTCCCGAGCCCTCGCGATCGTCCACGAAGAACGCCTCACGGTCGCCGCGGCCGCGCACCTCAATGGTCTCGCCGCCGCGCACGAACGCGTCGTCCGTCGGGTCGAGCGGGAACAGCACCCGCACCCGGCCATCGACGTCGGCCCGGAGCACCAGCAGGTAGCCGTCCTCGCCCAGACGCACGTTCACGCGCGCCTTGTCGCCACGCCGGAAGTAGCTGTCGTGATTGAGCCAGACTTTGACCGGTGGATCGTCGCTCGCGAGCGCGGCGCCCGTGTTGGGAAGCGCGGTGCCGGCCAGCGACAGGAGCAGTGCCAGGAACATAGGTCTATCCTCTATATACCCTCAGCCTGGTCAAGGGATCAAGAAGCATGCCCGTTCCTGTAGACTGATCCACGCAGGCTACTGTTAGGGAAGCCAACGGGTTGACCCACCGGGGAGACAGGCGCTGTCCCCTATCGGGACAGCTACCAGCGGTCTTGCTTGCCTGCGTCCGGCACGAACAGGCTCTGACCGTAGCGGGCTTTCCCGAATTGTCCGATGAGTGCCTGGGTCTCAGGGGCAACCATGAAGTCGGCGAACGCCTTGCCGCCGGCGATGTTGATGCGCGAAGCGTTGCCGGGGTTCAGCTCCAGCACGTGGTACACATTATAGAAGAGGGCGTCGCCCTCGACGAGCGGCACGAGTTGCAGCTTGTCACGCCAGGCGAGGTAGGTGCCGCGGTCGGTGAGGGTGTAGGCGCGCTTCTCGTCGGCGAGCTGCAGGGTGGCGCCCATCCCCTGCCCCGACTCGATATACCACTCGCCTCGCGGGGGGCGCGGAGGCGCGGCCAACCCGGTGCGCTTCCAGAGGATCAGCTCCCGCTGGTGGGTGCCGGACTGGTCGCCGCGCGACACGAAGCTGCCGTGCCGCTCAGCGAGCTGCCGAAACGCCGCCACCGCGTCGCTCGAGCCACGCAATCCTGCCGGATCGGCCGCCGGGCCGACGATGAGGAACTCGTTGTGCATCACCAAGCGACGGCGCACGAAGTAGCCGGAGTCGACTAGCGCGCGCTCCGCCTCCGGGGCATGCGACAGCACCACATCGGCGTCGCCGCGGCGCCCCAGCGCCAGCGCCTGTCCACTTCCCACGGCGACGACTTTCAGCTTGTAGCCGGTGGTGCGCTCAAATATCGGCTGCAACGTGTCGAGTAGGCCGGCGTCGCGAGTGGAGGTGGTGGTGGCGAGGATGACGTCCTTGGACTGCGATGTGGAGGTTGGTGGAGGATGGTGGAGGAGGGTGGAGGAAAGCGATGCGATGGCCAGCAGCGGGACACTCCTCCACCAACCTCCACCCACCTCCACCGTCCTCCACAACCTCCCGCTCACCAGCGCACCTGCATCTGCACGATGGCCCGATTGTTCGTCACCTGTACGACCTGTTCTCTAAACACCTCGTAGTCGGCGACCAGCTTGAACGCGTCGCCGCGGATGAAGTACTGCAGACCCACCAAGTAGCCTGTCTCCCGATCGGTGGCGACCCGGTCGCTCGGGTCGAACTGCTCCACTCGCCCGACGAGCTGCACCCGCTCCGGGAGGAGGGTATACGCGGCGAGCGCGTACCAACCGGTGGCGTGGACGTCGCTCCTGCGGTTGTGCTCCCGGATGTACTCGGCGCGGCCGGTCCACCGGCCGCGGCGATACACGGCCTGGGCGTCGGCCCCCGTCGAGTCGGGGTACCCCTCGAACGCGCCACCCACGTCGAGCCCCTTGATGGGCGTGAACAGCGCGCGAGCGAAATAGGCCATCCGATTGTCGGGATTGCTGCCGCGGTTCGGGCCCTCGCCGTTCACCACGGCTCCCTGCAACACCACCCGGTCGGGCCACCTCCATTCGGCCTGAACTCCGATGTCGCGCTTGGCGGCGTTGACGATGCGCGACCGCTCGTTGGTCTCGAGTGTGGTGGAGCTGAGCAGCGATTCCAGAGAAAACGGCACCCGGAACTGTCCGACCGTGGCACCCCAAGCACCCTGCGACAGCTTGATGTACAAGTCGGTGGCGGAGAGGCTCAGCGGCGAACTCGCCGGCACGGCCGGGGCGCCGAGCGTGCGCATCTCGACCTGCACGCGGTACGATGCCCACGGATTGATGCTGCCCTCGATGGCGAACCGGGCCCGGCGCAGCAGGAACGTGGCGCTGTCGCCGAAGTCTTGAAACCGCGGCTGGAGGTAGCCGCCTACGCGGGGCGTGGTGGAGACTGCGGGAGCGGACGTCTGCGCCGGCGCCGCGGGAGCGAGTGTGGCCGTGACGAGCCACAGTCCGACCGTGCGACTGACCGACCGATGGCTGGAGCGCACGTGCCAAGCTACCCGCGCCCCTGCCGATAGGCAAGCCGCTGCCTATCGACCGAGGACCTTCCGAAATGCGACGTCGCTCAACCGCAGCGCTTCGCGCCGCCACCGCTCGAACAGCTTCACGAGGCGGCGCGCCTCGGGCGTGAGGCGGGCGCCGCCGCGGCTGATGCCGCCGCGCGTCGTCGCCAATACCTTGGCGCCCAACACCCGCTCCATTTCCCGCATGCGGTTCAGGCAGGTGCGGTAGCTCCACCCTACCTCCCTTCCCGCCGCTCGGATGGTGCCGGTGCGATTCACCGCATCGAGGAAGCGCAGGTAGCGGGGACCCATCAGAAAGGCGCCGTCCCAGTTGAGCCACAGCTTGCTGTGAGGCTTGAGGTGCGCTCGGAGCGAGGCTTTCCGTGGTGATGTCATGCTGGTGGGCGACGCGCTAGATTGTCCGGCGTAAGCTATCGCCGACCACCTGGATGAGCCAACTGCTCGACGCTATCGCCGGCGTCGCCAACGCCTGCGAGCCGATTCCCGGCATCGTGACCGGAGGCCAGCCCGCGCCCGAGCATCTCACCGCGCTCAAGCGGGCGGGATGCGCCGTGGTCATCGATATCCGCGAGAAGATGGAGCCGCAGCCGTTTCGCACTCCGGACGCCGTGACGCAGGCGGGGCTCGAGTACCGCAGCATCCCGGTGGGGCACGGGGCCGTGAGCGATGCGACGTTCGGCCGGCTGCTCGACGCGGTGCGCGAGCTCGCCGGCACGCGGGCCGCGTTCGTATACTGCGCCAGCGGCAATCGCGTCGGCGCCGGTCTGCTGCCCTACTTCATGGTCGACCAGCAGATGGAGGAGGAGGAAGCCGTGGCGCTGGCGCTGCGCGTGGGGCTCCGCAGCGCGGAGCTGATGGAGCGGGCGATCGAATTCGCGCGCCGGCGCCTCACGGCTGGCGGTGCCAGTACATCCGCATCTCGCTGATCTTGCCGTCTCTCGTCTCACAGAAGATTGCCCCGCGGGCGTCCACCCATTCGCCGGTGCGGCGCCGGCGATAGGTGCAGCGAAACTCAGTGGCGAACCACGGACCCGCGACGTAGATCTCACCTGCCTTGAACGTCACCTCGGCCTGGTTGGCCGGTACGTCCTTCCAGTAGGCGCGGATCGCGTCGATGCCAACGCTCGTATCGCTGAACGGCGTCTCGCGGAACACGGCGTCTGGCGCGAACAGGGCGGCGATGTCGTCGACGGCGCCGCGCTCCCAGCCGCGCCCAAACGCATCCAGCAACACACGATACGCCTCGCTCATGGCGCCCAATATACGCCAATCCGGAACCGCGAGTCGGAGCGTATGGTACACGGGAAGCAGTCGCCTCACGCACTCCGTTCACAGGAGGTTCGACGATGCTGAAGCGCATCCTCGCCACCACCGCTGTCCTCGCGTTGTGCGCGCTGCCGCTCGCGGCGCAGGGCCACGCGGCGACGGCAGGCAACGAGATGACGATCACCGGGCAGGTGATCGACTTGAACTGCAACACGACGAACGGCGCATCGGGCCCGAGCCATAAGGCTTGCGCCCAAGCCTGCGCCAAGGCCGGCGTGCCGCTAGGGATCCTGAGCGAAGGCACGATTTACGTGCCGGTGAGCTCGAAGCCGGGCGATCCCCAGAACTCGAAGCTGGAGCAGTACGCCGAGAGCAAAGTGAAGGTGACGGGCACGCATCGCATGGTGAACGGGCTCCACACGATCGAGATCAAGACCGTTTCGCCCGCTTCCTGATGCACCGGGCCCTCGGGAGCGGCGCGCTGGTGCTGGCGCTGCTCGGCTGCCGCTCCCAGGCCCCACCCGGCTTTACCCTCCTCTTCCTCGGTCGCTCACCGGCCGCAACGCTGAACGGCCGGTCCTGGGCGCCGGACCCCGACCATAGTCGACTCGTCGCCTTCGATCGCGACCTGCGCGTGGTCCGCCAGGTCGCGGGTCCGCGGCTCGAGACGCCGATGGCCGTCGCGGTGCTCGCACGGGGCGAGCTGCTCGCGACCGAGCGTACGGGCGAGGGCGTCGTACTGGACACGACGGGCCAGGTGCTGCGCGAGTGGGACAGCCCTGCCGCGGATGTGGCGTCGTTGTACGCGGCCGCCGGTGACGTGGTGGTGGCGGTCCGCTCCCCTTACTACGTCCCGCAGCTCGCGCAGCCGCAGCCCGATACGACACCGCTGATTCGGCTGCTCGACACCCTGGGGCGTCCGATTGGCGGCCTCGCGACCATCCGCCGGCCCGCGGTGCCGCTGCTCGTTCACCTCGTCAATGCCGGCGCCGTCGCCGTCGCGCCGGGGGGCGCCGTGTACTACGCGCCGCTCGTACGCGACGAGATCCGCAAGTATTCGAGCAGCGGCGCTCTGGCGTGGACCACGAAACGACGCCTGTTCGAGAGCGAGCCCGATCCCGTATTCCTCCCGCCGCGCGGCACTGAGCTGCAGGTGCGGAACGCGCTCGTGAACATCGCGCTCGCGCTGGGACCGGACGGCCGATTGTACGCGCTCGGCGCGGACGACTCGGCGGCGGCGCGGCTGCGGGTGGACGTGCTCGACACGGCCACCGGAGCCATCCTGGCCACACGGCACCTGAGCCCGGGCGAGACCGCGGTGGCGGTGGACCCAGCCGGTGGGCTGTCGCTATTCGATACGGCGGTGTTGCTGCGCGGGGCTGCACCCACGACGGCCGCGCGGGAGCCGTTTGCGCCGGCGTTTGCGCTCCCCGACCTCGCCGGTGACACGGTGACGCTCGCGCGTTTCGCCGGCAAGGTGACGCTGGTGAACTTCTGGGCCTCCTGGTGCGACCCGTGTCGCGACGAGTTCCCGCACATGGCGGAACTGTATCGCGAGTTCGGTCGGGGGGACTTCGAGATCGCGGCCGTGTCGGACGACGTCGACCGGGCGAAGATGCTCGCGTTCGTGCGGGCGTTTCGCCCTCCGTTCCCGATCCTGGTGGGCGGCGGGCGGATGCGGCAGCTCTACCACTACCGCGGGCTCCCCTACTCGGTGTTGCTCGACCGCCGCGGCCGAATCATTCAGCGCATCTTCGGGTTTGGGGGGACGGAAGAGTTCCAGAAACTGCACGAGACTATTGCAAACGAGGTACGCGCTCCCTAGCGTGTATCCGTGCCCGATTCGCCACCTCCCGCCTCCCGCCTCCCGCATCGCATCATCATCGATACCGACCCCGGGATCGACGACATGCTGGCGCTGTTTCTCGCGTTGGCGTCGCCGGAGCTGGACGTGCGCGGTATTTCGGTGTCGTACGGCAATACGGTGGTGGAGAACGCGTTCCGCAACGCCGTGGCGATCCTGCGGCGCGCGGGCAAACGGACCACGCTGGGCGTAGGCGCGCGGCGCCCGTTGAAGCGCGCGCTCGCGGTGGCCGCCGAAACGCACGGCGAATCGGGTGTCGGATACGCCGACGTTCCACCCGCCGGCGTGACTCTCGACTTCGTCAAGTCACTCGATCGCATGTTGGCCGAACAGCCGGCGCCTGTGACGCTCGTGACGCTGGGGCCCGTGACGAGCCTCGCGCTCGCGCTGCGCCGGGACCCCGAGCTGGTGCGCGCCAAAGTGGCGCGGCACGTCGCGATGATCGGCAATGTCGCCGCGAAGGGGAACACGACCCGATACGCCGAGTTCAACGCCTGGTGCGATCCCGAGGCGCTCGAACAGGTGCTGCGGGCGGAGCTGCCCACCGAGATGGTGGGTCTGGACGTGACGCGTGAAATGGTGCTCGCCCCGAACGAGACGACGCGGCTGGCGCACTCGGGCGCCGCGAACGCCCGCTGGATCGAGGACGCGCTGCGCTTCTACATGGAGTTTCACAAGCAACAGGAAGGTCTGGACGGCTGCATCGTCAACGACGTGCTGCCGATCGCGGCGCTCGTGAAGCCCGGCGTGCTGACGTTCGAGGAGCGGCGCCTAACGGTGGACCTGGACGACGGGCAGAGCCGGGGGCGCACGCGCGTTGACCCCGCCGGCGCGCGGGTACAGGTGGCCATGGCGGCGGATGTGGCGAAGGCGCGAACGCTCCTTTCCGAGCGGGTTTTCCGGTGGGCGACGCGCTCGCCGACGGCGTTGGGCGTGACCGAGGGAGAGGAGGCGCACGCGTGACGGAGCTGCCGCGCAAGGTCGCCGTGGTCGGTGCCGGAGAGATCGGCTGCGGCTGGGCGGCGCTGTGCGCGTCAGCGGGGTGGCCGGTGATGGTGTTCGACGCCACCGCGCAGGGCCTGGAGCGCGCGGCGGAGGATGTGCCGCGGCGCGCGCGGGCGCTCGTGGCGCTGGAGCGTGCCACGCAGGGGATCGTGGAGCGCGGCCTGCTCGAATTCGCTCCGGCCCGCAGCCTCCTGCAAGCCGTGCAGGACGCCGACTGGGTGATCGAGGCTACCCCCGAAGATTTGATGGCCAAGCAGAAGCTGTTCGACGCCATCGAGCGCGTGGCCGCGCCCGATGCGCTGCTCACCAGCTCGTCGAGCGGCTTGCTTCCGAACGACATCTTCGCGCGCTGCCGGCGCCAGGATCGCTGCATCGTGCTGCATCCCTTGAACCCGCCCGAGCTGATCCCGCTGGTCGAGGTGGTCCCCGGCAGCCGTACCACGGCGGCCACGGTGACCATGGCGCAGGAGCGGCTGCACGCCCTGGGCCGGATGCCGATTCTCGTCAAGAAGGGTGTTCCTGGCTACGTCGTGGGACGCATCGCCGCCGCAGTCTGGCGGCAGTGCATCGACTTAGTCCTCCAGGGCGTGATCGACGTCGACGAGCTCGACCGCGCCGTGTCGCTGGGGCCCGCGCTGGGGTGGGCGGCGGCGGGGCCGCATCTCACTTATCACCTCGCCGCTGGCGATGGCGGCGTGACGCTGTTCCTGCAGCAGCTGCTCGGCAGCTTCGAGAGCTGGTGGGGGGAGCTCGCCACCTGGCAGCGGCTCGAGCCGGAGCAGCAGCGCGCCCTCATTCATAGCATCGAGCGGGCCTACAAGGGCAAGATCGAGGAGCTGCGCGCCGCACGGGATCGACGTCTGGGAGGGATACTGCGCGCCTTGGAGCAGGCGAGGACCACTTAGTCAGGTCTTTTCCGCCCGCACCATCAGGACCGGAATTCTCGTCTGATGTCGTAATGCTGTCGCAGTGCTGCCTTTGACCACGTCCTCCAGCAGCCGGTGGCCATGGGTCGCCATCGCGATCAGGTCGCAGCCTTCGCGGTCCGCCGCCGCCGCGATTTCCTTGGCTGGGTCACCGGCGGCGAGCACGGCGTCCGCGTCGAACCCCTCGGCTTCGAGGCGCGCGCAGATGGCCTCCAGATAGGCGCGGTCGTCGCGGATCTCCTCTGATTCGCGCAGCTCGAGCTCCTTGAGGTTCCGCGCCACCCACCCATCTGCCACATGCACCAGCAGGATGGCCGAGCCGAGACGGCGCGCCAGGACGCGCACGTGGGCGAGGATGGTCTCGTCTGCAGGAGAGTGCTCGAGAGGGACGAGGATACGCTTGTACATCAGGCGAGCCAGCCGCGGACGGTGAGGCCGATCAACCATACGTTGAGGGCGGCGATCACGATCGCCACGGCGTAGGCGAGCGCCTTGAGCCACATCGGATTCACGAACTCGCCCATTTTGGCCTTCTCGGACGTGAATCGCACCAGCGGGAACACGGCGAACGACAGCTGCAAGCTGAGCACCACCTGGCTCAGGATGAGAAGTTTCGCCGTCCCGCTGGCCCCGAACAAGATGGCGGTCACCGCCGCTGGCACGATGGCGATGGCCCGTGTGATGAGGCGCCGGAGCCACGGTCGCAGCCGGATGTTCAGGAACCCTTCCATTACGATCTGTCCCGCCAGGGTCCCAGTGAGCGTCGAATTTTGTCCTGACGCGAGGAGGGCCAAGGCGAATACCGCGCTGGCACCGCTGACTCCGAGCAGCGGGCTGAGCAGCTGGTAGGCGTCCTGGATCTCCGCGACGCCGGTGTGCCCCGTTTGGTGGAACGTCGCCGCCGCGACGACGAGGATCGCGGCGTTGATGAAGAGGGCGAAGCTCAGCGCAATGGTAGAGTCGATGAAGGCGTATTTCACGGCGATGCGCTTGCCGGCCGGGTTCTCCTCGTAGCGACGCGTCTGCACGATCGACGAGTGCAGGTAGAGGTTGTGCGGCATCACCGTCGCGCCGAGGATGCCCATGGCGATGAACAGCGACTCGGTGTGGAGCCCGAGCACGGACACGCCGCCGCCGGGCGTACGGCCGAACAGCGCCGGATGGCCGGCGCTGTCGCGCGGCAGCACGGAGTGGAGGATCGCGGCGATGTCGGGCTGCGACAGCACCATCTGCACCGCGAAGCAGCCGCCGATCGTGACCACGAGCATGATGATGAACGCTTCCAGCCGGCGCACGCCGTAGTTCGAGAGCACGAGCAGCAGCAGCACGTCGAGCGCGGTGACGATGACGCCGACCAGGAGCGGGATGCCGAACAGCAGCTGCAGCCCGACGGCAGCCCCCAGCACCTCCGCGAGGTCGCAGGCCACGATCGCGATCTCGCACAGGATCCACAGCGGCCACACCAGGAACTTCGGGTAGAAGTCGCGACAGGCCTGCGCCAGGTCGCACGCGGCGATGGCAATCTCGCAAAGTACCCAGAGCGCGTAGGTCACCGGGCGCGGATACGTCTCGCGGCAGGCTTGCGCTAGGTCGCGGCCGAACACGATGCCCAGGCGCGCACTCAAAGTCTGCAGGAGCACGGCCATGGCGTTCGACATGACCAGCACCCACAAAAGTTGGTATCCGAAGCGCGCCCCGCCTTCGAGGTCGGTGGCCCAGTTCCCCGGGTCCATGTAGCCGACACTGA
>DATEGE010000081.1:0-1693 GCA_035280265.1 Gemmatimonadales bacterium | reverse complement strand
GAGCTGTCGCCCAGCTGACCGCTGGCGTTCCGCCCCCAGCAGTATGCCGTACCACTCGTTGTGTGGGCGCAGCTGTGGCTGGCGCCCTCGCTGCCACCTGTGAGCGCAAGGCCTCCCGAAACGGCGACCGGGGTCGGGCTGTTCGTCGTCGAGCCGTCGCCGAGTTGGCCGAACGAGTTGTCGCCCCAGCAGTAGCTCGTGCCGCTGATCGTGCGTCCGCAGGTGTGATTGCCCCCTACGCCCACGGCCGCGAAGCTCAGACCGCCCGTGACCGCGACGGGGGTTGCGCTGTTCGACGTTGTGCCGCCGCCAAGCTGGCCGCTGGCGTTTAGTCCCCAGCAGTACGCCATGCCGGCCGTGGTGCGCCCGCAAGTATGTGCGCCCCCCGGGCTGATCGCCGCGAATGTGATTCCACCTCCCACTGGCACCGGAGTCGAGCGGTTCGTCGTCGAGCCGTCGCCGAGCTGGCCGCTCGCGTTCAGGCCCCAGCAGTAGGCCACGCCCCCGGCGGTGTGACCGCAGGTGTGATTGCCTCCCGCGCTGAGTCCGGTGAAGCTGATCCCACCGGTGACGGCCACGGGGGTCGACCGGTTGGTGGTCGTGCCGTCGCCGAGCTGCCCGGACGAGTTATCGCCCCAGCAGTACCCCGCGCCGCTGGCCACCCGGCCACAGGTGTGCGTCCCGTTCACGCTGATCGCCGCGAAGCTCAACCCGCCGGACACGGGCACGGGCGTTGACCGATTGGTGGTCGTGCCGTCACCCAGCTGGCCGAACGAGTTGTTCCCCCAGCAGTACACCGCTCCAGCGCTCGTGCGGCCACAGGCATGATCGCCGTGGGCGCTGATCGCGGCGAACGCGATGCCGCCCCCGATGGCAACCGGGGTCGAGCTGTTGGTCGTGGAGCCGTCGCCCAGCTGGCCGCTGGCGTTCAGCCCCCAGCAGTACACGGCCCCGCCGGTGGTGCGGCCGCACGTGTACTCCAGGGCCGCGCTCAGCGCGGCGAACACGAGACCGACTCGGATCGCCGCAGCCCCGCTTCGCCCCTCGCTCGTCGCCGTAACCGTCGCCGAGCCGACCGCGAGTCCCGTGACGAGTCCGGTGGCCGAGACGGACGCGATCGTCGGCGCGCTGCTGGACCAGGTAACGACTCTCCCTGTCAACGGGACGCCCGCGGCGTCCTTTGTCGTGTCCGTCAACCGCACCGTGTCGCCCGCGAGCACCGTCGCCGCCGCCGGTGCCACCGTCACCGAGGCCACGGGACCGGACCCCACCGCCGGGCCGGTCGCGCCTTTGGCGCATGCGCTCAACGCGAGCAGTCCGGCGCCAATGAGTTTCGTCCCTGTCATGTGCCAGCCTCCGGTCAGTCTGCGCCCAATTGCAGCTCGCTGAGGGTCGCGAAGAGACCCCGGCGACTGAGCAGCTCGGCGTGTGTCCCGTCTTCCACGATCCGCCCGTGCTCGAGCACGATGATCCGGTCGGCGAAGCGGACGGTCTTCAGGCGGTGCGCGATCGTCAGGGTCGTCCGGCCCGCGGCCGCGACGTGGAGAGCCGCCATGACCGTGCGCTCCGAGGCGGCGTCCAGGCCGCTGGTCGGCTCGTCGAGGATGAGAATCGGCGCGTCGCGTAGCACGGCCCGCGCGATCGCGATCCGCTGCTTCTGACCGCCCGACAGCGTGGTGCCCCGCTCCGCGAC
>DATEGE010000080.1:0-3297 GCA_035280265.1 Gemmatimonadales bacterium | reverse complement strand
TGCCCGACTCGCACCCGTACGCGAGCCCCACAAGCACGCCCAACAGGGTAACTCTCTCAAGCCGTTTCATGCGCCACCTCCTGGAGTTGATTGCCGAGACCCGTGCCAACCCGTACCTTCCGGGTTGACAGAGCCATTCTTAGCCGCGCGCATCACCGCCTCGTGACCGCTGCGTCACCGTTGCCGGTGACGGCGATGTGCTCGGCCGTGCGGAAAGAGGCTTCGCATGATCGAGTTCCGGACGCTCGGGACTCTGTGCCTGACCGATGCCGCGGGACGCGAGGTGAAGCGCCTGCTCACCCGACCGCGCCGGCTCGCCCTACTCACCTACCTCGCCGCCGCTACTCCCCAGCGATTCCATCGCCGCGATAGCCTGCTGGCGCTGTTCTGGCCGGAGCTCGACCAGGAGCACGCCAGGGCCGCTCTGCGTCAGGCGCTCCACGTGCTGCGTGGCGCCCTCGGCGCGGACGTCGTCGTGACGCGCGGCGACGAGGAGATCGGACTGGACTTCGAGCGGCTATGGTGCGACGTCGTGGCCTTCGACCGCGCGATAGCGGCGGCTCAGTTCGCGCAGGCGCTCGACTACTATCGGGGCCCGCTACTCGATGGATTCTTCATCTCGGGTACGGGTGAGTTCGAGCGGTGGCTGGAACGCGAGCGCGCGCGGCTGCGCGAAGCGGTGTCCGCGGCAGCGCGTACCCTCGTCGAGCAGTGTGAGGCGGCAGGGGACGTCGCAGCAGCGGCCGAATGCGCCCGCCGGGCCACACACGTTGTGCCCCTCGACGAGGCACTGCTGCGCCGCCGGGTCACGCTGCTCGACCGGGTCGGCGATCGCGCTGGCGCGGTGGAAGCCTACGAGGACTTCGCGAAGCGCCTCCGCCAGGACCTCGAAACCGAGCCGGCCGCGGAGACCAAAGCTTTGATAACAGCGGTGCGCGCGCGGCAGGTGGCCGCGCCCGTCGAGCTGCCGCCGCCACAGATCGATGCACCACCACACGTCACCGCACCAAACGCGCGGTACGCTGCCCGTCGGCTATCGTGGCCCACCGTGATCGCCGCCGTCGTCGCCGGGCTCGTGGTTTCCAGCGCGGGCGACTGGCGCGGGCAGCTGTGGCCCGGGCCCGTCACGAGGCGCGTGCGCTCGTTGGCCGTGCTACCGCTCGAGAACTTGTCCACGGACACGCTGCGATCCTGGTACGCCGATGGACTCACGGAGGCCTTGACGACCGACCTCGGTCGAATCAAGTCGCTCCTGGTGATCGCTCGCGGAGCGGTGAGGCCGTACCGCGGGACCAGCGCGCCACTCCAGCAAATCGCTCGCGAGCTACACGTCGACGCAGTGGTAGAAGGTGGAGTGCAACAGTCGGGCAGTGTGGTGCGCGTGGACCTGCGGTTGATCGATGCCGCCACGGGATACCAGCGCTGGGCGGACCGCTTCCAGGAGCCTTTACAGGAGCGGTTCACGCTCGAGGATCGCGTCGCGCGCGGAATCGTCTCTGCGCTCGGGCTGCCATTGAGCGCTTCGGAGGACCGGACGCTGCGGGCGACGCCAACCAAGAATCTCCAGGCGTACGACGACTACCTTCGCGCCAAGACCCGGCTCTGGCGACAAAACCCGCAAGACGACTCGGTGGCGATCACGCTGCTCGAGCAGGCGGTCGCGCGCGATCCCGAATTCGCAGCAGCGCAGGCGGAGCTGGCTCTGGCTTACACGCTGCGAATCAATCAGTTCGTACCAACTGACACGGCGCTGATAGAAAAGGCCTGGGTGGCTGCCGACAAGGCGCTCCGTCTCGATCCAGACC
Source organism: Gemmatimonadales bacterium (assembly GCA_035280265.1). Lineage (GTDB taxonomy): Bacteria > Gemmatimonadota > Gemmatimonadetes > Gemmatimonadales > GWC2-71-9 > AG41. The sequence continues at coordinate 1,492 of DATEGE010000080.1, read as the reverse complement.
TCGCGGAAGCGCACCTCGCCAGGGGCCACCTGCTGTCGAGCCTCACCGGCAAGTTCGCGCCCGGACCCCCGGTCCAGGAATACCGCCGCGCCCTGGAGCTGAACCCACATTTGGCTCTGGCGCATCATGACCTGGGGGTCATCTACTTGCACCGCGGCCTGCTCGACAAGGCCGTAGCCGAATTTCGCACGACCCTCGCCATCGACCCCGCTAACTACGGAGCGACCCGCCGGAGCGGGATCGCGCTCGTGTACCAAGGCCGCTACGAAGACGGGTTACGACTGGTTCGAGAGGTACCTCCCGAGTCCAATCGGTCGCTGTGGAACTACCAAGTCGCGTGGGCGCTCCTATATCTGGGCCGGATGCACGAGGCTGCGGTGCTCATGGAGCGCTACCTGCACGACTATCCGGAGGATCCCGGCGGCGTCGTGACCAGCACGCGGGCGCTCCTGTTCGCCAAAGCAGGAGACGCGCGGCGCGCCGAGGAGGACATTCGCACGGCCGTCCCGAAGGGAAGGGGCTTCATTCATTTTCATCACACCCTCTACAACATCGCGTCCGTGTACGCGTTGCTGAACCAACCCAGCAGGGCCGTTTATTGGCTGCGACAGGCGGCCGAGAACGGCTGGCCGTGCTACCCCTACTTCGCACGCGACCCGAATCTCGACAACATCCGCGGCGACCCGGACTTCGTCGGGTTCATGAAACAGCTGGAGGCGCAATGGGAGCGCGACCAGGCGACGCTGTGAGAGGCGCGGCTTGACACGCCGGCGGGCGTTCGGAAGGCCACGCCCGCCGTCGTCGTCCTATTCCTTATCTGGCATCCACTACCACGTCCGGCCCGCGGAGCTGAGGCCGTGTCGTGACGTAGAGGTCTCGCTTTCCGAAACCGCCGGGGCGTTCGGACGTGAAGTACAGCGTCGTGCCGTCGAACGAGAGCGCAGGCGCGCCGTCGACGTAGGCGCTGTTGACCACCGGTGGCCGACCCAAGGCAAGGCTGTCCGCGTCGAGGTTCACCGGCGTGGACCAGGGATCGAGAGTGGAGCGACGCGTCGAGACCCACAGGTCTTCGCTGCCCGCTACTCCGCCGGCGCGAGCGCTAGAGATAATCATCTCAAGCCCGTCGCGCCGAATGGCGGTGCGGGTGTCGCGGTACGGACTGTTCAGCTCCACGACGTCAACGGCGGGTCCCCATGGCTCCTCGTCTCCGCGGCGCTGGCTGAGCCAGATGTCGTAGTCCCCGAGCCCCCCGGGCCGATTTAAGCTCGTGAAATAGAGGCTCTGGACGCCCGTCGCTTCGTCCTCGAGAAACGTGGGACCGTTCTCGAACAGCGTGCTGTTGACGACGCAGCTTGGGAAATCGATGTTCTCGGCCGGCTCCCAGCCGAAGTCGTCCCACTTGTCGTGACGCCGGGAGACAAACAGGTCGGCGAGACCGCAACCCCCATGTCCTGTGCTGTGGAAATACATCTGATGCCCATCCAGGGTGATC
>DATEGE010000079.1:0-6832 GCA_035280265.1 Gemmatimonadales bacterium | reverse complement strand
CACGGGGTTCGGCCCAGCGTGTACTTCCTCGCCGAGGCGAACCAGACCATTGCATTCGATGACGCATATACCGATCCCGTCGATCCCATACTCAATGGCCACCGTTCAGTGGCCTGGATGTATCGAAGCCTGAAGTTCATGATGCGGATGCGACGCTCCCTTCGCTCGGCGCGCCGCCGTTGTACGGCGCCGCCGAAACCTACTACCTCACCGACCCCACCCAGCGGCTTCAGTATGGTCAGGCGTTCGTGAACCAGGCTGCATTGAGCGCGCGATTGCGGCGCGTCAGCTTCTGGACCACGCCGGACGGCGGCGGCCCCGGACAGAACGAAGTCTATCCGTTTGCCGTCGAGGCGTTCTTGCCGCCGCCCCCACCCTGACCTCCTGGCGCGTCGTCAGAAGGTGCCCCCTGGCTCAACCAGGCCGAGAAATCAGCGGACTGTCCGGCGAGCCGCCATTCATTCAGCACCGCCACCGCCATCGCTCGTATCGGGCCGCTCGCGGCTCCTACCGAGACCGCGCGCGCCAGCAGCCAGCCTTCGAACGACTCGGGCTCCGGATCCTCGCGCACCGCGGCCTCGAGCAGCTGGCGCTTGATCTCGAGTCCGATAGCGTCCGGAGTGGTATCGCGTTTGCGTCGCCGGCGGCGTCCTTCGGACGCGTCGAGGGCCGCGAGCAGCGCACGACACACGGCCGCGGGACGAAGCGCGCGGGTGCTCGTCACAACCCCTGCGCCCTCACGCGCACGTCGAGCGGGCGCGCCGGCTGGGAGGGCCGCTGCCATCCGCGGCTTCGCGCCACGAGGTCGAGCTCGACGGTCTCCAGGTCGCTGAGGAGCACATCGGCGGGAGAGAGCCCGACCAGTGTCGCGATCGATTTGACGTATCCCCGGCACGTGCGGCAGGTCTCGATCTTGCGCGCATCGAGCTCGCCCTCGGACACGAGCGCGCCGAGCTGGGTGTGATGGTGCTCGCCGCAGTAGACACAGGTCAGCCCGGGGAACGGCCAATCGGCGGCACAGCGTCCGCACCGCAGCCGGCGCGCGCGCTCGAGCCCGCGCTGTTCCGCGAGCAGCGGCCAGGCTCCGCACACCGGGCAGTAACCCTGCGCCCACGTTGCAGGAATGGCGCCGACCAGCCTACGGCCGCACGCCACCAGGAGCGGCCACGCCGCGAGCTGAGCCAGCTGATCGAGCGCGTCGGCCGCGGGGCGTTGGTACTGCGCCGCCGTACTCAGGAGCGTGATCGCCTCGTTGTTCGACGGTTGGTACGACTCGTGCCCGATCGCAGCCGCCAACCGTGAGATGAACGCGCGGACCAGCTCGACATCGACGGTCAGCTGCTGCCCGTGCAACAGGGGCATGCCGTCCGGGCGTGCCGCTTTCGCCCTGCTTGGAGCGGCCACCCTAGGGTCGCTCCAAGCATCGTCTTCCAACGCGTGAAACGCCTCCCGCAGCGCCGCCAGCCAGGGGCGCCACTCCCGATCGCGTCGCTCGAGGGCGTCGAGTCGGGTCTCTAGTCTCTGATCGAGACCGGCCTGGGCCCCGCGCATTCGACCTGTGTGACGCAGGATGTCCGATAGTACGGATCGGCGCCGGCGTGGATAACGACGCTCGCCCCATGATTGCCGATGTCCGCGCCCGGCCCACCCCCTCGCGTGCGTCGCGCTTCGGGGCTCGCACAAGCGCCAGCGAACAGGATCGCCAAGTACGCTGCGCGCCTCACGCGAACCGCGCTCATCGACCGGTTACTCCCGACCCGACGGCGTAGACTCCATTCGACGAGAGGATGACCACCGCCCGGAGGAGCAATCCACCGAGGAGAACCAGAGTCGCGGCCCGGGGCACATGCGTCGACCCGAAGCCTTCGAGCACGAGCGGCGCGACGATGCCTCCGCTCACCGTAACCACGAGGAGCAGCCCCCACCAACCGACGAGCACCCGAAACGCAGGTCCCAGGGAAGCGAGGAACAGCACGAGGACCAGCAGCTCGAGCGCGAGCGCGCCGCGGTCGAACCGCGCCAGTCGCTCGACCGTGTCGGTGCCCGCCACCTTCCGTCTGGTGCCGAGCAGGAGGAGCGCCGCCGCCGCGGTGGAGGCTCCGGAACACAGGAACAGAGCTCCCAGGAACGGCGAGTCGGCCCAGAGCGGACGGTTGGTCACTGAGAGCAGCACGCCCGTGTAGCCAGCGAGGAAGAGACCGAACACGCTCCCCGCTACCGCAATCCCGTCCTGCAACCAAGAGCGGGTGAGCACGCGGACCGGCGCCCAACGGAGCGGCCTCCAGGTGAAGCGACCCTCTTCGACCACCGCGCCGAGCGCCGCCAGCGAGGCGAAGAGCCCGAACAAGAGCAAGCCCCACACCCCCACCGACATCGGCGACCAGCCTTTGAACATCGCCCGACCGGAGTGCGATTGAATCAGCATGTGCCAGAAGCGGTCGGGGCGCGAGAGATCGACGGTGAGGACCAAGCCGCTCAGGAGCGCCCCCACGCAGGCGACATAGAATCCGATGCGTATCACCGGGCGGTCCTCGGGGCGGCCGAAGAAGTGGAGCAGCGCGGCCAACAGGAAGCACCCCCCGGCGATCCCGCCCACGAAGAAGTACAGAATGATGTCCCACTCCCAACGCGGGGAGGCGGTGAAGAAGGTGTCAGGCGGCACGCGCGTCCATCCTCCGCTTGCGCAGCGACACGAGCCCGAGCAGCGCGATGACCGCGGCGCCGATGGTCGAGACCAGCGCGCTCCGGAACAGATTGCGCGTCGGCAGCTGTGGGTCACGGGGCAGCCCGTACACCTCCGGCTCGTCGGCGATCAGGTAGAACGAGTTGAGACCGCCCAGCATGCGCTCGTCATCGCCATACAGCCGCGCTCGATTCTCGCCCAGCACGTGCAGCTGCCGCACCCGCGCCTCGGCTCGCTGCTTCAGCTCGCGAATCGGGCCGAACTGAATGGACTGCGTGGGGCAGGCCTGCGCGCAGGCGGGCACCATGCCGGCCTGCAGGCGGTCGTAGCACAGCGTACACTTCTGCGCCGTGCCGGAGGCCGGATTGATGTCGATCACGCCGAACGGGCAAGCGGCGATGCACAACCGGCACCCGTTGCAGACGTCCGCCTGGATCACGACCGTGTCGAACTCGGTGCGGATGATGGCCCCGGTGGGGCACACCTCGAGGCACGCGGCGCGCACGCAGTGTTTGCACACGTCGCTCATCATCAGCCAGCGTCCGTTGGTGCGGTCTTCGGTGAACTGCTCGATGAACTTCACATGTCGCCAGTGAATGCCGTCGAGACGGCGCGTGTTGTCGTAGCTGTCCCCCGAGAGCTCGGTCCGCCCGCCCTGTGCGGCCGGCAGCTGGTTCCACTCTTTGCACGCGACCTCACACGCCTTACAGCCGATACAAACCGTTGTGTCGGTAAAGAACCCCATCGGCTCGGCCGCGGCGCTCATACCCTCTCCACGTTGCAGACGAAGGCCTTCCCCTCGTGAATGCTCACGTTGGGGTCACCAACGAAAGCGGTGAGCTGGTTGACCACGTCTCCGGTCACCACGCCCTCCCACCCCCAGTGCCATGGCATCCCAACTTGATGGACCGTCTTGCCCGCGACCATGAACGGCCGCAACCGCCGTGTGACAAGCGCCTTGGCGCGGATCACCGCGCGCGGCGTGCTGATCCGCACCCAGTCGGTATTGCGAATGCCCTTCTCCGCCGCCAGCTCGGGCGAGAGCTCGATGAACAGCTCGGGCTGCAGCTCCGTGAGCCACGGATTCCAGCGGCTCATCGCCCCTGCGAGATAATGCTCCGTGAGGCGGTACGTCGTGATGACATAGGGATAGCGCGGATCGGCCACGGCAGCGAGCGGGTTGTCGCCACGCTTCCAGTACTTGAGCACCGGGCTCGTCTGCTGTTGGTACAGCGGATTCTTGACCGGTGACTCCGCCGGCTCGTAGTGTGTCGGCAGCGGGCCATCGAGCAGCCCGGAGGGCACGTACAGCCAGCCGACGCCGTCTGCCTTCATAATGAAGGGCTGGCGGCCCGAGAGGGCGTCGAGTCCGATGCCGTTCGGATCGGCGGCGGCCTCCGGCGCCTTGGTAACCGCGAAATCGGGGACGTCGTACCCGGACCACTTCCCCGCCGCTCGATCCCACCACACCCATTTCTTGCGCTCGCTCCACGGGCGCCCTTCGAGATCGGCCGAGGCACGGTTGTACATCACCCGCCGGTTAGCAGGCCAAGCCCATCCCCAGTTGAGCTGGGCGCCCGGAACGCCAGGCGGGTCGGGCTGCTTCCTGGCGGCGAGATTCTGGGCGGGGGCAGGGAACACGCCGCAGTAAATCCACGAAGCGCAGGTCGTCGAGCCGTCGTCCTTGAGCTCGCCGAAGCCTGCGAGATGGCGATCCGGGTGGCCAGTGTAGTAGCCGTTGATCTCTCGCAGCACCTTCTCTACATCCGGCTCGCCCGCGATGCTGGGCGGTTGATCGGGCTCGAACTCCCAGGTCAGGTGCCTGATCCCCTGGTCGCGGCTCAGGGTGCTGCTCTCGTACAGCTGCTTCACCCGCTTGCCGAGCTGGTAGGTGAACCAGGGATCCGAGCGGCACTGTCCCGGCGGGTCAGCCGCCTTGAAGTGCCACTGCAGCATGCGCTGGGTGTTGGTGAAGCTGCCGTCGATCTCGGCAACTTGCGCCGATGGGAAGAAGAACACCTCGGTCTTGATGTCTTCCGGCTTGACCTCCCCACGCTCGACTTCCGGAGCCCGCGCCCAGAAGGTCGCGGTCTCAGTGAGGAAGTTGTCCTTTACGACGAGCCACTCGAGGCGCCGCAGCCCCGTCCGCTCCAGTCCCGCGTTGAGTGAAGTAGCGGGGTTTTGGCCGATGCACAGCATCCCCTTCACACGACCCTCGGCCATGGCGACGAACATCGGCATGTGGGAGTGGTCTCCCGTGATCTTCGGGTGCCAGTCGTAGCCGAAGTCGTTTGCCGGCGTGGCCGCGGCGCCGTACATGGACTTCAGGTACGAGACCATGAACTTCGGCATGTTCGCCCAATACCCGGTGGCGCTCGCTTCGTCAGCGAGGTACTCCCGGAGCGTGGCGTGCGGCCGGAGCGCCGACGGCGCATTCATGTAGCCTTGGATGCTGTGGTACAGCGTGGGGATGTCGGTCGAGCCCTGTATTGACGCGTGGCCGCGGAGCGCCATCACGCCCCCGCCGGGCCGGCCCACGTTGCCGAGCAGCAGTTGCAGCAGCGCGCAGCAGCCGATCATCTGCGGGCCGTAGGTGTGCTGCGTCCAGCCGACGGCGTACACCCATCCAGTGGTGCGCTCCCGGCCCGAGTTCTCGAGGACCGCCTCCGCCACCTTCGTGAACGCGTCCCGCGGGCAGCCCGTGATCTGCGCGACCATCTCGGGCGTATAGCGGCTGAAGTGTCGCTTCACGATCTGGAACACCGTGCGCGGGTGGCGCAGGGTGTCGTCGCGCTCGGCGGGCGGCGGCTTGAGAGAGTGAATCAGGGCGTCGAACGACGTGCCGGGTGCCGTGGCGGCGCGCCCTGCAGTGCCCCGCCGGGCGTACTGCCAGCTGGCAGGGTTGTACTCGCCGACGAAGCCGTCGAACGGCCAACCCTTCTTGTTGCCGGTGTACTCCATCAGGCCGGAGAAGGCGCCGTCCTGATCCTCGACGTCCCGGAAGTCGTCGCGGACGATGGTGGCCGCGTTCGTGTAGTTGGCGACGTATTCCTTGAAGAAGGGATCGGTGTTCCAGCGCGGGCTCGCAAGCACGTAATTGATCAGGCCGCCGAGGAACGCGATGTCGGAGCCGGCGCGGACGGGCGCGTACACGTCCGCCATCGCGCTGGTGCGGGTGAAGCGGGGATCGACGTGGACGATCTTAGCGCCGTGCTCGACCTTGGCCCTCATCGGCCAGCGGAACGCCACCGGGTGGGACTCCGCCATGTTGGAGCCCTGGATCACGATGCAGTCGGAGAGCTCCAGGTTGCGCGGGTACAGCGTTGCCGCGCCGCGACCGAGCCGGGTCCCCAGACCGGGGACGCTGGAGCTGTGTCATATTCTGGCCTGATTCTCGATCGCTACGACGCCCAACCCCCGCAGCAGCTTCTGCTGGAGGTGGTTCCACTCGTTGTCGAGCGTCGCTCCCCCGAGCGAGAAGATGGCCGTGGTCTTGTTGACGAGCGTGCCGTCGGGCAGCCGCTCGACGAACGTCTCGTCCCGTGACTGCTTCACGAGCGCGGCGACGCGGTCCATCGCCCAGTCGAGGTCCACCTCCTCCCAGCTCCGCGCGCCGGGCTTGCGGTGGAGCACCTGCGTCGCGCGGTTGGGGTTCTTGTGCAGCTGAAAGATCGCGGCGCCCTTGGGGCAGAGCGCGCCCTCGTTGTGCGGGCTGCGGGGGTCGCCCTCGATGTTCACGATGTCGTTCCCGACGGTGTGCACGATCGTGGCACAGCCGACCGAGCAATACGGGCAGACACTGGGCGTGGCCTTCGCATCCTTGATGCGGAGCGCCTGCGCGCGGGTCGTGGCGGCATCAAGCGGGAGCCCGAGGGCGGCAAGCGAGCCGAGCGCGGTCCCCACGCCGCCGGTCGCGGCCCACAGGAAATCCCGCCGGGAAAGCGACGTCTCGGGCGCCATAACTGAAGGAGTCTCTCCACCGGGAGCCGTAGCGGTCAAGGCCCACCCGATATCTAGTCCAGCCCACCCTTCCGGCGCCGATACGCCATCACCGTGACGATGAGGAACGCCGGCACGATCAGGATGACCATGCCGCGCAACATCGCTCCCATGCTCACGAAGACAGCCGCTGGCGCATGAGCGCAACGC
>DATEGE010000078.1:0-9650 GCA_035280265.1 Gemmatimonadales bacterium | reverse complement strand
CCGCAAGCCGGGTCAGCAAGATGCGCTGCCCGAGACGATCACGTTCAGCGGACCCGACTTCGACGACGTCAGGCCGCACCTGTGGACGTACTTCGAGGCGGTGCGCACGCGGAAGCCGGTGGTCGAGGACGCCGTGTTCGGACATCACGCGGCCCTCGCCTGCCACATGGCGAACGAGTCGTACTTTCGGGGCAGCGCCGTGTCGTGGGATGAGGCGTCGCAGAGCGTCAAGAGCTGATGCGCCCGCTGCACCTCGTTGCGGTCGTCGTCGCGGCGCTCGCTGGCCCCCCCGGTCCCGCCGGTCCCCCCGGGCCCCCTTCGGGCGCTCCGTCGCTCAAGGTGCTGCGCGTCGCTCCCACCGACGCGGCCGATCCGACGAGCGTCATCACCGTCACGTTCGACCGGCCGGTGGCGGGGTCGCTCGACCGCGGCGTCGATCCCCAGGGGATCTTCACGATTTCCCCGAGCGTGAAGGGCAAACTCGAGTGGCGCGATCCCATCACGATCCGCTTCACACCGGCCGCGTTGCTCACGGCCAACGTCGAGTATCGCGTCGCGATCGCCAACACGTTCGACGCAATGGACGGCAGCCGGCTCGATGCGCCCTACACGTTCTCCTTCCGCGTGCGTGGGCCGAAGCTCCTCACCGGATCGCCCGTCGGCAAACACAATCAACCGCGCTTCGTCACGCCCCAGACCCGCTTCGAGCTGCTGTTCTCGAGCCCCGTCGACCTCGCCCGGCTGGGCGCCACCGCGCATCTCGAGTTCCAGAGTACGTGCTCCGGCGGCCGGGCCACGATCCGGCTCAATCCCGTCGGCCAGCGCGCCGTGAACGAGAAGGACTCCTGGGACTACCGCGAAGCGGGCGGCTACCAGCGCAACCGGGGCACCGACAGCCTGCGGCGCGTCGTCTCGCTCGCACCCGAGACGCCCCTCCCGCCCGCGTGCCGAGGCTCTCTCGTCGCCCCATCGATTCTCGACGACGAGGGCGCCAGCCAGTACGAGAATTGGGCTTTTGAAACGTACGGACCGCTGCGCCTCATCGGCGCCACGTGCGGCGGCACCAACTGGCAAGCGTGTCCCACTGGTCCGATCGGCGTCGTGTTCACCACGCCCGTCCGTGGCAGCGACGTCCTCCGGCACGTGCACCTCACGCCAGCGGTCCAGTTCACCGTAGACGACACAACGGCCCAGGCGTCCACCTGGCAGCTCGAAGGCGCTTTCAAGCCACGCTCGAGCTACCGTGTGGTTGCGGACAGTGGACTGGTGGACGCATTCGGGCAGCACCTTACGGGGGGGGGTCCGACGCTGACGGTCGCCACGACCGCCTATACGCCGACTGTGGACTATCCCTACGGCCGCATGCTGGTGGAGCGGACCGGCTACCGCACCCTGGCGGTGCGTCATGTCAACGTCGACACCCTGATCGTGATGCTCGCCGCCGTGCCCGAGTCGCTCGAGAGCCAAGTGCTGCGCTCCTACGGTTGGAACTTCGACGAGTTGTGGGGGAAGCTCGTGGCGGCGGGAGGTGTGAGCACGCGGCGCATCGCCGTCGCAGGGAATTCGAAAGAGGTCGATCATCCGCTCGTCACCGGCGTCCGCATGCCGGCGTACAACACGGCCCGCGCCGGCAGTCCCACCCTGACCGCCGTACAGGTCACCGGCACGGGGCTCCCGGAGCGGACGGGCTCCTACCGTGCTCGAGTGGCGGTGGCCGTCGTGCAGGTCACCGACCTCGGCATACACGCGCGCCTCGGCGCCGACGCGGGGGTGGTGTGGGTGACGGGTGTGAATGACGGCCTGCCGCGCGCCGGCGCCGAGGTGACGCTGTACGACACGCACGGACGCGCCCGCGCCACCGCCACCTCCGACGCGCAGGGGCTCGCCCGCCTGAGCGGATTCAAGGCCGACACCGTTCAAGCGGATGAGGAGCGACGCTACTACGGCGGGTTCGACGGCTACGTCGCCGCCAAGCTCGGCAGCGATCGCGCGGTGACACCGGTCAGCGCGTACGACGCCGACTTGAGCCCTTGGCGCTTCAACGTGACCGGCGCGTGGGGCGACTCGCGCTTCCCGGTGGCGGGCGCCGTCTTCACCGAGCGTGGCATCTATCGACCGGGGGAAACGGTGTATGCCAAAGCCATCGTGCGCGCCGGCCCACTTGGCGCGCTCGCTCCTCCCGCGAAAGACGACTCGCTCCGCTGGGTGTTCTCGGATCGCGAGAACGGCACGCTGCGCGACACCACCGTCGCCCTGTCGCGCTTCGGGACCGCGGACCAGCATCTCGTGCTGCCCGCGGGACTGCAGCTCGGCCACTACGGGATCGTCCTTCGGGTGCGGCGCGGAGGCCGTTGGATCGACCTCGACCGCGCCGACTACCGCGTCGCCGAATACCGGCCGCCCGAGTTCCTCGTGGAGCTCTCGTCCGACTCCGCCCCCCGCTTCGCCGGCGATTCGCTGCGCGCGACCGTCGAGGCGCGGTACCTGTTCGGCGCGCCGATGGCACGGGCGGCGGTGAGCTGGGTGGCGCGCCAACAACCCACCGGCGGCTGGGCGCTGCACATCCCCGGCACCGACGGCTACTACGTGGGTGAGAGCGGCTGGTGGTGGGAAGACTGGGAAGACGTGACCCCGGCGCAGCAGAGCATCCAGGTGATCGCGAGCGGCAGCGACACCCTCGACGCGACCGGACATCTGGTGCTCCGGACGCCTGTTGCGGCGCCGACCAAGGGCTTGCCCGCGCGGGCCACGCTCCAGGCGACGGTCACCGACGTGAATCGGCAGGCCGTGTCGGCGTCCGCCACCGTCACCGTGCACCCCGCGGCGTTCTACCTTGCCGCCAAGCCGCTCGGGACGAGCTACTTCTGGACCGCCGGGACGCCGCAGGAGGTGGCCGTGATCGCCGTGCGGCCCGACGGCCGGCGGGTCCCGGGCGTCGCCATCCGTGGCGCGATCGTACGACGCGAGTGGCACCAGGTCGTGCGCGAGCGGGCGGGGCTGTCGGAAGAGGTCGGCGAGTGGGTCTCCGACACAGTGGCGCGCTGCAGCCTCACGAGCGCCGCCGATTCGGTCCCGTGCCGGTTCACCCCCGCGGCGGGCGGCACGTACATCGTGAACTTCAGCGCGTCCGACCCCGCCGGCCGCCTCGCGACCACGAGCTTCTACCGCTGGGCGACCGGGAAGGACTGGGTGCCGTGGAACGATGAGAATCGCTTCAAGATGGACGTGATTCCCGACAAGCAGCGCTACGGCGTCGGGGACACCGCTACGGTGCTGCTCGCTTGTCCGTTCACTAACGCCGAAGCCTGGGTGACGGTGGAGCGTGAGGGCGTGATCGAGCAGCGACGCCTGCGCATCACCGCCGGCGCCACCACGCTCAAGTTTCCCATCACGGAAGCATACGCGCCCAACGCATTCGTTGCGATCGTCGTGGCGCGCGGGCGCAGCGCGCCACCTAAGACGCTCGCCGATCCGGGGCGGCCGACCATCCGGGTCGGGTACGCCGAGCTGCGCGTGATACCGGAAGTGAAGCGACTCAAAGTCGACGTGGAGCCGCTCGCGCCCGAATACCGGCCGGGCGACACGGCGCGCGTCCGAGTGCGGGTGCGCGACGCGGTCAGAGGCGGAGGCGGAGGGGGAGGGGGAGGGGGACGCCGCAGCGAGGTCGCGCTCTGGGCGGTGGATGAGGGCGTGCTGTCGCTCACCGGTTACAAGACGCCCGACCCGATCGACCTGCTGTACCGGCCGCGGGGGTTGGGGATGCATCTCGCGAGCGATCTCGTGTCGGTTGCCGCCCAAGTGTTGAACGAGAACGTCACCATGAAGGGCGACGAGCAGCCGGGCGGCGGCGGGGGTCAGGGTGCGGCCGACGTGCTGCGCACCCGCTTCCAATCGACCGCGTTCTTCCTCGGCTCGATCGTCACCGATTCAGCGGGCTGCGCCGTGGTCGCGGCGAAGCTGCCGGATAATCTCACGACTTTCCGCGTCATGGCCGTCGCCGTGACGGCCGGCGACCGCTACGGCAGCGGACAATCGCCCTTGCTCGTCACGCGTCCGCTCCTGGCGCGCCCGGCTCTGCCCCGCTTCCTGCGCCGCGACGACGAGTTCACGGCTGGCGTCGTGGTGAACCAGCGGGCCGGCGGGACTCCGACCATCGATGTCCAGGCGCAGGCCCGCGGCGTGACCTTGAGCGGCGAGCCGAATCGCCGCGTGACGCTCGCGGCCGGGCGCGGCAGCGAGGTGCGGTTCGCGTTCCGCGACACGACGAGCGACACCGCGAGCTTCCGGTTTCGCGTCTCGAGCGGACGCGACGCCGACGCGGTCGAGACCCGGCTGCCGGTGCGACCCGCGTTCGCTCCACGCGCCCACACGGTGGCTGGTACGGTGCGCGATACGACCACCGTGGAGCTCGCGCTCCCCGGAGATATCGACCCGGGGCGCTCAAGACTCGAGCTCGATTTCGGCACGTCGCCGCTCGCGATTGTGAAAGGCGCGTACGACTGGCTGCGGGTCTATCCCTACGACTGCAGCGAGCAGGTGGCGAGCGAAGTGCTGCCCCTCATCGGGCTGTACCAAGCGCGCCAGGCGCTGGGCACAGGCGTGGAGCTGCCGAGCGACACGAAGCAGCAGATCGAGAGCGCCGTGAGCGTGTTGTCGCGACGCCAGCGTCTCGACGGCGGCATCGGCCTCTGGAGCGCCACCGACTGGACCACACCCTGGCTCAGTGCCTACGCGGGGCAGGCGCTCCTGGCGGCACGCGCCGCCGGGTTCGGCGTCAACGACAGCGTGCTCGGCCGCCTGGCGGGCTACATCGCGAAGGAGCTGCATACCCCGCGGGTGGTGCAGTCCGCCGTGGCCGGCTGGTACTCCGAGCTGCGAGTCCGGCTCGCGGACCAGGTGGCGGCGGTGGACTTCCTGAGCCAGCTAGGTCGCCCGGACCTTCCGGGCGAAAACGAGCTGTTGCAGCTCGCTTCGCAGCTCGCCTGGGAAGATCGCGTCAGGCTGGCCGAGGTCGTGGCACAGCGTGGGGCGACGCGCGCCGCGCGCGACCTGCTCGTCCCCATCTGGGGATCGGTGCGAATCGAGGGGCGGCGAGCCGTGCTGCCCGATTCCGCCCGACGCAGCTTCTACTTCTACTCGTGGCGGCGGCCCGCGTCGCGCCTCCTCACCGCCACGCTCGCGGTCGACTCAGCGCACCCGCTGCTCGGGCCGCTCGCCGAGACGCTCACCCAGCAGGGGCGTGCCAGCGAGCTCTCGCCGTGGAACACGCAGGACTTTGGCACGGTCGTGAGTGCGCTCGTCGCTCTGGATCGGCGCCAGCGGCGGATTGCGGGACGCGCGGTTCGCTTGCGCCAAGGCGGCCGGGTGCTCTTCGAGCAAACCGGCGCGGCGCCGGGCGGCGTGCGCGAATGGAGCCACGACCTGACGGGTCTGCTGGGGGATGGTCCCGGGGGAACGAAGTCGCTGCGCGTGACGGTCGACGCGCCGGCCGGAGGGACCAGCGACGCGCCGTTGTTCTTCTACCTCACCGTGCGCGAGGTGCCACGCACCCGGCCGGTCACCCCCGATCAACAAGGCATCCAGGTGGAGCGCTGGTACGAAGACTTCGCCACTGGGAAACCGACGGTGCGCGTCGCCGAAGGACAGTTGGTGCGTGTGCGGTTGCGGGTGACGGTGCCCGCAGAGCGGCAGTTCCTGGTCGTCGACGATCCGCTGCCGGCCGGCCTCGAGGCGGTGGACCTGAGCCTCCGTACGACGGGCGTACCGGTGGGGCCGGGAGCTGCCCCCGTGGAGCACGAGGAGTCAGAGGAGACGGGGGAGGCGGCGGCCGAGGGCGAGTACTACCTGTGGGACTGGTACTATGGGAGCTGGGACGATGGGTGGTGGTCGCCCTTCGACCACAAGGAAATGCGCGACGACCGCGTGGTGTACGCGGCCACCGTATTATGGAAGGGGACGCACACCGCCACCTACGTGGCGCGCGCCACGACGCCGGGCGTGTTCGTGCTGCCGCCCGTGCACGCGGAAGAGATGTACAACCCCGCGGTGCAGGGCCGTTCCGAGGGTGGAGTCTTCACCGTGACCGCGAAGGCGCCCTGAGCCGCCGCACGACACGTCTCCTCGCCGGATGCGGTGGGCTCACCGCCGGCGCTCTGCTCGCGCTCGCCACTTGGGTCGCCTGGCCACTGCCCGCGGACCTGATGGCCCCCACAGCCGCGCCCAGTCTCACCCTCGAGGACCGGTACGGGGTGGTGCTGCGGACTACGCGCGCGTCGGACGGAAGCCTGGTGCACTGGCTGCCGCTCGCTGATGTCGATCCCAAGATCCTCCAGGCGTTTCTCGCGCTCGAGGACCGCCGCTTCTACGAGCATCACGGGGTTGACTGGCGCGCCGCGGTGCGCGCCGGTCGCGACAACCTGCGCGCGCGCCGCATCGTGTCCGGCGGCTCGACCATCACGATGCAGCTCGCGCGGCTGCTCGTGCCACGCGCCTCCGGTCACTCCTGGGGCGCCAAGCTGCTGCAGGCGCTCTGGGCGATCCGGTTGGAGCGGCAGCTCGGCAAGCAGGACATTCTCGAGCAGTACTTGAACCGCGTGCCCCTGGGTCAGGGCGCGATCGGAGTCTCCGCGGCCGCGGCCGTGTACTGCGCGGCGAGCGCGAGCGAGCTGTCGTTGGCGCAGGCGGCCCTGCTCGCCGGACTGGCGCGTGCACCGTCGAGCGACAATCCGTTGGTCGCTCCCGCGCGGGCGCGGGCGCGCCGTGCCCTCGCCCTGTCGCGTCTGAGGGCCGCGGGTTACGCGACTGCCGCCGACCTCGCCCGCGCGACCGCGGAGCCCCTGATCGCGACACAACGGGCGGCGCCGTTCCTCGCACCGCACTTCACGACGCGGCTCCTGGCGGCCGCCGACGCGCGTCGGGACCGGCTCGCGGGCGTGCAGCGCACGGCGCTCGACCTCGAGCTCCAGCGCGCGCTCGAAGCCGAAGTCCGCCACACCGTGGACCTGCTCGCCGACCGCGGCGTGAAGCAGGCGGCCGCCGTGGTGCTCGACAACCGCACGGGGGAGCTGCGCGCGTGGGTCGGGTCCCCTGATTTTTGGGGCGACACCGCTGGACAGGTCGATATGGTAATCTCGGGTCGCCAGCCGGGGTCGGCGCTCAAGCCTTTCGTGTACGGCCTCGCCCTGGACCGCGGCTGGACCGCCGCGTCGATTCTCCCGGACATCCCGCACGCTTATCAGACGCCCACTGGGCCGTACCGCCCGCGCAACTACGACCGCGCATTCCACGGGCCGGTGCGGGCGCGGGAGGCCCTCGCGAGCTCTTACAACATTCCCGCTGTCGAGCTCAGCGACCGACTCAGCGCCGCGAGCGTGCTGCGGACGCTGCAGCTCGCGGGATTCGAGTCGCTCGACCGTGGCGCCGAGTACTACGGGCTGGGGCTCGCGCTGGGCGACGGCGATGTCACCCTGCTCGAGCTCGCCAACGCGTACCGCGCGCTCGCCAACGGCGGCGTGTGGCGCCCATACCGCTGGTGGGCCGCGCCGCCCGGCGGCGACGGTGCGGCGAACGCGGCTGGCCGGCGCGTGATGTCGATGCGCGCGGCGGCGCTCGTGCTCGATATGCTGGCGGATCCCGTGGCGCGCATCCCGGGGTTCGGTCTCGACACGCCGTTCGACTTTCCCTTTCCCGTGGCGGTGAAGACGGGCACGAGCCGCCACTTCACCGACAACTGGGCGGTGGGTACGACGGGCGGCTTCACAGTGGCGGTGTGGGCGGGGAATTTCAGCGGCCGGCCCATGGATGGCGTGAGCGGGGTAACCGGCGCAGGTCCGCTGCTGCACCGCGCCATCATGCTCACCGCGCGCCGCTATTCGCCGGGCGCGCTCCCGACCCCCGCGGCGGTGGGCGCCGTCCCCGTGAGCATCTGCCGGCTGTCTGGGCTACGCGCCGGGCGCGACTGCCCGGGCCTGGTCGAATGGTTCATCCCCGGGACCGAACCCGCACGGGAGTGCGATTGGCATAGTGACGGCGGGGTCCGGCTTCCGCCGCAGTACGCCGAATGGGCGGATCAGTCGGGCTTCGCGACAGGCGCACGCGGCGCCGGCGCCACACCTTTGGTCATCATCTCGCCGCAGGATGGCGACCGCTACGACATCCCACCGGGCGGCGATCCTCGCTACGCTACGATCGCGCTGCGGGTCACCGGTGGCGGCAGCGGCACCGTCTCGTGGTGGGTGGACGGGCGTCGGATCTCCTCGTCCCGGTGGCGACTCGCTCCCGGCGCACACACGATCCGTGCCGTCGGCGCGGAGGGCCAATCGGACGCCGTGCGTATCGAGGTTGCAGGAACGGGCACTTTACCCTGACGGGTTTCTGACGCCGACGTCCCCCTTCCCTCTCGCGGTACAGCATGACACGTTGTTTACCATTCCCCCGGGAGGAACATGCTCATGCCCCCGATCAGCTTCACCGTCAATGGCAAGCGCGAAACCGTCAACGTCACCCCGGACACACCGCTGCTCTGGGTGCTGCGCGACACGCTGGGTCTCACCGGCACGAAGTTCGGCTGCGGCATCGCGCAGTGCGGTGCCTGCACGGTGCACCTGGAGGGCGTGGCCACGCGCACGTGCGTGCTCCCCGTGTCGGCGGTCGCCGGCAAGCGGGTGACCACGATCGAAGGTCTCTCGAAGAACCGCTCGCACCCGGTGCAGAAGGCGTGGATCGAGGAGGACGTCCCACAGTGCGGGTATTGTCAGTCCGGCCAGATCATGGCCGCCGCCGCGCTGCTCGCCAAGAATCCGCATCCTTCTGACACCGACATCGACCGGGAGATGACGAACATCTGTCGCTGCGGCACCTACCAGCGCATTCGCGCGGCCATCCATCGCGCGGCGCAGGGAGCCTGACATGGGCGCCTCTACCGAGATCAGCCGGCGCGACTTCCTCACGACCAGCGCGATCGCGGGCGCTGGGCTGGCGATTGGGTTTCACATCCCGGCGGGCCGTCGCTTCGGTCCCGCGCCGGCCGCGCCCTTCGCGCCGAATGCCTGGCTGCGCATCAACCCGAACGAGAGCGTGCTCATCGTGGTGGATCGGTCCGAAATGGGCCAGGGGGTCACCACGTCGCTCCCAATGCTGCTCGCCGAAGAACTGGAAGCCGACTGGTCGAAGATCACGATCGAGTTCGCGCCCGCCGACAAGGCGTACATCAATCCGATGTTCGGCATGCAGGGCACCGGTGGCAGCACCAGCGTGCGCGCCGCGTACACGCCGCTGCGCAA
Source organism: Gemmatimonadales bacterium (assembly GCA_035280265.1). Taxonomy (GTDB): domain Bacteria; phylum Gemmatimonadota; class Gemmatimonadetes; order Gemmatimonadales; family GWC2-71-9; genus AG41. The sequence continues at coordinate 369 of DATEGE010000078.1, read as the reverse complement.
GGCGGGCGCTGCCGCGCGCGAGATGCTCATCGCCGCGGCAGCGGCCACCTGGGGGGTCGGCGCTTCCGAGTGCCGCGCCGAAAAAGGCGTGGTCATCCACTCCGGCAGCAATCGGCGGCTCACCTACGGGACGCTCGCCGCGAAGGCGGCGACGATGCCGCTGCCGCACGACGTCCCCCTCAAGGAGCCGAAGGACTGGAAGATCCTCGGCACGCGGGTGCGCCGACTCGACACGCCGCCCAAGGTGGACGGCAGCGCCCAGTTCGGGATCGACGTGAGGCAGCCGGGTCTCCTCGTGGCGGTGATCGCGCGCAGCCCCGTGTTCGGCGGCAAGGTCAAGAGCTTCGATGTCACCAAAGCGAAAGCGGT
>DATEGE010000077.1:0-7328 GCA_035280265.1 Gemmatimonadales bacterium | reverse complement strand
CCCACCCCCCCCACTGCCGCCCGTCTCCGCGTCGCGATGCCAGCGCGAGCTGACGATCTCGTACGACGCGCCCAGCCGGGGGCTCGGCAGGTATTCCGCCTTGAGCCACAGATCGACTGAATTGAATCCCGTGCTCGAGCTCTGAAAAATGCCATCGGTGTTGTTGTAATCGGCCACGAGCGACAGGCCGAGCCCGGAGCGCCAGCGCCGGAGGAAAGCGCCGCGGTAGTTGGCGGTCTTCACTTCGCCGGTGGCGATCCCCACGAGCGATGCGGTCTCGGTGGAGCGCTGCCGCCAGGTGACGAGGTACACGCGGAGCGCCGCGGGCAGCACGATCACGTCCACACGCTCGAGCGGCGCGAGCGAGATGCGCGCCGGGTCGATGAACACGGAGTCGCGTCCCTGCGGCAGGTAGGGCACGCCGTCCCAGTAGATCTCGAGACCCGCGGCGCCCCGGCCGCCGTACAGGATCGGCTCCGCCGTGCCGTAGATGCCGCCGCGCGCGACGTATACGCCCGGAATGTGGGCGAGCAGATCGGACAGGGTCTGGACGTTCGAGAGGACGAGGGAGTCGGCGGTGAACGTGTAGCGCGTGCCGCGCGGCAGCGGCCCGGCGAGGATCGGCTCCGGGAAGATCGGCAGGTATCGGGCGGCCGTGTCGCGCGCCGTCGTGTCGCGGGCGGTCGTGTCGCTCTTGGTGGTGTCGCGGCGGGCGATGGTGTCGACTTGAGCGGCGGCTCCGGCGGCGAGGTGGAGCAGCAGGGCCGCGCCGAACAGACCGCGGGTCACGCCCCCGCGCGCTTGAGCACGAATTCCGTGAAGAGCCGCACGCCCACGGCGGTCGGGCCCTTCGCCTGCTGCGCTCCCTCGCCGTCGGTGTACGCCGTTCCGGCGATGTCGAGATGCACCCAGGGAAAGCCCTCGACGAACTCGCGCAGGAACCAGCCGCCGGTGATCGTCCCCGCTCCGCGCCCGCCGGAATTCTTCACGTCGGCGATCTCCGACTTGAGCATGTCGCGGTAGTCGTCCCATAGCGGCAGCGGCCAGCAGCGCTCCCCCGCGCGCTCGCCCGCGTCGCGCACTTCGGCGAGCAGCGCTTCGTCGTTGCCCATCGCGCCGATCGCGTGCGGACCCAGCGCCACCACCACGGCGCCCGTGAGCGTCGCGATATCGATCACGGCCGCGGGCTTGAACCGTCGCACGTACGACAGCGCGTCGCACAGGATCAGCCGTCCCTCGGCGTCGGTGTTGATGATCTCGATCGTCTTGCCGAGATGGCTCTTCACCACGTCGCCCGGTTTTACCGCCGTGCCGGACGGAAGGTTCTCGGTAGAGGGGATGAGACCCACGAGGTTGAGCTTGGGGGCGAGCCGTCCCACCGCCTCGAACGTGCCCAGCACGGCGGCGGCCCCCGACATGTCGAACTTCATGTCCTCCATGTTCTGCGCCGGCTTGATCGAGATCCCGCCCGAATCGAACGTGACGCCCTTGCCGACGATCGCCACGGGCGGGGAGTCTCCCGCACCGCGGTACTCCAGCACGATGAAGCGCGGCTCCTGCGCCGTTCCTTGCGCCACGGCGAGCAGCGCTCCCATCCCCTCCTGTTGCATCTGGGCGCGATCCAGCACGGTGAGCTTGTAGCCGTAGCGGTCGGCGAGCTGCTTGGCGCGGTCCGCGAGGTACGTGGGGGTGCACACGTTGCCGGGGAGCATCTGCAGGTAGCGCGTCAGGCGGTGTCCAGCGGCGATGGCGTCGCCGCGTTGGCGGCCCGCGGCGACCTCTTTGGCTTCGTTCGCGTCAACGACGAGGGTGACGCTCTCGACGTCGGGTTTCGGCTCCTCGGGGGTCGCCTTCAGCTCCGTAAAGGCCCAGGCGCCCTGCGCCGCACCTTCGACGGCGACCTGCCCCACGTCGCGCGCGGACACGCCGTTGCGCGCCTCGAGGGCGACGGCGAACGCGAGCTGCTTGACGCCGAGCCCTCGGGCGCGCTTGGCGGCGACGGCGGCGGCGCGGCGGATGGCGGTGCGGTTCACCTCTGCCGGCTTGCCGAGACCGACGAGCAGCACGCGCTCGGGCTTGGCGTTGCCCGGATAGAGCAATGCCGTCTCGTCCCGCTTTCCTTTGAAGTCGCCGCTCGCGACGGCGCGCGTCACCACGCCGCCCGCCGCGCGGTCCAGCTCGGCGAGGGAAGCGGGCACGACGCTGCCTTGGGCGAGGGCCACGGCGAGCAACGGCGTCTCGACCTGCGCGAGCGGAACGCTGACGGCGCCGCTCGTCATCTCAGACATGCTCGATAATGCACTCGGCGAAAGCCGAGGTCGAGACCTCTTTGGCCTGCGGCATGAGCCGCGCGAGATCGTAGGTGACGTGCCGCGACCGGATGGCCCCTTCGAGTCCGCGGACGATCGCCGCCGCGACGGCGTTCCATCCCAGCTCCTCGAACATCATCGCGCCGGACAGGATCACGCTCCCCGGGTTCACCTTGTCCTGGCCCGCATACTTGGGCGCGGTGCCGTGCGTCGCCTCGAACACGGCGAACCCGTCGCCCACGTTGCCGCCCGGCGCGAGGCCGAGGCCGCCCACCTGCGCGGCGGCGGCGTCGGACAGGAGATCGCCGTTTAGGTTCGGCGCGGCGATCACCGCATACTCGTCGGGGCGCAGCACTAGCTGCGCGAACATCGCGTCGGTGATGCGGTCCTTCATGACCACCCGGCCGCCATCCCCCTTCCCGGCTTCACTCTCGGGGACGGTCCGGTCGCCGAATTTCTCTTTGGCGATCTCGTACCCCCACTCCCGGAACCCTCCCTCGGTGAACTTCATGATGTTGCCCTTGTGCACCAGCGTCACGGAGGGGCGGCCGGCGCGCAGCGCGTACTCGATCGCCTTTGCGACCAGCCGTTGCGACCCGAACTTGGACATCGGCTTGATGCCGAGCGCGCTGCCGGGGCGGATCTTGGCGCCGAAGCGCTCGGTGAGAAACCCGATCAGCGCGTCGGCCTCCGGGCTCCCGGCTTTGTATTCGACGCCCGAGTACACGTCCTCGATGTTCTCGCGGAAAATCACGACGTCGAGCTTCTGCGGCTCGCGCATCGGGCTCGGCACGCCCTCGAAGTAGCGGACTGGCCGAATGCAGGCGTACAGGTCGAGCAGTTGGCGCAGCGCGACGTTGAGCGACCGAATCCCGCCGCCGACCGGCGTGGTGAGCGGCCCTTTGATCGCCACGCGGTGGGCGCGGATCGCCTCGAGCGTGTCCTCCGGCAGCCAGTTGCCGACCTGCTTGAAGGCCTTCTCGCCGGCCAGCACTTCGAGCCAGTCGACGCGCCGCTTGCCCTTGGACGTCTTCTCGACCGCCGCGTCGAACACGCGGCGGGCGGCCCGCCAGATGTCGGGGCCGGTGCCGTCGCCCTCGATGAACGGAATGATCGGGTGGTCCGGCACTCCCCAGCGGCCGTCGCGGTACTCGATGCGCGCACTCATGGAGTGGCAGTCTACACGCGGCAGGCGGGGTTGCGCCAGCGGAAGCGGGCATCGTACACTTGAGGCGATGCGGAGCATTCCGAGACTCGCGGCGTTTTGCGTCGCGGCCGCCTGTTGGACCGTGGCCGGACCGGGTGGGGAAACTACCCGGGCGCTCCTCGCGTGCTCCCACGAATCGATGCACCATGCGGGCGGTCAGCATCATTCGGCGCCCTCGAACGGCCCGTGCTTCTGCGACCAGATGACGGGCGGCTTGGATCTCGCGGTTTCGAGCGCCGTGCCGGCGCCCCTCCCGGCGTCACCAGTCGTCGTGGTGCTGGAGCGCCTCGTCGCTTACCAGTCCCCGCTCCCGATTCCCCCTTCCCCGGCCTTCCCGCCGGCTTCGCCCCCTCCGATTCGGCTCGGCTGACCTGATTCGTTAGCCATCCTCACAATTCGGAGGGGAACGTATGCGCAGGGCGCTGTGGTGCGCTCTGCTCTGCGGCGTTGCGACCAACGCCGCGGCGCAGGAGCGGGCGGTGACATTCGAGGAGCCGCAACCGGTCACGGTGTCGGGCTTCGCGGTGGGTCGGGCGGATTACGATCGCGTCACGACCAGCAACACGTTCACGGCCGGGAAGGTCGGGGTGAGCCTGTTCAAGCCGGTGGGAGACGCCTACCTGTTCGCGCAGCTCACGACGGCGCTCGACGGCGGCGAGGCGTCCACCGACATCGACAACCTGCTCGTGAGCTGGACGCCGCACACCGCGAACAAGTGGTCCCTTGGGTTCGGCCGATTCGACGCGCCGATCGGGTTCGAGCGCGACGACGAGCCCTTGAATCTGATTTCCACCAATTCTTTCAACTTCACGTACGCCCGGCCCGGCAAGCTCACCGGGATACAAGCGCATTACACCGTGTCGCCACGCTTCGAAGTCTGGGCGGTGGCCGCCAACGGGTGGGACGTGACGGTCGACAACAACCGCGGCAAGACGGCCCTGGCGCGCGTGCAGTGGATCCCGATCCCATGGGTCACGCTCGGGTTCACCGGCGTGTACGGACCGGAGCGGGATTCGAGTGAGGCCCACCAGCGGTCGCTGCTCTCGAGCGATCTCACGATCGACGCCGGACGCTACATCGTGGGCGCCGAGGCAAACGTCGGACGGCAGCAGAACAGTGGCGGGAGTCCGACGTGGCGTGGTGCCGCGGTCACGGGCTTCGTGCGCGTCGCCCGAAATCTCGGATTGACGGCACGCTACGATCAAATGGAAGACACCGACGGCTTGCTGACCGGCACACCGCAGATCCTGCGCTCGGTCACGGCGGGGCCGATGTGGTTCTTCTCGAGCGCCCGTGAGGGGATTTTCAGCAACATCGAGCACACGCGGTTTCACCTCCCGCAGATTGCGTTGCGCGCCGCGGTGCGCGCCGACTGGTCGTCTACGCCGTTTTTCACCGACGCGAGCGGCGCGCTGCAGCGCTCGAACACGAAGGGCGTGCTCGAGCTCGTGTACGTGTTCTAGCGGAGCGAGGCCTCCTTTATGTACGACTTGCGACGTGCTGATGTCCCGATCAAGTGGCTCGTGACCTGCCTGCTCGCCACCCTGGGACTGTCGTATGTGTTCGGGGCGCTCATGGTGTCGTTGTACGCGGGGTTCACGCGCCAGCGCGTGGCGGCGACCTATGCGGGCCCGGAGATGTCGATGCCGATGCCGCCCGAGACGACGGTCGTGGTGCAACACCCCATGACGATGAATGACTTTACGACGAGCGACGTCCATGTCGTGGATACCAACCTGTTGATTCAGGACACCCACGTGCACGTTCCCATGTACGGGTTGATCGCCGTCGTGCTGGGGATGGTGGTCGTGGGGCTGCGGCTGCGACGGGGCTGGGCGCTAGCGCTCATCACGCTGCTGTTCGCCGCGCCGTGGCTCGACTTCGCCGGCATGTGGCTCACCAAATTCGTGTCTCATCGCTTCGCCATCCTCACGCTCGTCGGGGGGTGGGCCATGGGGCTCGCGTACCTCATCGTCACCGCACTGGCCGTCTCTCAGATGTGGTGGTCACCGAAAGGAGCGGAATCATGAGTTGGGTCATTCGCGCGGCGGTCGCGACGGCCGTGGCCGCGCTGCTGCACATCACGCCAGCGGTGGTGCTGGTCAAACGTCCTGATGCCGTGCAGGCCCTGCTGCCCGGGGCGGATGCCTACTTCGCGCGCGAGGTTCACCTCAGCGATGTGGATGCGCACCGCTTGCACCAGACGGTCGACTGGAGCCCCGAGGACGGGGTGCTGGCGTTCTACATCGGCAAGGCCGGGTCCACGGTGATCGGCGCCCTCGAGTTCGTGCGCGTGGACACGCCGCACGGGCCGATCGAGGTCGCCGTCGCCTTCAGCCCGCAAGGGGCGGTGCGCGGCGTGATCGTCACCAAGGCGACGGTCGAGATGAAGCCCTGGGCGCTCGAAGCCGTCGCAGCGGGCCTCACCCAGCACTACGTGGGACTCAAGCCCCCTGACGCGCCGGCGGGGGCCGCCGCGATCGCGAGCCGGGCGGGCAGCCTCGCCCAGTATTTCGCGGGGGAAGTGGACAAGGGTGTGGCGCGGGCTCTTGCGGCCTACGGGGCCTTCTACAATCATGGGAGTGCCTAAGGGCGGTTCGTTCTGGAACGGTTTCGCAACATCTTCGGGCTGGAGCCCGTCTAATGGGCATGCGACTCTCGGTTGCAGCGATGACGCTTGCGGCGCTCGTCACGGCCGGGTGCCCCCTCACCGACCAGGTGCTAGGCTCGAAAGGGATCGCGATCTCCGGGGGCGGGGGGGGGACCGGGGCGGACGTTCTCGGCTTCACGACTCAGCCCAGCACCGCAACCGCCGGCAATATCATTACGCCCGCCATTCAGGTAACCGTGCGAGACAGCCTCGGCACGCCCGATAGTGCGTTCACGAACGCCATCACGCTCAGCGTCGTGGTCGATCCGGTCGGCGGAACCCTGACGGGCACGCGCAGCGTCGTCCCCACGAACGGGATCGCGTCGTTCGGGGATCTGGTGATCGATAAGTCCGGTGCGGGGTATGTGCTGCAGGCGAGCGCGCCCGGCGCCACCTCCGCGTCGAGCAACTCCTTCGACATTCTGGCTCCCTGACACCGCCGCCGCGCTATCCCGCGGCGCGTGATGGCGGATTCCAGGCGATATCGAAGAAGCCGTTACAGCGGTGGCAGCGCATGCTCGTGGGGTGGCCCTCGAGCTGCGCGCGGTCGCGGCAGTTGGGACACACGGCGTAGCGTGGTCCCCAGGTGGTGGGGAAGCGCGGCGCGTTCTTGGGGCTCTCCACGACCGTCCAATACAGGGCCGGCTCCGAGGACAGCTGTAGCTGACCGCGCGGCACCGCGACCGGCTTCCCCTTCACGTCCACCACCACCTCCGCCGGGGCGAGCCGCAGGATGCGATACCACGCGCCCTGTCGCAGCGCGCACTTCACGACTCCCTTGAGTCGAGCCCACCGAAACGCTGGTGGCATGACGTTACCTCACGGGGAGGATGATCATACGGTGAAGCTTGGGATCCATGCCGTCAACCGCCTCTAGGGCGTGCTGAGACTCAGCCGGGTACCGTCGGCGAACAGCACGTCACTCGTCTCCCACGCGAGCTTCATCTTCTCGAGCGGCGTGTCACGCAAGCGCTGATGCGCCAGCCGGAACGGATTGACGCGCACGATCCGCGCCGGCTCACGCTTGGTCTGACCGGGGGCGATCGCCATGTCCACCTTCAGGTGCGCGCTGTAGATCGAGTCGCCGAAGGCGTCGAGGAACGTGGCGTCGCCCTGGAAGGCGCGGATCGGCTTGGTGCCGGTGTTCTTGTAGGCGAACGCG
>DATEGE010000076.1:0-3090 GCA_035280265.1 Gemmatimonadales bacterium | reverse complement strand
GGTTTGCCTGTTGGTCGTCAGTGCGCTGACGTTGCGCGGAACCTCCCGGGCGGTGCGGGACCGGCGCCGGATCGGCGCCGCCTTCCGCGCCCTGATCGGCCTGTTGCTGCTCGCGCTGGCGGCGCTCGCCGGCGCCCTCGCCGTTGGCTTGCGCGGATACCAGGCCCTGACGCTCGAGGTGTTGGCGGCGACCGTCACGACGGAGCCCGTCGGTCCGCAGCAGTTCCGCGCGACGGTCGTGTTCCCCGACCGCCGCCTCGCCATGTTCGATCTGTCCGGTGATGCGTTCTACGTGGACGCCCACATCCTCAAGTGGCACCCGTTCGTCAATCTGCTCGGCCTCCACACCGCCTACGAGCTCGACCGGGTGGCGGGGCGCTACAACGATGTGGCGGCCGAGCGAGTACGCCCGCACACCGTGTTCTCACTCGCCCTTCCCCGCTCGCGGCCACTGAACCTGTTCGCCATCGCGCGCAGCGGCCTGCTCGGGCCGCTCGTGGACGCTGAATACGGTTCGGCGTCGTTCGTCGCCGCGACGCGGCCCGCGACGTACGAGATCCGGGTGTCCACCACGGGCCTCTTGATGCGTCCGGTGCTCGGCGGGCGCGAGCATTCCTGAGCGTCGCGGAGCGAGCTCAAACCGCTACGCCCCCACCGGCATCGTAGCGAGTGTGCCGGCACCGTCCCCGCTCCTGTCAGATTTGGTCCGTTGCGCGCAACAGGGCGATCCGGCGGCGTTTCAGGGACTGTACCGCGAGCACGTCGGCCGGGTATACGCGCTGTGCCTGCGCCTCACGGCGGATGCGCAGCGGGCGGAGGAGCTGACACAGGATGCGTTCGTGCGGGCGTGGCAACGGCTCGCGAGCTTTCGCGGCGAGAGCGCGTTCGGCACCTGGCTGTACCGGCTGACCGTGAACGTGGTCTTCATGAGCCGACGGGCGGAGCGGCGACGGGAGCGACGCGTGCTGGCGAGCGATGATCCGGCGGCGCTCGAGCGGCCGAGCGAAGCCGCTACGACCGGGCCGACCCTGGCGCTCGACCTCGAGCGGGCGATCGCGGCGCTGCCCGCTGGTGCCCGCGAGGTGCTCGTGTTGCACGACGTCGAGGGGTATCGTCACACGGAGATCGCCGAGTTGACCGGGATCGCGGTGGGAACGTCCAAGGCGCAGCTGTTCCGGGCGCGCCGCCTGTTGCGCGAGGCCTTGAATCGATGATCTGTCGCGACATGAATGAAGTGCGGCTCAACGAATACGTGGACGGCACCCTGGCGGCACAGGACGGGGCGACCGTCGAGGCGCACCTCGCCGGTTGTGCGGGTTGTCGAGCCGCCGTAGCTGAGCTGCGACGCCTCGTCGAGGAAGCGCGAGGCCTGCCGCGGAGCATCGAGCCGCAGCGGGATCTCTGGACCGGCGTCGCCACGCGGATCGCCAGCGAGCAGAGGGTCGGCGCGTGGCGCCTGTGGGTCGCCGCGCTGGCTGCTGCGGCGACCATCGTCCTCGCTATCGCGCTGCCCCGCCTGAGCCGGCCAACGGAAGGGGGCTGGGCCGCGCTCCAGGAGACCTACCAGAGAGCGGGGACCGACCTGGCCGGCGAACTCGAGGCGCAGCGTGATCGGTTGCAGCCCGGCACGGTCGCCCTGGTGGAGCGGAATCTCGGTATCATCGACGCGGCGCTCCGGGAAAGTCGTGCCGCGCTGGCGCGCGATCCGGCGAACGGCGAGCTGCAGAGCCTGGTGGCGGCGGCGGCACGCCAGAAGGTCGAGTTGCTGCGCTGGGCGGCCCGGGTCGCTGCGAGCTGACATGAGGGTGCCATGACGAACGCGAGGGTTTGGCTGGCGTTGCTCGTGCTCGGCGCGCGCGCGACACTGGTAGGGGCGCAGCAGCGGATCGACCAGCGCTGGCCGCTCGACGCGCGGGGCTCTGTCCGGATCGTGAACCCGTTTGGGACGATCCGCGTGCTGGGCTGGGACGCAGACAGCCTCGGCGTGTCGGCGCGGCTGGAGTCGGGTGCCGGGAAGCTCTCCTCGGCCGGTGATTCGGCGGTCCGCAAGGTCTGGATCGACGCTCCATTCCGGGCGGCTACGGGGCGGGCCGACCTCACGGTGCACGTGCCGCGCGGCGCCACCGTGTGGGTGAAGTCGCTCACGGCGAGCATCGCGGTCGAAGGGGTGGACGGCGCGCTCGACTTGAACAGCGTGAGCGGCGCCATACACGTGCTCGGCACGCCGCAGGATGTCAGCGCCGAGACGATGCAGGGCGACGTGGAGATCGCGGGGGGCACCGGCCGGGCGAGGGTAAAGACGGTGAGCGGGCAAGTGGTGTTACGCGGCGCCAGCGCGGACCTCGGCGCGTCGACGTTGAGCGGCACCATCATCGTGCGCGCGGCGGGGTGGCAGCGCGGTGGGACAGGCGTGCAGCGGGGCAAGTTCGAGTCGGTGACGGGGGAGATCCATTTCGATGGCGAGGTGGGGCGGGGCGGCATCATCGAGGTCGAGAGTCAGAGCGGGACGGTCGAGATCCGCGTGCCCGCGACGACGGTCGCCGACTTCGATCTGCTCAGCATCACGGGAGTAATCACGAATGCGTTCAACCACGAGCAACCGCAGTCACGGTCCGGTGAGACCGGTCGCGAGCTACGCTTCTCGACCGGGGTCGGTGGGGCGCAGGTCACAGCCCGCAGCTTCAAGGGCGCGATACTGCTCGAACCCAAGTGACTCTCTAGCACTCAAACCCTCTCGCACCGGGCGGCATCTCACGGGCAACCAACCAAATGGGAGGTTGCCATGAACAGTCGTCTTCGCGGTCTTGCCGTCGCCGTGCTCGCCAGCGCTGCCGTTGCCGGACCGGCCCTGGCCATGAAGGGCCCACCCTGGATCTCGATCGAGCTGCCCGCCAACCCGTACGACGAGACGACGCGCAGCGCGTTTTTGCTCGTGCACGCGTTCCACCATGGCACCGCGATCGGGTACATCGTCACCGGCACCGCCGAGGGAATCGTGAACGGCGAGCGCCGCTCGGTGAAGCTCGAGTTCGCGGACACGAAGCGGGAAGGGGTGTTCGCATTGAAGCAGACGTGGCCGCAGCAAGGGAC
>DATEGE010000075.1:0-24488 GCA_035280265.1 Gemmatimonadales bacterium | reverse complement strand
TGGCCGCCGGCGGCGAGACCCTGGTCGCGGCGCTCGACGCGCTCGACACGGCGGCGGCGCGTGTGCGCGGCGCCAGCGTGCTCGACAAGGCCGCGCACGGGGAGTGGCAGGAGGCGCTACGGACCGCCGCACGCCGGCTCGAGGTCGCGTGGCTGGCGCTCGAATCGGCGGTGGCGGAGGAGCAGCGTCGCTGGGAGCCCGAGATCGACGCGATCGAGCGCTGGCGACCGCCGCTGTGGCCCCTCGTGGTGGTGTGGGTTCCCTTCGCTGCGGTGGTCGTGTGGCTCGGCTTGGTGGTTGGCGGGTACCTCCCCGCGCCCGCATGGTTGGCCGCGCGCCTCGGCTTTTGAGCCGATGACGGCGATCGGCGTCGGCGTCGACTTGGTCGAAGTGTCCCGCATCGCCGCGATCATCGCAGACAAGGGATCTCGCGTGTTCGAGCGATTGCTCACGGTCGCGGAGCGAGCGTACTGCGAGAGCCGCCCCGACCCCGCGACGCACGTCGCCGTGCGACTCGCCGCGAAGGAAGCCGTCTACAAAGCGCTGCAGGGGAGCGTGGCCGCCCGAGGCATCGGCTGGCGGGACATCGAGGTCACGCGCGCGCCCGACGGGCGCCCCGCCGTCGCGCTCAACGGCCTTGCCGCGACGCGGGCGCGCGAGCTCAACGTCGCAAACGTGTTGCTATCGCTCTCCCACACTCACGAGGCGGCCGTGGCCATGGTGGTGTTGGAGCGGGGTGACGCTCCGCCTTGAATTCCCGAGTATTTTACTCTAGTATTGACCACCCTCTGACTGAGAATCGTTCTCATCCACTGTAAGCTCCCAACCAGCTTGCTGTTGAGTGCCTGCGTCGCGGTCCGAGTGATGGGACAAGGAACCGACTCCCTGTCCGTCGCCCGGCGGACGGTGGCTGCGGCGTCGCTCGCCGCCAAGGAGTACCGCACCGGCGTCGCTCCCCGCGGCGGTCGGGTGACGGCCCCCGCGGAGGTCTCGGAAGCGCAGCAATTCCTCGAGCAAGCCCGGCTCGACGTCGGGTCGCTTCCGGCGGCGGTGCGGGCCCTCGCGGACTCGGAGCTGGGGGCGCTGGGCGCGATGATCGGGCGGGCGGCGCCGCCCGACTCGGTTGCCGACCGCGCCGCCACGCTCATCCAGCGGATCGCCGCGGCCACCGGGGGCGCGCTCGATCCGTACCCGCAGCGGCCCCCGTCGCTGGCGCGGGGCGCGGCCGTCTTTCAGGAGCAGTGTGTGCAGTGTCACGGCGCCACCGGCCGTGGCGACGGGCCCAAGGCGCGGCAGCTTCAGGGCCCGCCGCCCGCAAGCCTCGCCGACGCGGCGCTGATGTTCGCGGTGTCACCGGTGGACGTATATCGCAAGCTCACGATCGGTGTCGCGGGCACCGCGATGCCGCAGTTCGAGGAGACGCTGTCCCCGGAGGATCGCTGGGCGGTGGCGACATTCGTCGCCACCCTCCGCGCGGGTCAAGGAGTGGTGAAAGAGGGCGAAGGGGTCTACGCCGCGGACTGCGCGTCGTGCCATGGTGTGGCCGGGGGTGGAGACGGGCCGCTCGGCGCTTCGCTCTCGGTGCGTCCACCCGCATTGAGCGATCTGGCGGTGCAGGGTCGTTTCAGCGACGACGAGCTGGCGCAGCTCGTCGGGCACGGCCGGCCGGGGACGCCCATGCCGGGGTTCGCGCGAACGCTGGAGCCCGGCCAGGTGGCGAGCCTGGTCGCATTCCTGCGGGTCCTCCCCGCGGCCGAGCGGCAGACGCGGCAGCGCTCTCCCACGGCGGCGACGTTCGCGGCGGTGCGCCGGCAGCTCGACTCCGCCGTGGCACTCCGCTCGGATCGGCTCGCCTTCGACGCCTACCTCACGTTCGAGCAAGTCGAGACCGCGGTCCGGGCGAAGAACGCCGGCCTCGCGAGCGAGCTGGAGGATGCCTTCGCCGCGTTGCGGAGCCGCGCGGCCGCCGGTGGGAAGACGACGGACGACGACCTCGCGGCGATTCACGCCCGGCTACTGGGCGGGCTCGAGCGGGCCGAGCGACTGGTGTCCGATCAGAGCTCCATCACGAATCTGTTCATGCAATCGTTCGTGCTGATGCTCCGGGAGGGTTTCGAGGCGATCCTCATCGTCGCCGCGCTGATGGCGTTCCTCACCAAAGCGGGCGCCGTCGAGCGTCGCCGCCATGTGGCTCAGGGGGCCTGGGTGGCTGTGGGCGCGAGCATACTCACCGCCGCCGTGGTGGAGCTCCTGTTCGAGGTCACGCCCGGCGAGCGCGAGGCATTGGAAGGCGTCACCATGCTGCTCGCGACCGCCGTGCTCTTCTACGTGAGCTATTGGCTGCTCTCGAAGATCGAAGTGGCCCGGTGGAACGCGTTCGTGAAGGGGCGCATGGAGGACGCGTTGTCTACCGGCTCCGGGTTCGCGCTCGCTTCGGTCGCGTTTCTCGCGGTGTACCGCGAGGGGTTCGAGACGATCCTGTTCTATAAGGCGCTGCTGACGTCGGCCGGCGCGGCGGTCGCGGCGGTGCTCGCGGGCATCCTCGCGGGTGGCGTGGGGCTGGTCGTCGTCTATCTCGCGATCAGCCGCTTCGGGATGAAGGTCCCGCTCAAGCCGTTCTTCGCGGTGACGAGCGCGATGCTGTACTACATGGCCTTTGTGTTCGCCGGGAAGGGCATCGCCGATCTGCAGGAGTCGGGACTGGTCCGCACCACCGTCGTCGAATGGGCGCCCCGCATCCCCGTGCTCGGGATCTATCCCACCGTGCAGTCGCTGCTCCTGCAGTTCCTCCTGGTGGTGCTGCTCGTGATTGCGGTCGTGTGGTTGCAGCGCGATCGCTTCACCGGGGCCGGGCAGGACCGGCGGCGGCCGTCGTTTCCGTGAGCACGGGCGCGGCCAACGGCGCGGGCTCCGGCTCGCGCAGCCGCACCATCAACCAGACACCCGCGAGGACCAGCAGCGTGCTGGTCGCTTGCGCCAGGCTGAAGGGGCCGAGCAGGCGATCATCCTTCGCCCGCACGATCTCCACGAGGAAGCGCTCCGTACCCGCGAGGACCAGGTAGAGGCCGAAGCGCCAGCCCACGGCGTGGCGGTGGTTCCGCAACTTCCACAGCCAGGCGAACGCGAGGAGCATCAACGCCGTCTCGTACAGTTGCGTGGGATGCACGGCCACGAGCTGCAACGGGTTCGCGTCGGGCGGGAACGTGACGTGCATCTGCTGCAGGTTGGCGACCGTCGTGGGCGGGAGACCTTCGGGGAACTTCACGGCCCACGGCAGCGTCGACGGGATGCCGTAGTCGTCGTTCACGAGAAAGCACCCCACCCGTCCGAGCGCGTAGCCGAGCGCGAGGGGGGCGGCCGTGAGCTCCATCGTCCAGCGCGCTGGCACTCGGCGCCACACGCCCGTTGCAAGCACGCCCGCCACCCCGCCCAGGAAGCCGCCATACCACACGAACCCACCGCGCCGGAACAGCGCATCCCAGTCCTGGGTGAGCAGGACGTACCAGATCTTCGCCCCGACGATACCACCGATCACCGCCGCGAACACGATGTCGGCGGCGTACTCCTCCCGCATGCCGCGGGCGCGCAGGTCGAGCTGGATCGCCCATCCGGCCATCAGGAACGCCACCATCATCATGATGCCGTACCCGGTGATCGCGAGTGGGCCCAACTGGAATGTGAGCGGATAGATGGTCATGAGGCGTGTGGAGAGCGAAGTGGGGAGTGGGGAGTGTCGGCCGCTTCGAGCCCGGGCAGGGGAAGATCGGCGCGCGCGTCCAGCGTCCAGTCGCTGCGCTCTCCCAGGCCGAGGCGGTACCAGCCGGCGCGGGCGATCATCGCGGCGTTGTCAGCGTTGAGGCGAGGGCTTGCCACCGCGACGCGCGCCTGCCCCGCGAGGCGGCCGGCGGCGAGCTCGGACAGCGCCCGGCTGCATGCCACGCCGCCGCCCAGCACGACAGTACGGTACCCCGTGGCCTGGACGGCACGCTCGAGCTTCGTGACGAGCACGTCGAGGACCGCATCCTGGAACCCGCGTGCCAGATGCGGTCGGTCGGCCGCGAGATCGCCGCTCGCCCGCACGGCGCGGAGCACCGCCGTCTTGAGCCCGGAGAACGAGAACTCGTAGCCCTCGTCGCGCAAGGGACGGGGGAAGGTGAAGCGCGCGGGGTCGCCTTGGGCGGCGAGCCGCTCGATCGCCGGACCACCCGGATACGGCAGGCCGAGCAGCGCCGCGACTTTGTCGAATGCCTCGCCGGCCGCGTCGTCGCGGGTCGCGCCGAGTAGGCGGTAGCGGCCCCATGCGGGAACGTCGAGCAGCAGCGTGTGACCTCCCGATACCAGCAGCGCGACGAACGGCGGCGCGAGCTCGGGATCTTCGAGTGCGGGCGCGAACAGATGCCCTTCCATATGATGCACGCCGATCAGCGCCCGATCACCAGCGTACGCGAGCGCCTTGGCGTACACCACCCCCACGAGCAGCGCGCCCACCAGCCCCGGTCCCTGGGTGACCGCGACGGCATCGACGGCGCTCCAGGCGAGCCCGGCTTCGGCCAGGGCGCGCTCGACAACGGCCGGCAGGGCGGTGAGGTGCGCCCGGCTCGCGAGCTCCGGCACGACGCCGCCGAAGACCTTATGGATGTCCTGCGACAGGATAACGAGCGCGCCGAGCTCGGGGACGGGAGCGGGGGCGCGTCGGCCGCGATCACTGACGAGCACCGCGGCCGAGGTCTCGTCGCAGGAAGTCTCGATACCGAGGACGACGTCAGCCACGTCCGGTCTTGCGCTTGAGCGTGACGGAGTCGGGCACCGCGCGCGCGATGATGCCGGGCGGCGCACTCACGGTGAGGCGGGCGTAACCACCAGGCCCCGCCTTGCCGACGAGATGAGCGATCACCCGTAGGCTGTCGCGCGTGAGGGTGTTCACCTTGGACTCGGGCCCCCGCACCGTCACCGACACACGCTCCGGCGCCAGCAGGAAGCCGGTGAAGCCCGAGGCGGCGGTCGTGATCGGGACGCCGGCGATCGAGCGCTCGACGATGGCCGTGACCTCACCCGCTATGCGCACCGCTTTGGGGGTGAGCCGCACCACGCCGAGCGGCGTGGTGTCGATCGGCACCGTCTGGAAGAACGGGCCACTGACGCTCGAGATCACCGTGGGCAGGGTGGTGACCGACTCGATTCCCGCCAGACTCTTCGCCGGTCCGATCAACCGGACCAGGCTGGGAGTGATCGAGAGCCCTCGCAGCACGTAGCCCGACTCGGCTTCCACCTTCACGCGCGGCATGACGCGCACGTCCTTGTGGGGCACCGAGTCGAGCACGACATCCAGGTCGCGCGGCCGAATGTCGATCTGAACGTCGATCCCCTTGGGAAGGTCGATGTCGGTGGGTTGCAGCTGCACGTGGTACACCGTCGCGAGGAAGGTATCGGGGACGGTCTTACGGATCTCCCTGGGGAAGGAGCGGAGCTTGAGGATCTCGGCGCCCTTCCCCGTGATCACCACGCTCACACCGGGGGGCTGCAGGCGCAGCGAGCGGCCCGGGGGAACGGCCACCGCGAGCCGCATCGTGAACGTCTGCGACAGCGGTTGTTGCGCCGCGACCGCCACGTACAGCATGACGGCAAAGAACATCGCCGCCAGCTTGATCGGCCAGTTGCGTACGATCAGCTGCAGCGCGCTACTGCGCGCGCTCATCGATCAGCCGCCGGATCAGGCCTTCGTTCACGGGCGCGTCCCACTCGGATGGGCCTACGACCTTCTTCACGATGACGCCCTCGCGGTTGATCACCCAACTCTCCGGGACGCCGGTGGCCTGGTACGCCAGCTTGACGGCGGCCGTGCGGTCGTGCAGGACGTCGAAGGTCACACCGATCTCCCGGGCGAACGCCGTCACCACGGAGTCGCCGTCTTCGTCGATGCTCACCGCCAGCACGCGGAAGTCGGGGCCGCCGAGGCGGCGGTGCAGGCGTTCCATCGATGGCATTTCCACGCGGCAGGGCGCGCACCAGGTCGCCCACAGATTGAGCAGGATCACCTTGCCGCGGTAGTCGGCGAGCGTCATGACGCGCCCGGTGGCCAGATCCGTGGCCCGGAAGGTCGGCGCCCCTGACCCCACGCCGACCAAATCGATCTGCGGGCGGATCTTCACCACCAGCGCCGTCCCGAATACGAGGGTCATCGCCACGCCGATACCGACGGTCCACTGCTGCGGCCGGCTCATACCGTCACCATGCAGCTGCGCCGCAGATCCTGCAGCTCCCGGGCTGGGTCGCGGCTCCCGAAGATCGCGTTTCCGGCCACGAAGGTGTCGGCCCCGGCGGTGTGCGCCGCCGCGATCGTGTGCGGCGTGATGCCGCCGTCCGCCTCGAGAAACGCGCGCGAGCCTTGCGCCTCGAGCAACACGCGCGCGCGCCGGATCTTGTCGTTCGAGGCGGGGAGGTAGGTCTGCCCCCCAAATCCCGGATTCACGGTCATCACCAACAGCAGATCCAGGTCGGCGACCACCTCTTGTGCGAGCGCGAGCGGCGAGGCGGGATTGAGCGCCAACCCGGCGAGCATCCCGTGGCGGCGCACTGCGGCAAGGAGACGTTGGACGTGGATCGTGGCCTCGGGATGAAAAGTGAAGACGGACGCGCCAGCGGCCGCGAACGGCTCGACGTAGCGCTCCGGCTCCACTACCATCAGATGCACGTCGAGCGGCTTGTCGGTGAGCCGGCGCAGCGCCTCGATCATGTTCTCCCCGAACGTGAGGTTGGGGACGAAGCGCCCGTCCATCACGTCGACGTGCAACCAGTCGGCGCCAGCCGCCAGCACCTGCTGCACCTGCTCGGCGAGCCGGTTGAGGTCCGCCGAGAGGACGCTGGGGGCGATGCGGATGCCGTTGGTCATGAAGGGCTCCGAGCCACGACGATGTCCACGACCGTTCCAGGGGCGGCCAACGTCCCGGCGGCGGGTTTCTGGCCGACGACGGTCCCCGGATTGGCATCGGCGGTACGCCGCCGGGTCACCGTGCCGAGCGCCAGACCGTCCACCTCGAGCCGAGTGCGCGCGTCCGCCTGCGACATCCCGAGCAGATCGGGGACGGGGATCGTGGGCGCTCCGCGGCTCACGACGATCGTCACCGGTGTCCCCGGAGGCGCGACCGTCGTGGCGGCAGGACGCGTCAGCATCACCACCCCGGGAGGCGCGGCAGCTTGCACCGACTCGACCTGCGCTGCCGTAAGCCCGGCCGCCGTGATGAGCCGCTGCGCCAGCGGCCCCTCCAAGCCGACGACGTCCGGCACCGGAATCTTGGGCGGCCCTTCGCTCGACACCAGGGTCACACGCAGGCCAGCGGGGGCCGTCACCCCAGGTGGCGGGTCCTGCCACACCACGGTCCCCTGTGGTGCCGTGGGATGCGGCTCCCCGCCTCCGTCCTGTACCTGCAGGCCCGCCTTGCGCAGCTGATCAGATGCCTCCTGCAGCGACAACCCCAGCACGCGAGGCACGACGCCGTGACGGCGGAGGAGCGGTGCCGGAAACAACACGAGGTACGCCGTGAGGTAGCCGCCGAGCGTCGCGCCGAGCAACGCCAGTGCCCATCGGCGCACACCGGAGGCGTCGAGGAGTGGCAGCCTCCAGTGCCACTCGCGCACGGGCGGGATGTGGCGGCGGAACTTCATTCAGCGCCGTCTCACGAGCCGTGCCGCATAGGCGCCGTCGACGCTGTGGCGTTGCGGCAGCGTTTGGAAATCGCCGGTCGGCCTGAGCAGGTCGGCGGGCACGGCTCCCGTCGCAGGCCCACGGGTGAACTCGGGATGGCGCGCGAGGAAGGTGGTCACGACGTCGTCATTCTCCTCCGGCTCGAGCGAGCAAGTGGCGTAGACCAACAACCCTCCTGGTCGCACCAGACCGGCTGCCGCCTCGAGCAGCGCGGCTTGACGCTCCGACGCCCGCTCGATCCGTCGCGGCGTGAGGCGCCAGCGAGCGTCCGGGTGTCGGGCCAGTGTTCCGGTGGCCGTACATGGGGCATCCACCAACACCGCGGCGAACGTGCCTGCCCGGAACGGCGCCGACAGAAGATCGGCGACGGCGCTCCGGATCGCCACTCCGGCGCGCCGCGTGGTCTCGATCAGCCGTCCCGCTCGCTCACGCCGCGCCTCACCCGCCACGACCCGAACCCCGCTCCGTTCGAGCGCTACGGCCTTCCCGCCCGGCGCCGCACAGGCGTCATATACCACCGTGCCGGACGGGATCGCCGCGTAGCGACACAGCAGGGCGTGCGCGGGGTCCTGGACGATGAAGGCTCCATCGACGTATCCCGGCAGGTGCCGCGGCAGCACGGAGCGGGGTGCAGTACCGTCCGTGAACACCTGGACTCCAGCTCCGAACGGCGCTACTCGTACCCCGAATCCCGCCCCTTTGAGCCGGCCGCGGAGGTGCTCGAGGGCGTCGCGCGCGGCTTGCAAAGTCAGCGTCGGCCTGGTGTCGTTCCACTCGACGAGGCGCGCGGTCTCGCCGTCGCCGAATTGCCTCCGCCAGCGGGCGAGCAGCCATTGAGGATGTGAAGGCACCGCTCCCCGCTCCCTGCTCGCTGCCTTCGCCACCTTCCGCAGCGCCTGGTTGACGTAGCGCGCTCCGCCCTCCCCGACGATCTCCCGGGCGAGCGCCACGCTGGTGGACACGGCGGCATAGGCTGGGACACGGTGCAACGCACGCAGCTGGTAGACGCCTAACCGGAGCAGGTCGTGGAGGCGGGGATCGGTGGTCGCGAGCCGCAGGGTGGCGTCGAGCTGGGCGCGGCGGCGCAGCACACCAGCGGCGAGCTCATACGCGAGCCGCCGATCGCGCGCCGCGAGTTCCGGCAACGCCCCGTCTCGGGCGGCCTGGAACGTTGCTCCGGCACGCACCGCGTCGAGAATCCGGAGGGCCGCGCGCCGGGCGGCTGTGGCGTCGTTAATCCAGCATCCCCTCGAGCGGTGAAGACGGGACCGCGACCTCGCGCTTCGGCATGCGGCCCGCGAGGTACGCCGCGCGCCCGGACTCCACCGCGAGCCGCATGGCGTGCGCCATCGCTACCGGATCGCGCGCCGCCGCGAGCGCCGTGTTCATGAGGATCCCGTCGACGCCCTGCTCCATCGTCATACAGGCATCAGAGGCGGTTCCCACGCCGGCATCCACGACGACCGGCACGGTGAGGCGCCGCTTGATGGTGCGCACACCGTACGGGTTCAAGAGTCCCAGTCCACTGCCGATGGGCGAGGCGAGCGGCATCACGGCGGCGCAGCCTGCGTCCTGGAGACGCAGCGCCGTCACCAGGTCCTCGTTGGTGTAAGCCAGGACCTTGAAGCCCTCCGCGACGAGCGTGCGCGCGGCTTCGAGCAGGCCTTGCACGTCGGGCAGCAGGGTCTCCTGATCCCCGATCACTTCGAGCTTGACGAAATCGTTGAACCCGGCTTCCCGCCCCAGGCGCGCGTAGCGGACCGCTTCCTCCCCGGTGTAACACCCGGCCGTATTCGCGAGCAGGAAATAGCGGTTCACGTCCAGGTGGTGGAGGACGCCGTCCTGCTTGGTGCGGTCGAGGTCCACGCGCCGCACGGCCACGGTCACGATCTCGGCGCCCGACGCCTCGATGGCCCGGACCATAGTCGCGAGGTCGCGGTATTTTCCGGTACCCACCATCAGACGCGACTGAAAGGTGCGGCCACCGACGACGAACGGTGTGTCCCGGATCGTGTCCACGGCGACGCTCATGCTCAGCCCCCTCCGACGAAGTGCACCAGCTCGATCGCATCACCCGGCGCCACGGTCACGTCGCCCAACTGGGGACGCCGGACGATCGCCCGATTGTGCTCTACGACGACGACGCGCGGGTCGAGCGCCAGCGACGAGAGTAGGTCGAGCAGCGTGGCGCCGCGCGCCACGGCGCGCCGCTGGCCGTTCACCACGACGTCGATCGTGTCGCTCATCTCGTCAACTCCTTGAGCAGCTGCCGCGCCGCCTGCGCCGGGTCGGCCACATCCCACAGGGCGCGGATCGCCGCGATCCCATGCACTCCCGCCGCCCGCAGGTCTGCGACGCGCTCGGGCCCCACGCCGCCGATGGCGATGACCGGACGGCCCAGCCCCGTAATTTTTCGTAACTCGGCCGGATCGAGCGGCGTCTGGCCGGGATGCGTGGGCGTGGAGAACACCGGTCCCACCAAAAGATAGTCGGCAGCCGCGGCGCGCGCGGCCCGCGCTTCGCGCAAGTCGTGCACGGAGACGCCGATCCACCACGCGGGGTCGAGACGGCGCGCCTCTTCCGGACCGAGGCTCGAACTCGTGAGCTGGACGCCGGCCGCGCGGACCGCGAGCGCGACGTCGAGGCGGTCGTTGACGAATAGACGGGTGGGCGGATAAGCGGATAGACGGTTCGCCAAATCGAAATGCTCCCGACCCGAGAGCGTGCGTCCGCGGGCGTGAAACGCGAGCTCCGCTCCGCCCCCCCTCGCGAGCCGCCCCGCCACCTCATCCAAATTGGGCCGGCGCGCGATGCGCTCGTCGGTGATCGCATGCAGCCGCGGCAGCGGGTGGGGGGGCGTCACGCGAACAGCTGGCCCTCCCGCACCCCGCGCCCCCGGACCCAGTCCGCGGCGGACATGCGCGGCTTGCCGGCGGGCTGGACTTCGTCGACGAGCACCCCGCCCTTCCCCGTCGTAATCCGTAGTCCCTTGTCCGTTATCCGTACTTCCCCAGGCGGTCCCGCGCCGTCGATCACCCGGGCGCCGAACAGCTTCACCTCGCGGCCGTCGAGCTCGGTCCAGGCCCCGGGCTTCGGGTCGAGCGCGCGTATCGCACGGGCGACGCGCTCCGCGGGATCCGTCCAGCGGATGCGCGCCGTCTCACGAGTGAGCTTCGGTGCGTACGTGGCGCGCGCGTGGTCCTGGGGGCGCGGCTTCAAGCCATCGGTCTCGAGCAGCGCCAACACCTCGACCAACGCCTGCGCGCCCATCTCCGACAGGTGCTCCGAGAGCTCGCCTCCCGTCAGGTCGGGATCGATGTCGTGCGGGATCTGCAGGAGGATCGGGCCCGAGTCGAGCCCCGCCTCCATCTGCATGATCGTCACACCGGTTTGCTCGAGACCGTTCAAGATGGCCCACTCGACGGGTGCCGCGCCCCGCAGCTCGGGCAGCAGCGAGGGGTGAACGTTCACCATGCCGTGTCGCGGCAGGGCGAGCAGCTCCGGCTTGAGGACGTGGCCGTAGGCGACCACCACGCCGACGTCGGGCGCGAGCGTACGGAGGCGCTCGACGAATGCGGCGTCGCTGGGACGCGCCGGCTGCAGCACGGGGACGTCTTCGGCTTGCGCCGCGGTCTTGACGGGGGGCGCGACGGCGGTCGATCGGGAGCGACCCTGCGGCTTGTCCGGCTGCGTGACGGCGGCGACCACGTCGAACCCTTCGCCCAGCAGCGCTTCGAGGGAGGGGACGGCGAACTCCGGAGTCCCGAAGAAGACGACGCGCATGTTACAGCTCGCCCGCGGGCTCCGGGGTGACCTCCTTGAGGTAGCCGGTCTGCCCCTTGCGGGATCGTTTCCACTTGGACAAGAGTAGGCTCCGTTTGACGGCGCTCAAGTGGTCGAGAAACAGCACGCCGTCCAAGTGGTCGATCTCGTGCTGCGCGGCTCGCGCCTTGTAGCCCGACAGGTCGACGCGATACGGCCGGCCGTCCCGGTCGAGCGCCTCGAGCGTCACCTGCACCGGGCGCTCCACCTCACCGAAGATCTCCGGGATCGACAGGCAACCCTCCTCCGCCGTCTCCACGACGTCGCTGGCCTGGACGATGCGCGGGTTGATCAGCACGAGGGGCGGCGGGTCGTCCGCCCCGACGTCCACCACCGCCACGCGCTGGGCGACACCGACCTGATTGGCGGCGAGCCCGACGCCCTTGGCGGCCTGCATGGTTTCGAGGAGGTCATCCACCAGGCGACGCACGTCGTCGGTCACCGCGCCCACGGGCGTGGCGCGCTGCCGCAGCACGGGCGAGCCGAGCAGGTGGAGGGTCCGGACGGTCACTGCGACTTGGCTTCGACGGAGCGGTTCAGGATGTTCGCGATGTTGGCGCGCAGCACGATGAAGCGGGATTCACCGCTCTTCACCGTGATCTCGTCGTCCTTCAAGTGGACGACCTCGCCGACGATGCCCCCGGACGTAACCACGCGGTCGCCGCGCTGCAGCGAGGCGAGGAGCTGGCGATGCTGCTCCTGCTGGCGCCGCTGCGGGCGAATCAGCATGAAGTAGAAGATCGCGACGAGGGCGGCGATCTGAAACAGGAAGACCGTGAGGCCGCCTCCGGCGCCCTGCCCGGAGGGAGCGAACAGCAGGGCCAAACTGGCGTGCGGGGTCATGCGCGTCCCGAGTCGAGGTAGCGGCGGCGCCACTCCGCGGCCCACGGGCCGAGGGCACTCCGCCGGATCGCGGCGCGCAGGTCCGTGGCGAGCCGGATCAGGTAGCGAACATTGTGCAGCGACAGGAGCCGCAGCCCCAGCAGCTCCTCCGCCACGAATAGGTGACGCAGGTAGCCGCGCGAGAACGTCGTGCACGTCTCGCAGTCGCACGTTGCGTCGAGCGGCCGCGGGTCGTCGCGGTACTCGGCGTTGCGGATGTTCACCGGGCCGTCGGGCGTGAAGGCGGAACCGTTGCGGCCGTTGCGCGTCGGCGCCACACAATCGAACAAATCGATGCCGCGCTCCACCGCCGCCACCAGATCCTCGGGGAACCCCACGCCCATAAGATAACGGGGCAGCACGGAGAGCTTCGGCTCCAGTCGCTCGAGCATCTCGTACATCGCCGGCTTCGGCTCCCCCACCGACAGACCGCCGATCGCCAGGCCGGTCCACGAGCCGAGCTCCAGGATGCGCCGGAGACCCTCCGTGCGGAGCTGGAAATGGGTACCGCCCTGAAGGATGGGCCACAGAGTCTGATGGTGAGGCGTCGGATGGTGAGGCGTCGGATGGTACGGCGATGCCCCATCCTCCCGCATTTCTATCGCTCGCTTCTCTATCTCTCGCTCCACCGTCTGTCGCAGTTCTTCATGCCGTCTCCTACATCTCTGCAACCACCTCAGCGTCCGCTCCATCGCGTCGCGCGCGGTGGTCTCGTCCGCCCCTCCTGGCACCACGTGATCGAACGCCATCGCGATGTCGGCGCCGAGGGTCCACTGGATCTCCGTGGCGCGCTCCGGGGTGAGGATGCGTCGGCTGCCGTCCACGTGGCTCTGGAATTCGACACCCTCCTCGTTCACGCGGCGGAATCCCTCGAGCGAGAACACCTGAAATCCGCCTGAGTCGGTGAGCAGAGGACGGTCCCAGGCCATGAAGCGGTGCAGGCCGCCGAGCTTCGCGACGGTCTGCTCGCCAGGCCGCACGTGCAGGTGATAGGTGTTTGCGAGCACGAGGGACGCGCCCGCGGCGCGGAGGTCGTTGGGCGACAGCGCGCGCACAGTGCCCTGCGTGCCGACGGGCATGAACGCCGGCGTCGCGACGGTGCCGTGCGGTAGGGCGAGGGTGCCGGCGCGCGCGGCGCCGCTGGTCGCGTCGAGTGTGAAGTCGAACACGCTTCACTCAACGCGGAACGCCGAAGTCGGAACGCGGAACAAGCGGTGGAGCTGCTGTTCCGCGTTCCGCGTTGCGAGTTCCGCGTTCATAGGACGACCATCGCATCCCCATATGAATAGAATCTGTATCTCTCCCGCACCGCCTCCCGATACGCCCGCATGACGTTGTCAAACCCTCCGAATGCGCACACCAACATCAGCAGCGTCGAGCGGGGCAGGTGGAAGTTAGTGAGCAGCCGGTCCACTGCCCGGAACGTATACGGAGGATAGATGAAGAGCTCCGTGTCGCCCGTCGCCGGCTGGATGCTGCCATCGGAGCACGCTACGGTCTCGAGTGTTCGGACCACGGTGGTCCCCACAGCCCAGACGCGTCCTCCCGCCCGACGCCGCTCGTTGATCGTGGTCGCAGCGGCGGCGCTGACAGCGTAGCGCTCGGCGTGCATGAGATGGGCAGCGGGGTCATTGACCTCCACCGGCTTGAACGTGCCAGGGCCGACGTGAAGATCGATATCCACGATTGCGACCCCCGAGTCGCGCACGCGGGCGAGCAGCTCCCGAGTGAAGTGGAGCCCGGCGGTGGGCGCGGCGGCGCTGCCGTCGTGCGCGGCGTACACGGTCTGGTAGCGCTCGCGGTCCTCGGGGCCTGGCGGCCGGCGGATATAAGGCGGGAGCGGGACGGCACCGTACTTGGCGAGTGTCGCCGCCGCGTCGAGCGTGCCCACGAACCGCACCCGGCGCAATCCGCCGCCCAGCATCCCCACGACCTCGACCGCGCTGTCGGAGCCGAAGTGGACCTGGCGCCCCGGTTTGAGCTTCCCGCCGGGATGACCCATCGCCAGCCAGGTGCCGTCCGGTAGCTCCCGGACGAGCAGGAGCTCGGCCGACGCGCCGGAGCCACGCGTCCCTCGCAGCCTCGCCGGAATGACGCGGGACACGTTCAGCACCAGCGCATCCTCGGGGGCAAGCAGCTCGATCAGGTCCGGGAAGCTCCCGTGCCGGATTCCGCCGGTCGCGCGGTCGAGCAGCAACAGCCGGCTCGCTGCGCGGTCCGGAAGGGGATGCTGGGCGATGAGCGAGGGGGAGAGCGAATAATCGAAATCCGAGGTGCGCATGGGATAAACGTGGAACGCGGAACTCGGAACAGATGAGCGTGCTTCGGTTCCGCGTTCCCACTTCCGCGTTCCGCGTTCAGCTGTCAAACATCGTCGGCTGGTCTGCGGTTCTGGGCGGCGCAAACCCGAAATGCCGGTATGCGGATCCCGTCGCGCATCGGCCCCGCGGAGTGCGGGCGAGGAAGCCCTGCTGCATCAAGAACGGCTCGTACACTTCCTCGAGCGTTCCGGGATCCTCCCCCACGGCGGCAGCGATGGTGGTCAGGCCCACGGGGCCGCCCTCGAACTGCTCGATGATCGTCTTCAGGATACGGCCGTCCATGTCGTCGAGGCCGAACTCGTCCACGTCCAGCCGCTTCAGCGCCTCGGCGGCCACCTGCGCCGAGATCGTCCCGCCGGCGCGCACCTGGGCGTAGTCGCGCACTCGCTTCAGGAGCCGGTTCGCGACGCGCGGGGTCCCGCGGCTGCGCCGCGCGATCTCGGCAATACCGGCCGCGTCCGTGGGGACGCCGAGGATTCCCGCCGAGCGGACCAGAATCTGCGCGAGATCGTCGGGCGGGTAGTACGAGAGCCGCTCCACCAGCCCGAAACGCGCTCGCATCGGCGGAGTCAAGAGGCCGAATCGGGTGGTGGCGCCGATCAACGTGAATCGCTCGAGCGCCATGGGAATCGTCTGGGCGTGCGCTCCATCGGCGATGCGGACGTCCACCCGGTAGTCCTCCATGGCGGGGTAGAGGAATTCTTCGAGTGCGGGGCGCAGCCGGTGCACCTCGTCGATGAACAGGATGTCGCCGGCGTCGAGCGAGGTGAGCAGCCCCACGAGATCACCCGGTCGCTCGAGCACCGGGCCCGACGTCGTGCGGATGTTGACTCCGAGCTCTTTGGCCATGAGCAGCGCGAGGGTGGTCTTGCCGAGGCCCGGGGGCCCGAAGAACAGCGCATGGTCGAGTGGCTCGCGGCGCTGCTTCGCGGCGTCGATCGCGATCTGCAGCGATTCCTTCACCTTCGCCTGGCCTACGAACTCGTCGAGCCGCGAGGGACGCAGCGCGGCGTCGGTGAGGCGCTCGTCAGGGAGCGCGTCCGGGGTGGTGACGTGGGCGCGGGCGCCGCTCATGCGGCTCGTTTCCCGATCGGCCGGGCGCGCCACCGCACCGGCCGCGGGTCGCGCTCGAGCACGTGGCGCGTGTGACACGTCACGCACTCGTCTTCGGCCCGCGTCGCGGTGTCGGACACGAGCGCGCGATTAGTCGAGCCGCAGCGCGTGCAGATCCACTCAGCCGTCGTCATGTCTCATCCGTGCGTGAGCAGTTGGAGCGCCCGGCGGACGAGCGTCTCGGTCTCCGGCACCGTACCTCCGACCCCCCCCCTCCCGCCACCGTCCGCGGCGAGCACCTGGCGCAACGCGCGGTCGGCCTCCGCCGTGGCGTAGCCGAGTCGCTCGAGCGCCTGCAGCGCCGCGGCCGCGGCGCCTCCTGTCGGGACGCCCGAGGCTTCGCTCGCGACCTCAGCAAACTCGCCGAGCTTGTCGGCCAGTTCAAGCGCCAGCCGCTCGGCGGTCTTCTTCCCGATTCCCGGCACCGAGGAGAGCAGGGCGATGTTCCGCTCCTGCACCGCGCGCGCGCCCCGCTCCACCCCGAGCGTGGAGAGCAGCGCGATGGCGATCTTCGGCCCCACTCCCGAGACGCCGATGAGCCGCTGGAACAGCCGTCGCCCCGCCTCGTCGCCGAAGCCGTATAGTGACCACCCGTCCTCCCGCACCACCAACTCGGTGGCGAGGCTCACCGCGTCGCCCACAGCCGGGAGCCGCTCCATCACGCCCAGCGGGACGACGATCTCGTACCCTACGCCCCCGCTCGTCTGGATGACGACCCGGTCCGCCTGCTTGGCGGCCAGCCGGCCGGAGACTTGCGCGATCACGAGCGGAGGATGTGCGTGAGCGCCACGGCCACGCCGTCGGCGGCGTCTGCTGGCGTGGGCGCCTCACGCAGTCGCAGCAGTCGCGCCACGACGCTTGCCACTTGACCCTTGGGAGCGCCGCCCGCCCCGGTGACGGTCTTCTTCACCGTGGCCGGCTGGTAGTCAGCAATCGCGATCCCAGCCTGCTCGGCGGCGAGCATGATCACCCCGCGGGCATGCCCCAGCACCAACGTCGTCTTGACGTTCCGCCGGTAGAACGGGTTCTCGAGCGCGAGCGCGTCGGGGGCGTGGCGGGCGATGAGGCCAGTGATGTGGTGGTGCAACTCCTGCAGGCGACGCGGCAAGGGGCTGCGACCGGTGAAGCGGATCACGCCGCACTCGACCAGCCGACCGACGCCTGATGCGCCGTTCCCCGTCTCGATCACGCCATAGCCGGTGACCGACGTCCCGGGGTCGACGCCCAGCACCCTCACGCTAGGCCGTCGCCGCCGCCAGCGCCTCGGCGTCGATGTCGAAGTTCGCAGAGACCCTCGCGACGTCGTCCATCTCCTCCAGCGCCTCGATCAGTCGGAGCAGCTGCTTTGCGTCCTTGGCGTCCACCTTCACCGTGCTCTTCGGGAGCATCGCGATCTCGGCCGCCTGGCTGGGGATCTGCTTGGCCTTGAGACGCTCGGTGATCTGATGGAGCTGGCTCACCGGGCCCGTGATGAGAAAGACGTCGCCGTCGCGCACCATGTCGTCCGCCCCGGCTTCGAGCGCCGCCTCCATGGTGGCGTCCTCGTTGGCGCGAGTCGCATCCACGGTGATCTGGGCCTTGCGGTCGAACATCCACGAGACCGAGTGGGCGGCGCCGAGGTTGCCGCCGTGCCGCTGGAACAGGTTGCGGATTTCGGCGACGGTGCGGTTGGCATTGTCGGTGGTCGCCTCGATGAAGATCGCGGTTCCGCCCGGGCCATAGCCCTCGTAGGTGACTTCCTCGTAGGTGACGCCCTCGAGCTCCCCGGTGCCTTTCTTGACGGCGCGCTCGATGTTGTCGAGCGGCATGTTCTCGGCCTTGGCCGCGTCGATAGCGGTGCGGAGGCGGGCGTTCCCCGCGGGGTCGCCGCCCCCTTGCTTCGCGGCGATGGTGATTTCACGAATCAGCTTGGTGAAGAGCGCTCCGCGCCGGGCGTCGGTGACGGCCTTCTTGCGCTTGATCTGCTTCCACTTACTGTGGCCGGCCATGGGTCCAACTTAGCATTTTCAGCGGTCAGGGTCGAGCATGTCTTCGAACCGCATCCAGCGCCGATAGAAGTACAGGTCGACGAACCCCGTCGGCCCGTTGCGATTCTTGAGCACGATGAGCTCAGTCGCTCCTTCCACTCCGTATCCGGGGTTGTACATGTCCTCGCGATAGATGCCGAGCACCACGTCGGCGTGCTGCTTGGTCGCTCCCAGGTGTCCGAAGTCGTCGAGCGCCGGGCGGGCGTTGGGGCGCTTGGGGTCGAACTTGGGCAGCTGGGACACGACGACGAGCGCCACCTGGCGCTCGAGCGCCAGCGCCTTGAGGCGCTGCAGGACGAGCGCGAGGTCCTCGTCCTGCGTCGAGCGCGCCACGCTACGCGGCGACGGCACGAGCTGGAGGTAATCGACGACCACGAGCCCGAGCTGGCGCAGCGGATCGAGCCGCTCGGCGGCCGCCTCGAAATCGGGAGCGGCGAGCGGCACGATGCTGAGCGGCAGATCACGCAGCCGCACCGCCGCGCCCCCGATGCCGGCGCGGGTCTGATCGTTGAGCTTGGCGCCGCGCAGCTCGTCGACCGCCACGCGCCCCTCGACCGCGAGGGCGCGCTCCATCAACCGCTCCTCGTCCATCTCTCCCGAGAGCAGCGCCACCACGATCCCCTGCTGGGCCGTGCGCAATGCCAGGCCCAAGGCGAGCGCCGACTTGCCGGAGCCCACATCGCCGCCCAGCACGATGAGATCTCGGCGCCGCAGGCCGCCGCCCAGGATTCGATCGATCGACGGAAACCCTGTCGGCACCGTGTCGCCCGCCACGTCGCCCGGGCGCTGCTGATCCACGCGCTCCACCAGGGATTCCAGCGATGGTCGCTTCGGGAACCGTCGAGTCGTCATGATGGCCCTTCCTGTGCGTCTATGCGCCTGCGCGACTCTGCGTCCAGCCTTTATAGATGTATGCGCGCGCTCCGTGCTGCAACAGCAACGGCCTCACCCGCCTCAGGCCCGAGGACCTCTCGTGCGGGAGCGACGAGTTGCGACAGCACCAGCGCCGCGGCCGCTGGGGTAGCCATGGCGAGGTGGTGACACGCCGCCCCGAGCGCACGCTTGAGTGGCCCGGGGAGAGCGAGGCTCGCGAGCCGCGCATCGAGCGCCTGGAGGCGGCGCCGGTGGTTCTTGCCGGAGAGGGGATGGGGCGGGAGCAGGCCCTCCGCCGTACGCACCACGAGCCACAGCGCGAACAGCCCCTCCCGCTTGGGGCCGCGCACCGCTGTGGCGACGAGACCGATCAGCCGTTCCTCGGCGGGAGTCGTAGCGGAGTTCACGCCACGAGCGCGTGTACGGCAGCGACCACCTCGCCGGGCATGATGTCCTCGAGGCAGCGATGATGGCCCAGGGGACAGGTCGCGGTCCCGGTGGCGGAGCAGGGACGGCAGTCGAGTGGGCGCTCGAGCACCACCGAGCGGGCGCGGTAGGGGAAGAAGCCGAACTGCCTGACGGTCGGGCCGAACAGCGCGACCACCGGCGTGCCGACGCCGGTCGCCATGTGCATCACGCCCGTGTCGCCCGACACGACGACGCGGGCCCGCGCGAGCAGCGCCCCGGTCTCCTGGAGGGAGCACTCCCCGGCCGCACTCACGGGCGCGCCGCGCCCGTCTCCGCGCTGGGCGGCGAGCTGCTGCGCGAGCCCGCGGTCGTCAGGCCCGCCCACCACGAGCGGCCGATAACCGTCGGCGCGCAGCCGATCGGCGAGGGCGCTCCAGTGCGCCACGGGCCAGCGCTTGGTGGCGTGGGCGGCGCCGGGTGCCAGCGCCGCCAGCGGCTCGCTGTCTCCAACCCCGTGCTCGGCCAGCCACTGCGACGCGCGCTCCTGGGCGCCGAGGCTCAGATGGAACTCGGGTGGTCCGCCGTCCGGCCGGGCGTCGAGTCGGCGCGCGGCCTGGAAGTAGCGCTCGGCGACGGGGGTGGGCGTGTGGTTGCGGTACACGTCGAGGCCCAAGTGGATCAGGAGCCCGCGCGCGAGCTTCCGCTTGCTGTACCCGGACCAGCGACAGCGCACCAGCATGCGCAGCGCGCGGCTGCGGAGGCTGCCGTGGAGATCGAGCCCGTGGGTGGGGGCGAGGGGCCGGAGCCGCCGCGCGAGATGGCGGGTCGGCTCGCCCGGCTCGAGCGTGACGACCTCGGCGAGGTGCGGGTTGTCGGCGACCAGGGGCGCCATGGCCCGCTTGGTCACGTACACCAGCTTCGCCTCGGGGTGACGGCGGGCGAGCGCGCGCACGAGCGGGGTGGTGAGCAGGATGTCGCCGATGGAGCTGAAGCGCACCAGCAGGACGCACAGCACGTCGCGAAATGTCGGTCGCGTTGCCCGGCTTCGCCAGTCGCCGTTAGCTTTGGCCTATGCCGCGGCCCAAGACCATTCTCTGGGTGGACGACGAAGTGGAGGGGCTCGCCGCCCACCGGCGATTTCTCGAGGGCGAGGGGTTCACGGTGGCGGCCGCGGCTCACGGCGACGACGCGCTCGCGCTGCTGCGCCGTCAGCCCTACAGCGTCGTGCTGCTGGACGAGCAGATGCCGGGCCGGCGCGGGCTCGAGCTGATCGGCGAGATCCGCGCGATCGATCCCGCGATGGCCGTCGTGATGGTGACGCAGAGCGAGGACGAGGGCACGCTGCGCGAGGCGATCGGCATCGAGGTGGACGACTACCTCGTGAAGCCGGTGCAGCCGCGCCAGATCCTCTCGGTAATCACGCGGCTGCTCGAGGGCGATCGCATTCGCCAGCAGCGCTTGGCACGCGATTTCGTCACGCGGTTCCGCGAGCTCGAGGGGCGGCGCGGCGCCACCCTCGCCTGGCGCGAGTGGATCGAGCTGGTGGTGGAGCTGGCGCGTTGGGAGGTACGGCTGGCGGCGGCCAACGAGCCGGGTCTCTCCGAGGCGCTGCGCGCGTTGCAGGGAGCCCTGCGTCGGGACTTCGCCGAGTACGTCGCCCGGCAGTACCCGCGCTGGCTCGCGGGACCGGAAGGCGACCGGCCGCCGCTCTCGGTCGATGTGGGCGCCGAATTCCTCGTGCCGGTGCTGCAGTCCACAGGGCGCGTCCTGTTCGTCGTCATCGACTGCCTGCGGCTCGATCAGTGGGAGGTGCTGCGCGACCTGGTGACGCCGCTGTTCGACGTCGAGGAGTCGTACTACTACAGCATCCTGCCGACCGCGACGCCGTTCGCGCGCAACGCAATTTTCTCCGGGATGTTCCCTATGGAGATCGCGGCGCGGCATCCGACTTGGTGGGGCCAGGCATCCGATGAAGAGAGCCTCAACGCCCATGAGAACGAGCTGCTCACGGAGCAACTGGCGGAGCTGGTGGGTCGCTCGGTGCCGGTGCGCTACGAGAAGGTGTTCAGCTCCGGGGAAGGCGACCTGGTGCGGCGCCTCCCGGCCCACCTGGCGCAGGACGGCGTGACGGCGCTGGTCTTCAACTTCGTGGATCAGCTCACGCACGGCCGGTCGGAGAGCGCGATCCTGTACGAGGTGGCGCGCGACGAGGCGGCGCTGCGGAATCTGACGCGCACCTGGTTCGAGCGGTCACCTGTGCTGGCGGCGCTGCAGGAAGCCGAGCGGCGTGGGGTCAGCGTGCTGCTCACCACCGACCATGGCTCGATTCACTGCGAGACGCCGGCGACGGTGTTCGCCAAGCGCGATGCCACGGCCAACCTGCGCTACAAGTTCGGTGAGGACCTGAAGAGCGAGGACCCGGCGGCGGCGATTCTCGTCGAGGACCTGAAGAGCTTCGGCCTGCCGGGGATGGGGCTCGGGGTCCGGCTGCTGCTGGCCACGGCGGACCGGTTTTTCGTCTATCCCACAAAGCTGCGCGAGTATCAGGCCCGGTACCGCGGCTCGTTCCTGCACGGCGGCGTCACCCCCGAAGAGGTGATCCTCCCTGTCGCGCTGCTCACGCCGCGGGGCGGGGGTGGCGCCCCCGTCCGGAAGGCGGGTTGATGGGTCGCAGCAGCCGGCTGCTGCAGCTGCTCCGTCCCCACGCGTTCCTCTTCGTCGCCAACTTCGTCGCCACGATCGTCGCGTCGCTCTTGAACGGCGCGACGTTTGTCCTGTTGATCCCGTTCTTGCGCACCCTGTTCGGGCAGCAGCCGCTGCCCGAGACCGGTGGCTCCACCGTGGAGCGCGTGCTCGGCGCGGTGGCCGGTCCGCTGCTCGCGGCCGGATCGCCCGAGGGCGCACTGCGCAACGTCGTCGTGGTTCTGGTCGTCACCTTGATCCTCAAGAACGTGCTGACCTACGCCGCCGCGGTGTCGAGCGTCGCGATCCAAGAGGGTGTGGTGCGCGACCTGCGCGTGCAGCTGTTCGAGCATCTGCAGAGCCTGCCACTCGGCTTCTTCCAGCGCACCCGCGGTGGTCAGCTGTTGGCGCGGGTGATCAGCGACACCGATCAGGTGAAGACGGCGATCACGGCCGCGCTCGCGTCGCTGATCCAGAACGTCTGCCTCATCGTCGTGTACGTCGCGATCCTGCTGGGGCTGTCATGGCGGTTGACGCTGATCGCCCTGGCGGCCGCGCCGCTGCTCCCGCTCATCGTCCGGCCGGTCGTGGCGAAGGTGCGGCGGCGCTCGCGCGAGCAAGCGGACCAACGCGGCGAACTCACCAGTCTCGTGAGCGAGCTGGTGGGGTCGATCAAGCTGGTGCGGGCGTACGTGGCGGAGCCGTTCGAGGCGCAGCGCTTCCGCGCGCTCGCCGACAAGAACCGTCGCGGCGTGCTCCGGGCCCAGCGCTACTCCACGCTCACCAGCCCGCTCTCCGAGGTCTTCGCCGGTATCGTCCTCCTCTTGATCTTCGTCGTGGGCACGCGGCTCGCGCTGGGGCCGTCGGCGGTGATCCGACCCGAGATCTTGATCGCTTTCATCGCCGTCGCGCTGCAGCTCATGTCGCCCGTCAAGTCCGTCGCGAACTACCCGACGGCGATGGCCGGCGCGCTGGCAGCGGCGGACCGGGTGTTCGAGGTCCTGGATCTCACGCCCGAAGAGGGCGACCGGCCCGACGAGCGGCCCGCCCGGTTCGAGCAGCGGATCGAGTACCGCGGCGTCGAGTTCTCCTACAACGGTCAGGGAGGGGGGCGGGTGCTCGCTGGCATCGACCTCGACGTGCGGCGCGGGCATGTGGTAGCGATCGTGGGGCCGTCGGGGGCGGGGAAGACGACGCTGTTGGACCTGCTGCCGCGCTTCTACGAGCCCACGGGCGGCGCGATCCTCATGGACGGCGTGCCGATCTCGCAGTTCACGCGCTCCAGCCTGCGCGGCCTGATGGGCATCGTCTCGCAGGAAACGATCCTGCTCAACGATTCGGTGTTCTCGAACATCGCTTACGGGCGGCGCGACTTCACCCTCGACCAGGTGCAGGCCGCCGCGCGGGCGGCCAACGCCCACGAGTTCGTCTCCCAGCTCCCCGACGGCTACCACACGCTGCTCGGCGAGCGGGGCACACGGCTCTCGGGCGGGGAGCGCCAGCGTATCGCCATCGCTCGCGCGCTGCTGCGCGACCCGCCGATTCTGATCCTGGACGAGGCGACGAGCGCGCTCGACATGGAGTCGGAGCGGCTGGTGCAGGAAGCCATCGATCGCCTGATGGCGCACCGCACCACCTTCGTGATCGCGCACCGCCTGGCCACGGTGCAGCACGCCAGCCTGATCGTCGTGCTCGCCGAAGGGCGCATCGTGGAGCGCGGCACCCACGATACGTTGTACGCCGCCGGCGGCTTGTATCGCCGGCTGCACGACATGCAGTTCCGCACCTGACATGATCTCTGGCTTCACCATCGTTCGGAACGCGGTCAAGCTGGACTATCCGATCGTTCCGGCGATCCGCTCGATCCTGGACCTGTGCGACGAGGTGGTCGTGAACGTCGGCAAGTCGGATGACGAGACGCGCGACCTCGTGGCCTCGATCGGCGATCCGCGCGTGCGCATTCTCGACACCGTTTGGGACCTGAGCCGGCACAGTCTGGTCCTCTCGGCCGAGACGCAGCGGGCCATGGACGCGTGCCGCGGGAGCTGGGGTGTGTACGTCCAGGCCGACGAAGTGCTGCACGAGCGCGGGGCGCCGCTCCTGAAACAGGCGATGACCGAATGGGACGCCGACCCGCGCGTGGAAGGACTGCTGGTCCGGTACCAGCATTTCTGGGGCAACTTCGATACGCTCGCCACCGCGCGACGCTACTACCGTCGCGAGGTGCGCTGCGTGCGCCTCGCGAAGCGCGACATCCGCTCGTTTCGGGACGCGCAAGGGTTTCGGGTCGGGTCCGAGCTGCGACCGATCCGCGCCCGGCTCACCGATGCCGAGATGTTTCACTACGGCTGGGCGCGCCCGTTGCGAGCGATCGGGGAGAAGTACGAGGCGAGCAAGACGTTATTTCCCTGGAGCCGCGAACGAGCGGCGGCCGCGCAACGCCGCCCGACGCTCGGCTGGATGCCGCTGCTGCGCCGCTTTACGGGGACGCATCCCTGGGCCGTGCGGGAGTGGATCGCGGCGCGCGCGCGCGAGCCTATGCCCGCGCTCGGCCCTCGCCGCTTTCGGCTGGGCTTCGTGCGCTACTATCTCTCCGACTGGATCGAGCGCTTGACGGGCGCCCGCATCTTCGAGTTCCGGAACTACGTCGAGGTGTAA